>JAVBPK010000010.1:0-34369 GCA_031549625.1 Eubacteriales bacterium
CCTGATCGTGGCCATCGTAGCAACGCTGGTCGGCTACCTGTTCGCTTTCGCCATCACACGCACGGAAATGAAAGGCAAGCGCTTTTTTCGCGCCATCGCCACACTGCCTATTATCTCGCCGCCGTTCATCCTTTCGCTTTCCATCATCTTTCTTTTCGGGCGGCAGGGCATTATCACCAAAGGCCTTTTGGGTATTAAAAATTTTGACGTATACGGTTTGGGCAGCCTCGTCGTTGTACAGGCGATTTCCTTCTTTCCCATCGCATACCTGACGCTTTCGGGTATACTCGATTCGATTGACGACTCCGTGGAAGACGCCGCTTACAGCATGGGCGCATCCCGTGGACATATCTTTCGCACGGTAACGCTGCCGCTTTCCTTGCCCGGCATCATCAGCGCCGCGCTCCTCGTGTTTATACAGTCTTTGGAGGATTTCTCCAACCCCGCCGTTATTGCGGGGAGCTTTTCTACACTTTCTGTGGACGCATACCGCATCATTACCGGCATGTACGACCTGCACAGCGGCTCTATCATGGCAATTATTTTGCTATTCCCCACCGTCAGCGCCTTTTTGTTGCAAAAGTATTTCCTGCGCAAGAAAAGCTTCGTCACCGTTTCCGGCAAGCCGACGCAAAAGCGCAAGCGCCTTACAGAAAAGCATATCGTGCGGCCACTTTTTGCCGCCTGTTGCGTGGTTTCCGGCGTCATTCTGCTGTTTTACGGAACGGTGCTGGTTGGCGCTTTCGTGAAAACATGGGGAATAAACTATACGTTTACGTTCGATCATTTTAAATTTGTATACTCGATGGGCTGGGACGCTCTCAAGAACTCCATCACGCTGGCCATCTATGCCGCGCCCCTTGGCGGCCTGCTCGGCATGGTCATCGCGTATTTGACCGTGCGCAAGCGCTTCCCCGGCCGCCGCCTGATGGAGACAGCCTCTATGCTCACATTCGCCATACCCGGCACGGTGCTCGGCATCGGTTACATCAGCACGTTCAACAAACAGCCGTTGCTGCTTACCGGAACCGCCGTCATACTCGTGGCCGCATTTACTTTCCGCAATATGCCGGTCGCCATCGAATCCGGCGCCACTACCTTGCTGCAAATCGACCGTTCCATCGAGGAGGCCTCTACCATCTCCGGCGCGGGCAGCGGGCATACCTTCCGCCGCATTACACTGCCTTTGCTGCGCAATGCCTTCTTTTCTGGCCTTGTATACGCCTTTGTGCGCGCCATGACCGCCGTCAGCGCCATTATATTTTTGGTATCACCGCGCTGGTCGCTTGCTACTTCCAAAATATTCTCCTTGTTTGAGGCCAGCAAATATTCCGACGCTGCGGCCTATGTCATGATCATGATCGCCATCATACTGATCGCTATCGCCATTATCAACTTCCTGGTGAAGCTGCTTTTGGCTCCACGCGCGAAAGCGCCCAAGCAGGCCGCCATACAGCGAGCAATCGCATCACAAGAGGGGGACAGCACACTATGAGCAACCATGCATTTCAAAACGAGGATATCCGTCAATTCAGCGGCAAGAGCAGCGATGTGCGGCTGCAAAATATCACTAAAATATTTCCACTGCCGGATGGAAAAGGCGAGACCGTGGCAGTGAATCACATCGACCTGACTATTGAAGACGGCGAGCTTGTAACGCTGCTCGGCCCAAGCGGCTGCGGCAAAACGACGACCTTGCGCATGATTTCAGGTTTTGAATACCCCACGACCGGAGAAATCCACATCGGGGATCGCGACGTTGCCTCCGTTCCCCCCAACAAACGTGGGATTTCGATGGTGTTTCAGAGCTACGCACTTTTCCCACACTTGAGCATTTGGGAAAATATCGCGTATGGCCTGAAAGTGCAAAAGCTATCCAAACAGGAGGTTTTGGCGCGCACCGGAAAAGTGATCGAGCTGATGCAGCTCAACGGCATGGAGACCCGCTTCCCAAACCAGCTTTCCGGCGGCCAGCAGCAACGCGTCGCGCTTGCGCGCGCCATCGTGATAGAGCCGCGCGTGCTTTTGTTTGACGAGCCGCTTTCCAATCTGGACGCCAAACTGCGCGAGCACATGCGCGACGAGCTTCGCTCGCTGCAAAAACGTCTGGGCATCACCAGTTTATACGTCACGCATGACCAATCCGAAGCAATGGCTATTTCCGACCGCGTCGTTATCATGAAAGACGGCGATTTGATGCAGGTCGGCTCGCCGCAAGACATCTACGAATATCCGAATTGTAAGTTTGTTGCGCATTTCATCGGCAAGGCAAACTTTATTTCAGGCACATTCGCAGGAAAAGACGGCAACGCCTCCGTCGTACAGCTGCAAAACCATACATTCCGCATACCGAACCCAGGCAATACGGAACTTACCGACGGCTCACCCTGCTGTCTGGCCTTTCGGCCGGAATCTGTCAAACTGACCTCCGCCGATGACGGCATACCCGGCCGCATCACCAGAGCCACCTATTTTGGTTCCAAAGTGGAATACGAAATGGAAACCGCCACCGCCACGCTCACCGTTGAGATTTACAACCCGCAGCTGCACGAACGCTACGCTGAAGGCGACGCCGTACACGCTTTGCTCGATATCGACTGTGTGCGCGTGCTGAAGGACGATGCCTTTACCGCGGAATAACGGTTGTTTTTACGTCGCCTCTTCCTCCTGCATCCATGCTGCGGCGGTAAAGCCGGCTCGGCGCGCATGGTTGTGCCGGCGACTGCCTATGTTTCCGCAATATCTCGTTTTTTCATTTTCTGCACACGTTTGCAGTTTTTCTTTTCTTTTTTTTGCATTTTCTCTTGCAATCTTGCTCTTAATGTGAGAAAATAAAAACATAGAATCTCTTGATTTCACATAATTATTATAGGTTTTCTTGTACACACAAAATAATCATTTGCTTAAGGATTGCAAAGGCAATGGCTGTTACAATCAAAGATGTTGCAAAGGTTTGCAATGTATCTTATTCTACTGTTTCCCGTGCTTTAAACGGTAAATGCCTGCGCAAAACCGAACAAACGGAGCGCATTATTTCCACCGCCAAGGCGCTGGGCTACAAGCCAAATACGCTGGCCGTGCAGCTCGTTAAACAATCTTCCAACATGCTGGGGCTGCTTATTCCCGACATTGCCAACCCGCATTATTCCGAAGTTACCAAATGCGTGGAAGATGCCGCGCTAAAAGCCGGTTACCGCGTTTTTCTGTGCAACACAGACTGGGATGTCCGCAAAGAAGTTATGTACCGCGATTCTCTTCTGGAATGCCGTGTTGCAGGCATAATCGTTATGCCCGTGTGCGACGAAAGCCACGTCGTCTTTCGCGGGCTCGATATCCCCGTTGTTTTGCTTGGCAGCCGCACGCTGGAGCCTGATCTGCACTACGCCGTTATGGACAATGAATTGGCGGCCTTTCAGGCAACGGAATACCTGATCGGCCTTGGGCGCAAGCGGCTATGCTATATTGCGCGCAATCCGAACAACTTTACCTCCGCCGATCGCGCCACCGGCTTTTTGCGCTCCGCCAGGGCCCACAATATCCCGCCCCGCAACGCGCGCATCATAAGCTGTGAAAACGCCGACATGGATGGCGGCTTGCGCGCGGCCAAATTGTTGTTTGACAATCCAAACCCGCCTGACGCTATTCTGGCCTTTAGCGACTTTATTGCAATCGGCGCCATGCAATGCGCGGAGGACAAGGGACTTGTGATTGGCCGCGACGTTTCCATTATCGGCTTTGACGACATTACATTTTCCGCCCTGCCAAAAATTTCGCTTACCACTATCACCCCTTCCAACATGGAGCTTGGCCGTTGCGCACTTTCCTTCATTACAAAGCTGCAGAGCGACAGCCAACCACCAACCAGGCAAGTTACCATATTGAACCCACACATGTTAACACGCCATACATGCGGCGGCACTCCTTTGCAGCATATGGTTTTTGAAACCAAATAGGCTGCGACGCCCGCTTGACTTGCTCTTTCTCTCGCCGACGCTTTCCGGCTTGCTTTGTTTTTCTCTTGATGCCGCCATATTGTATAGCGCCGCGCATGATAGGTCACGTAAATATTGGAATACATTTTACCACAAACAGCAAACGTTTGCATTTGTGGAAATTAAAATAGTGGAGGATATGTTTATGAAGCGTACACCGAAGTTGATTTGCCTATTGCTTGCAATCACAATGCTGACCGCGGCCTGCGCCCCCGCCACGCCGCCAGCCAACACACCCGCCCCGGCTGCCCCCGCCGCACCGGCCGCGCCGGCTCCGGCTGCTCCGGCTGCCCCCGCCGCCCCCGCTCCTGCCAAAGGAAGCGGCAAGCTTGTAGTTTACGCTGCCCTCAATGAGGACGACATGAAAGCCTTTATGGACAAATTCAAGGCCGATACCGGCATCGAGATGGAATACATACTCGGTGGCGCGGGCGAGGTCGCCGCAAGAACACAGGCCGAAAAAGCAGCCCCCATGGCCGACGTAATGGTTGGCGGCTCCGTCGACGTATATGGTCCTCTGGCTGCCGACGGCATATTCGAAGCATACGACTCCCCGAACAACGACACGTTGGACGCCCGTTTCAACGACCCCAATCATTTCTGGCAGGGCTGGTATATGGGCGTGCTGGGCCTGGTTATCAACCGCGACCGTTTTGAAAAGGAACTGAAACCGCTTGGCCTGGAATACCCCACCACTTGGGACGATTTGCTTGACGAGCGCTATTCGCAGCTGTTTGTTACCAGCAGCCCGGTCACCGCGGGCGGCGCGTATATCTTTACCGCGTGCCAAATGTTCCGCTTGGGCGAAGAACCCGCCTGGCAATATTTTGCGCAGCTTGATAAAAATGTGCACCATTATTACAAAGGTGCGGGCGAATGCATCGTTCCCGTCGCCACCGGCGAATTTATTGTCGGCATGAGCTGGGTACACGACATTTACAAGCAGGTGAAGGCCGGTTACCCCATCGACGTGGTTATTCCCAAGCAGACCGCTTTCGAAATCGGCGGCGCGGCCATCATAAAGGGCGGCCCTAACCCCGATAACGCAAAAATATTCATCGACTGGCTGCTCACGCAAGAAACCGGCGCCATGAATACCGGCATTTCCAACCGTTATTCCGTGCGGACGGATGTACCTTCCCCTGAAGGCCTGCCTACGCTGGAAGAGGTGGATTTGGTGGATTATGACCGCACGAAGGCTTCCGAAATGAAGACGGCGGTCGTCGAAAAGTTTGACAAGGATATTATTTCCAAGCGTTAAGACGCCCTGCTTTTTCAAAAGCGCTTCGCTCCCTTTGGGAGACCGGCTGCGGGCGGAACTCCTAAATTCATGCGGAATGATTGTGATCATTTCCGCGGGCTTATTTGACAGATCGGTTTGCGGTGGCAGGATACACCTGCCGCCGCAAACGCATACCCGCACAACAACTCGCATATAGCCTTTTATGGCAGCAGCATTATTTTTGAGGGATGGACAACATCCAGTTTACACAGCACTAAACTTAACAGGGATGGAGTTGGTTGCCTTGCCAAAGCGATTTAGCAGCGAGCGTTTTAAAGAATTTCAACGGCTTAAGAACGAGCCGCTGCTCCTGATTGCTATTTTATTTATCATTGCCTTCACGTGCTATTTTGTTGTTTGGCCCGTGTGGAAGCTTATAACCATTTCTTCTTTCGCCGAATATTCCGTACTCATCGAAACGCCACGATGGATGCGCGCACTTGGCAACAGCATGATTATGATGTTGATTTCCACCCTTTCCTGTACGGCTGTCGCCTTTATATTCGCCTACACCATGACCCGGCTGGAGCTGCCATCTCCTTTGAAAAAATTCTTCCGCTTTATTACGCTGCTCCCTATCGTATCGCCCCCGTTTATCGTGGCGCTTTCGTATATCCTTTTGTTTGGCATACAAGGGCTCATCACAAAGCAGCTCTTGGGCCTGCATGTGGATATATACGGTCGGCTTGGTTTATGGATCGTACAAACCGTTACGTTTTTCCCTTACGCGTTTTCCGTGATATACGGCGTTATGGATAAGGTTTCCACAAACCTGGAGTACGCCGCGTACAACATGGGCGCTTCCCGCTGGAAAGCGTTTAAAGATGTATTTTGGCCGCTGTGCCGCCCAGGCGTGGCCGGCGGCGCGCTTATGGCCGCCATACAGGTTTTAACCGACTTTGGCAACCCCATGATGATCGGCGGCGACCTTGCCCTGCTGCCCACGGAAGCGTTTATGCAAGTGAGCGGCTGGTACAACATGAAAACCGCCGCTATACTTGCCACACTTTTGATCGTGCCCTCTTTCGCCATATTCTTTATCCAGCGCTTCTGGGTTGGGCGGCGTTCCTATGTGACCGTTACTGGCAAGGAGATTTCTTTAAAGCCCTATGCCCCCCACCCCGCCATAAAATGGGGCGCGCTTGCATTTTGTTCCGCCGTATCCTTATTCGTGCTGCTCGTATATGGTACGCTGCTTTACGGCGCTTTTACAAAAACGATCGGTTACGACTGGTCTCTTACTTTAAACAACTTTAAATATGTTTGGGATAAATTCCGCGAAATCTGGAATAGCATTCGCTTTGCCACGCTTTCAGCTCTGTTCGCCGCTTTGCTCGGCATGATACTCGCCTACATCGTGCAAAAGAAATCCGTAGGCATCAACCGTGTGCTGGACTTTTTAGCTGTGTTGCCTTCCGCTGTGCCCGGCATGTTTTTGGGGCTCAGCTATGTTATCGCCTTCAACACGCCGCCGCTGCGACTGACCGGCACCAGCGCGATTATGATTCTCGCGCTGCTGTTCTGGAATTTGCCTACGTGTTATTCCGCCAGCATAGCCGGTATTCAACAAATCAGCAATTCCGTGGAGGACGCGGCGCTAAACCTGGGCGCAAACAGCTTTCGCAGCTTTCGCGATGTCATATTGCCGCTGCTGCAAATCCCTTTCCTCTCGGGTTTTGTATTGTCCTTTTTGCGCTCGGTTACATGCCTGAGCGTCATCATATTCATCTACTCGCCCTCCACGGCTGTGGGCACCACATCGGTGCTGGGGCTCGTCAACTATGGGCAATGGGGCGCCGCAGCCGCTTTTACCGTGGTGCTGATTACCATTGCGTTCACCGTTATGTATACGGCTGAATATTTCCTGAAAAAACACGGCGCAAGCCTCAACCTATAAGGGAGGATGCCATTATGAGCACACCATTTATCGACTTCCAACACGTAACGAAACGCTTCGACTCCTTCACGGCGCTCGACGATGTTTCGCTTCGTATACCCGAGGGCTGTTTCATGACGCTGCTTTGTCCTTCCGGCTGCGGCAAGACAACGCTCATGCGCCAGCTCGCCGGTTTTTCCGAACCGGAAGAGGGCGATATTTTCTTAAATGGCCGCCGTGTAAACGGTTTGCCGCCCTACAAACGCGGCACGCCGCTCGTGTTTCAGGAATATGCGCTGTTTCCGCATATGACCGTATTCGAAAACATCGCTTACGGGCTGCGTTTACAAAAGATCGGCAAAGACGAGATCGCGCGGCGCGTGGCGCAAATGCTGGAAACGTTCAATCTCGTCGGCATGGAAGGCCGCTTCCCCCGCCAGCTTTCCGGCGGACAACAGCAGCGCGTGGCCTTTGCGCGCGCCCTGATTATGGGCCAACAAGTGCTTTTGCTTGATGAACCGCTTAGCAACCTGGACGCAAAGCTTCGCGTGGACGTGCGCACGGAGCTGCGGCAGATTCAGCAAAGACTCGGTATTACCGTGATATACGTTACGCACGACCAAGATGAAGCGCTTGCCATGTCGGACTTGATCGCCGTCATGCGCGCGGGAAGAATAGAGCAGCTGGGAACGCCATGGGAGATTTATTTCCGGCCCCAGAACCAGTTCGTCGCCGACTTTGTGGGAACCGTTAATTTTCTGGATGTGCGCGTACAATCCACTTCCGCCGACAGGCTGAACGTATGTTGGCATGAACATACGTTTTCTCTGCCGCTTTACGAAGGCTTTGCTCCCGGCGAAACCGCGCAGCTTGCGCTTCGCCCGGAATGCATCTCACTCTGCTCCGATGAAAATACGCCGGGTACGCTGGCGGGCGAGATAGAATTTTATAGTTTTCTTGGCCGGTATATTCGCTACTGGGTAAAAATAAACGGCACCTCCCTCATCGTGGACGACGCAAATCCGCCGCTTTCCGGCACGATGACCGGCCCAGTACGTTTGCTGTTTGATACGGCAAAGCTGCACATTTTAAAGAAAGCCCGGTAACGTTATACTGACGCTTTTATCTGTCCGGCATGCCATATTATTGCGGAAAACCACATCCCAAAGCCATTTCCTTGCCGGCGGATTGCGGCGGCGACCCCACCGCCCCGCAATTCCGTATTGGCACATGATGCAGCGCCGCTGCTTTCTTGCAATGAATAGGCTCATACATGCATATTTGCCGGGGCCTGCCCACCTGCATAACTGCCACGGAGCCAGGCGCGCTAAATAGCGCAGCGCCGGCCTCGCCTGTTTTTGCGTTAGCGCGCCACACTGTTTCTTTGCCTCAAAGCACCCCTCGCCTCATAGTAAGTACAGCGCGTTACACCATTCGTTTGTTGCATGCCCCTTCTTGGCGGCGGCCATTTTTTGCGCGTAATTTGTGAGCATCCTTAACAGCGCTTACATTCTTTACTTGGAAGATGTTTGCAATTATGCTACAATTTTAGTAAAACATATATATGTATTTATTTGAACACCTGAAAAGGATGTATTGTTAGTATGAAACAACGTAACACGCCTCGTTCATTGCGATCCTATTTCCTTATGATGATTGTGATTGTAATGGCGGCCGTTGCGTTATCCATATTTACCGTTTTTCGCAACAATATGCTCGGCGTGCTTCGAACAGCTGAAACCGAGCACGTTAGCGAATTGAGCAATACGCTTGAGGGCGCTATCGCCGGACAAATGCAGACCGCTATGGTCGCCGTCCGCGCCTGGGGCAGCTGGGATGAAACGTACCAATTTGTTTTAGACCAGAACAGCACCTATATCGCCGAAAATATGGCGAACTACGCCGCTCTCACCGCCTACGACTTCGATTTCGTCTTAATCAAAGATCTGAACGGCAATGATATATTCCAAATGGGCTATGACGCGAACAGCAAAAGCGACCTGCCCTTGCCAACTGGCTTTTCCCAGGCAATTACACCCATCGCGGCCGATATGCTGCACCGCTATCATACCGATGCCACACGCGACGCATACGGCATCGGCAGTGTCGGCCTGTTTCTTTACGACGACCAATGCTATTTCGTTGTTTCCACCCCTGTGCTCGATACAAAAGAAATGCTGGAGCCTGTCGGCTCTTTCACATTCGCGCTTATTTGGAATGAGGCACGCATTCAAAACCTCACGCGGCTTACCAATTCGCATTTCTCTGTGTCGCACATTGACCCTGCCGCCTTTCATTCGAACCATGCCGATACATCCATATTTGCGTACACCGGCGATACCATCGTCTACACGCGCGATTCTCTGGACATTAGCGGTTTCCCCATCCGCTTTACCATGCAGCACCCCCGCAACCTGTATAAAGCGGGCGCTTCTTTGGTGGCTGCGACCTCCATCATTCTGTTTGTTTTGATTGCTCTTATATTCGCTTTTCTGTTTGCCATGGTACAGCGCAACTTGCTGCGCCCTATGACCCGTTTGAGCAAGGATGTAGACGCCATCGACCCAAACAGCATTCTCGACCTTTCCCATTACGCCAAATACGCGGAATTATATTCGCTTGGATCCGCCATAAACGACATGGTCGCGCGGCTGGATGAAACACAGCGCGCCGCCGAAAGCCGTGGGCAGGCGCTGCAATATTTCAAAAACATTCTAAGCGCAATGGATGCGTATATCTACGCCACCAATCCGGAAACAGACGAAATATTGTTCATTAATCAAAAAATGCGAGAGCACTTTGAGCTGAGCGGCGATGTTGTAGGAAAAATCTGCTGGCAAGTATTGCAATCCAACCAGCAAGGCCGCTGCGATTTCTGCCCTGTGCGCAAGCTTACCGATATCGATTCTGAACCTGTGATCTGGATGGAACACAACTCCATAACCGGCCGCGACTACCGCAATATCGACCGGCTGATCGAATGGGGCAACGGCGAGCTCGCGCATTTGCAGCATTCCATCGATATGACAGATATGAACATTGCGGAGCAACTGCTGAAAAAGCAACTGGCGCAGCAGGAGCTGATGACCCGTCTTTCGCAAAGCTTTATCGACACGGAGGATCCGGACAGAAGCCTGAGTGACGCGCTGCGAATCACCGGCGAATTCATGAAAATCAGCCGCATTTTACTCGCCCGCTATAGCGACGGCGCCCTTGTATATGAATACGAATGGATCGATCCTGAGAACCTTTTGTGTTCCAAAATTGGCACATCGTTGCCTTTGCTTGCATCTGAAGCGCCTATCGTTGAGGCCTTTTTGCAAAAGAAGCTTTTGTATTTTAACTTTGACGACGCCGACCGTGAAGCGCTGATTCAACGCTATCTCCTTGATATTTCTACCGGCTTATTGTTTGCCGTATATGCCGGCGACCAGCTTTGGGGCGTATTGGAATTTGATCAATGCGGCTCGCACCGTCCCTGGGCTGCCAGCGATATCAACCTCGGCAGCCTGCTTGCCAGTGTATTTTCCGGCGTACTGAACCGCCAGAGCATCGAATCTCAGCTGGCACTGATGTCCGCCATCGTCGAAAGCTCCACGCAGTTTATTTCCTCTATAAACGACGAGTGCCAATATGAATACCTCAACCCTGCCGTACTGGATATCACAGGTTACTCACGCGAAGAACTTTTAGCCGGCGGCCCGCAACTGATACTCGACAGCGACAGCTTGCGGCGGCTTACAGAAGAAATATTGCCCGCTATACGCAAGCGGCAGAAACACAGCTTCGAATTTACCATTCACACGCGCAGCGGAGCGGAGCGCATACTGGCATTTTCCGCATTCTTAATCGGGGGGCACCAAAGCAGCAGCGGCGCTATCGCCAAAGATATTACAGAGATGCGCGAGTTGGAAGCGGAGCTCGTGAAAGCAAAAGAACTGGCGGAACAAAGCAGTTTGGCAAAGAGCGACTTCCTCTCCCGCATGAGCCACGAAATGCGTACCCCCATGAACGCCATCATCGGTATGACCGCCATCGCCCAGAATGCCGATGAAACATCCAAAAAAGATTATTGCCTTGAAAAAATCAGCAGCGCCTCGCACCATCTGCTGGGCGTTATCAACGATATTCTCGATATGTCCAAGATTGAGGCGAACAAATTTGAGCTTTCCTTTGTCGATTTCAACTTTGAGCGCATGCTCATGAATGTTCTTAACGTTATCAATTTCCGCATCGAAGAAAAGCAACAGCGGCTGTCGCTGCATATCGAACAAGATGTCCCGATCATGATGTTTGGGGACGAACAGCGCCTTGCGCAGGTCATCACCAATCTACTTTCCAACGCGGCCAAATTTACACCGGAACAAGGGCAAATCTCTTTACGCGTTTGCCTTGTTTCCCGCCAGAAGCGCGCCATTACGCTACAGATTGAGATTGCCGATACCGGCATCGGCATATCCGAAGAACAGCAATTGCGCCTGTTCCGTTCCTTTGAACAGGCGGATGGCGGCATAGCTCGCAAATTTGGCGGCACCGGCCTCGGACTGGCTATTTCCAAACGCATTGTCGAATTGATGGGCGGAGAAATCTGGGTTACCAGCACACTGGGCGTCGGCTCTACCTTTGGTTTTACTGTCCGCATGCAGGCCGGTGAGCTTTTGCCGGATTCCGCACAGCCTTACTCTCTTGCACGCCCCGATGTGCGCCTGCTATTTGTTGATGATTCTGCGGACGCTTTAGAGCATTTCCAATATATTGCCGCACGCCTTGGCGCAAAATGCGATGTGGCGGAAAGCGGCTCACTCGCTCTGGAAAAAATCTTTTCCGCTAAACCGCCATTTGACATTGTGCTGCTCGACTGGCATATGCCCGAATTGGACGGCATCGCACTTGCGCGGGAAATACGCAAAAAGGATGCCGAACGCCCCCTGATCGTGCTGGTTTCCGCTTCGGAATGGAGCGAGGTGGAAGAAGGAGCGCGCGAGGCGGGCATTGATGCATTCTTGCCCAAACCACTCTTCCCCGCTACCGTCGCCGATTGCATAAACCGGTATTTTAACGCCGATGGCATTACCCCGCGTAAAAGCGCCTCCCCTGACACCACGGCTCGTATATTTAAAAATCACACCATATTGCTGGCGGAGGATGTGGAAATCAACCGCGAGATCGTGCTGACCGTGCTCGCCGACACCGGCCTCACCATTGATACCGCCGAAAACGGGCTAATCGCGCTTTCGATGTTTCGAACGCATCCGGAACGATACGACCTTATACTCATGGATGTACAGATGCCTGAGATGGACGGGCTGGAGGCTTCGCGCCATATCCGTGCGCTGCCCATACCCCAGGCAGCTACGGTGCCCATACTCGCCATGACGGCAAACGTATTCCGCGAAGATATCGAACTATGCCTTGCCGCCGGCATGACCGGGCATATCGCCAAACCATTGGATATCGACATGTTGTTTGATACGCTGCGGACCCACCTTCAATAGCGCTTCGTTTTTCCAACTATACATGCGGAACTTGATTCATGTTTTCGTCTTTCTTTAGAGAGTCCTCAGCGCCTGCATTCGCTGCCTAATGCACAGCAACCGCTTTGCCCGCCTCATCCTCCCTGGATGCTTTGGGGGCTAATTTTCACCTAAATTTGTCATTACTCTTTTTTGTAAATAATCTTTTTTATAGAGTATATAACAAATGCATACACATAAATTGCTTATACTTTGGGTTGTCGAATATTGCAAAATGGGCGCGAATATAATAAGATAGACAAAATAAAATTATTGGTGAGACATGACATATTCTTTTCACGATCTTTTTTTAACGACTTCCGTGCCGCCTAACGCAACATTCAAGACATTTTCGCCGCAGCACTTTCTTTATCTTGGCGTTACTGTATTGCTTATCCTTGTTTTGGCGCACCAAATCAAAAAATGGCAACCGGCAAAAGCGCTGAAATTTGTGCAAGCCCTTTGCATATTGCTTTGCGCGCTTTATTTCTACCGGTTTTATATGTTTTCACGTTACGATTACAAATATGATTTCCTCGATAATTTACCGTTTCATCTATGCATTATCAATCAATTCATCATACCGTTTGCTATATTTAAGAAGAACAAACTGCTGCTTAACGTCACATATACCATTGGTATGCCCGCCGCCGCTATTGCCATGATTACGCCAAGCAGCCTGTACAAGGAATACCATGCTTTCAGCTGGTTTTTGCTGTTCTTTTTCTTTGTACACGCGCTCATATTGCTCATTCCAATATTAGCCATACGCATTGATATTTTCCGCCCCGATCCCGCGCTGTATAAAAAGGTGGTAATCGCATTCCTTTCCTTTACAGCTATTATATTTACGGTAAACAAAATCGTGGGCACCAACTATATGTTTATCAACTATCCGGAAATGGGTACGCCAATGGAATTCTTCGCCAATTTTATGGGTAATCCCGGCTATTTACTGCCATTGTTTGGGATTTTATTTGGGATTATCGCGCTGATGTACCTGCCTTGGCAAGTGGCCGAAAAACGCCGCCAAAAAGCGGCCATGCCACTGGAAACCATTGCCTGAAGAGCTTTTCAAAAAGGGGGGCCTATGCAAAAAATCGGTTTTATCGGCGTGGGCGTCATGGGGCGATCCATGGTACGCAATTTGATGAAAAAAGGATACGAAGTGAGCATTTATGCGCGTACCAAACAGAAGGTGGAGGACGTGCTGGCCGATGGCGCCCTTTGGTGCGACACCATTGCCCAATGCACCGGCGGCAAAGACGCCGTGATTACCATCGTGGGCTTTCCGCAGGACGTGGAAGACGTTTATTTTGGGGCCGGCGGTATCCTCGATGCTGTTGAACCGGGCACAACGCTCATCGACATGACTACAACAAGCCCGGCATTGGACCAACGTATCTATGACGCTGCTCACGCCAAGGGCGTCTTCATGCTTGACGCCCCTGTGACCGGCGGCGATGTAGGCGCAAAAAACGGTACGCTTACCATACTCGTGGGCGGTGACCGGCCCTCGTTTGACGCTTGCCTGCCCGTACTTTCCGCCATGGGAACCAATGTATTTTATATGGGCGCTTCCGGTTCCGGCCAACAAACGAAGTTAGCCAATCAGGTAGCCATTGCCGGTACCGTAGCGGGCGTTTGCGAAGCCATCGCCTATGCGGAATCCATTGGGCTTGACCCTGCCCGTACGCTCCATGCAATCAGCGGCGGCGCCGCCGCCAGCGCACAAATGAGCTCTAACGGCACACGCATAATGCAGGACGATTTTGCGCCCGGCTTTTTCATCAAGCATTATATTAAAGATATGCTGCTCGCGAAAGAAGAACTTGCTGCTCGCGGCGTGTCGCTTTCCGTGCTGGATACTGTTTGCGGCATGTATCAACAGCTGCAAGAGCGCGGCCTGGAAAACGACGGCACGCAGGCGCTTATCAAATACTACCGCTGAGGCGCGCCGTGCTTTGGCTGCCTATGCCAGCGGCGGAACAGCGTTACAAATGGACAACACATGCTCACGCGCGGCGATCAAGCCGTTTTTGACCGTTGTCTGCAAATCGGTTTCCGCTGTGTCCGCGCCCGCAAACGCAGGCAAAACCTCGTGCAGCACTCTACCATTCTTTTTAGTTTTAACACAGTATACAGGCAATATAGCCGCTTCCGAAAGGCGAACCTCTCCTTCCGGCGTTTTTTCTATCGTTAGTTTTAATAACATGCCATAATCACGCGGCGATGGCGCCATATTGGAAATAAAATTTCCCAGAGAATATGCCACAAGGCCGGTATATGGACCCGTCTCGCGTTGCACCGTTATATATTCCACAGGCTGCACCACATGCGGATGCGCGCCGATAATGGCATCCACGCCCCAGCCTAAAATCTTTTTTGCCCATCTTTGTGTATCCGTTGCAGGGCTGGACATAAATTCATTATCCCAGTGCAAAAACGCCACTATAAACTCCGCGCCTGCCTCACGGCAAGTTTGGATATCCTGACGCATTTCCTGCTCGGCTACACGCCCGACCGCATACGCTCGTTCGGCCGACGACAGTTTGCCTTGGTTTTTGTTTACACTTGTCGTCCATGCAACCAGGCCGATTTTAATGCCATTCTCTTCTATTATGCGCGCTGTGGCGCGGTCTTCCGCGGAAGTAAACGCGCCAATCTGCGTGAGGCCTGCGCCGCGCAGCACTTCCACCGTGCGAAACAAGCCCGCCGCGCCCCTGTCCAGGCAATGATTGTTCGCAGTGGTCACCACACGCAAGCCGCACGTAAACAGGCTTGTTGCCAGCGCGTCCGGTGCGTTGAATGTTTGGAACATCCGCTCCGGAACCGTGCCGGCGGCATCCGGCGTAGGCTGCACAGGCATAGGGCCGGAGTATTGCGCGGCCTCGCCCGCAAGCGGCGTCTCCAAATTTGCGCACATGATATCTACCGATTCGAAGTATGGCTGCATACGCACAAAACTGGGCGTAAAATCGTACTCGTTCTTTTCGCTGTACCACGCGCCGTTCACTTGGCTTTGCATCACCATGATGTCGCCCACCGCGCCCAGCGTAACATATACGCTTTCCGGTTCCGTTGTGGGCGTTGGCGCTGCTGTGGGCGTTGGCACGGCTGTAGGCGCGGGCGTGACCGTGGGCAATAGCACAGGCGGCGGCGTTGCCGGAACTGGCGACACCATTGCCATTATATCCTTTTCTCCGAGAGGGATGGCCGGGCCAGCGCACGCGCACACCAACATACCTACCAGCAGCAGCGGCAAAAGCCGCCATTTTCTTTTCATCGTGTTTCCCCTTGCATAAACCGCGCCTCTTTATTTATTTTGCTTTGTATCCGGCGCGAGTAATGAAACGGCTTCCCCTATCGCCGCTATTATTAGAATGAACTTTGCGAGCCGCGGCTGCTCGAGCTACCGCCGGAACTGATCCCGCCGCCGCCGCCACCGCTCTTTGAGGGCTCGGCACGCCGCGTCGCCGACGTATGCGTATGCAGGAATATGTCTTTGGAATAGTCCAAATAAAAGCTGCCCTGCTTCATGTAATTGCTTGCCGGTTCCCTGCGGCCTTTTGCGGATATGTTGATGATAATCAATACCAACATACCCAATGCCATCACGATGAAGCCGTAGACGACGCTTCTTGAGACGTACAGCGGCGCGTCTTCCAGCATAGCCGCCGTGAATATGGCATGCATGTTTTTTGCCACCGGCGCAAGGAACGCCTCGCATGCCGCGTAGACGTTGCCGCCTGACACTTCTATTTCCGCCGCCGCTGTTGCGTCATACCAATCGTCCCACCGTATTTTCCTGTATGGCTTACTGCCCCAATAATCCGCAAAGCAGGACCGCGTATTCGCGTCTATTACCAGCAAAACGGTGGTTTCCAGATTTGGATTTTCGATGCGGAACTGTTTCAGATATTCCTGACCCATCCAGTCTTCTTCCAAATCGCATATGACAAACATGTAGTCCACTTTGTCGCGTTCCCGGTAACTCGCCGCCAGCGTTTCCAGCGCCGTTCGCTCTTCCGCGCTCAGTGCGCCCGCAAAATCGTGCACCGCAACCGCTCGATCTACCATGGGCACTTCCATGTTTTGTACCAAGCGGGTTTGGTGGATGGTTTGTTCAAGCGTACCAAAGAAGGCCGTGAGCGCGGCAATGTAATCCCTGTTTTGCACGTCGCTTTCTATTTGGCTGGCAAGATTTCGTTCCTCGTCGGTATCTCTCACCGGCTGCGCCGCCCCACGGCGGGACAGGCTTATTTCGCCGTACCCCGCGTCTAACAGGAGCATAACCCCATCTTCATACGCAGCGGCCGCTTCCAGAGCCTGCGTAAACGAGTAGGATATCCCCCCGCTTTGACCAAGCAGGCCATGCGCCAGCACGACGGCAAAATCCGCTTGCAAAGAATCCGCGCATGCTTTTGCCATGCCCTCCAGCTGCTCTTGTTCTTCGGCGCTTAGCAGGCCTTCTTCTATATACACGCGCTTTGCAGGATAATCCACCGTGCGCAGCATCTGCTCCAACTGCTCAGACTCCACCTGCGCGGCAAGGTATTCGTCGAATACTTCCTGGGACAAAGCGCAAAACATCCGATAGGCGGACGCGTACTCGCCCGCGCGCATGTCGTCCCTTATGCCCGCCGTGACAGGAACTGTTCTGTCGTCTGTGCCTACGATGTCCTTGGATACGCCAAAGAAATCCACACGATAGTTGCGAATGCCCATATCTATTGTGAGCATCACGCTGCTGTCGCTCCCACCCAGACCCAGCTTTTGATTATGATACTCTTCGCTGTAGTATTTTAGATTTTCTTCTGTATTTCCCTCATCCTGGCAGGTAACCAATATGAAATTTGTGGCATATTCCGCATACAAGCCTTGCGCGAACGCTTCCAGCTCCTCTATTTCCGCTTCCGTCAACAGATTCGCTTCGTCGTAGATGAAGCGTTCTGCCTGCCTGCCCTCGGGGACAAGCGCGCGCATGCTTAGCGCGCGGCTAGCCGCCTCTTGCGTCGGATCGACCTCATTTGGCGTAAAAAGCGCATTTACTTCTTCAATAAACGCGTGGGCCGTTTCGTTTGCACCGCTATCCCACAAAACGGATGTCAACCGTTCAGAAATGGCCGCCCAGTCATCGAATGTTGGATACCCTTCCGCATCGGCGTAATCCCAATGTATAGAAGCGTACATATCCGCCATGTCCAATACCAGCCATACTCTCGGTTCGCTCACTTCCTGGCCGGATTCCGCCATTAGGCCCTCTACAAACTCGACTGTATCTTCCGTTTCCTCCGCGCCCTTGATTACCAGGCCAACGTGTATGCCGTAAACTTGCAGGCTTTGCAGCTCATGGCGCAGTGCCTCGGTTTCTTCCGGCAGGAGCAGCTGCGTTTCGTCATGCATATATACGGAGAGCCCCTCAGCGAATGCCTGCGGCGCGTGCATGCCTATCAACGCGCATAGGAGCGCTATCGCGCATATCCGTTTTAGCGTACCCATGCTGCCACCTCCTGCGCCAGAAACATGAGGGCAGCCGTGCCGCCAAAGAACAAGCCCGCCCATTTCAGCACGGCAGCCATGCTGATCGGCAGCTTGCCGGCTGTTTTTCCCGTTTGCCCATTGATGCAAAACATGTATTCTTTGGAATTGTGGCGCGCTGAAATCATCCATACCGGAAACATGACGTACTGGCGGCCGATGTTTTCTGTGGCGCAGCTGCCATCCTTTACCCGCACAGTGGTATACCCGCTGATCGTTTGCGTCAGCTGCTGCCGCATCACTTGCTGGGCAATCGCGCGAAATGAGGACACCAATTTTTCTTTTGCCGTATCCGCTATTTGCGCGACATGGCCGGAGAGGTAAGCAGTTTGAAATGCAACCAGTTCCTGCTTGTCGTAAGGTTCCAATCGTCGCATGGTATCGTCATCCATCTTTTCAGAACCGTCCAAGGGCAACTGCTGGATAGCCAGCCCTCCCGAACGGCGCGCCTCGTAGGTATCTACTTTTGTGTAGTCGTACTTGGAGTCGCTCCATCTTGTGACGTTTGTGCACTCAGCTTCCACTGTACCGCGCAAATCCGCATCGTATAAGAAGAAAGGCACGTACAGGCTTGCAAACACTTCGCCCCGCACCTGTTGCGCAAACACCTTTGGCAGGAACGGCTTTTTCTTAAGCAACGCTTTAAATTGCTCGGACGCCTGTTCCTTTGTGATTTTAAATGGCAAAACGAGCGCGGGCATTTCCGCCTCCGCCGCCAACCGCTCCGTAAGCGTCACATGGCCCTGGCAATAGCAGCAAAAGGTCGTGGCCGCGGATGGATCTGTAATTACCTGTGCGCCACAGTTTGGGCAGGAATAGGCCTTTGCGGAAGCGCCATAACGGGCAGTGTTCTCCTCGTCTTGCCATTCGGTATGGGCTTGCTCAGTTTGTTCTTTAATTTCCTGGTAAATGTTGTCGCTGTCGACCTGCACATTTTCAAGCTGCTCCACAGAAAAAGCCGAGCCGCAATAGTCACATACAAACGCTTTTTCCTTGATGGTATAGTGAATATTGCTGCCGCAACTGGGGCAACGAATCATTGAAACTGACAAGTTTGCACCTCCGTTCTCTCATATGCCTTTATATATATGCCGCTCAACCCTATAGATTTGTATTAATTATAGAATACCGGAGCCAATATGCCAACCCATTTTCCTCGCTTGCCATCCCTTTTAAAAATGCGTATAGTATAGCATATATGATGTGAAGGAGATTCAATCATGCTAAAGTCGTTACATCTCAATTCCATTAAATACGCCAATCTGCGCACTTCATTTCGTCTGGCGCACGAATGCGGGTTTCAGGCCGTGGAAATTTCCGTGCCAAAGCTGCGTAACTTCCTTGAAATCGGCAATTCGCCCAAGGATGTTGTCGCCTTGCTGCAGGAATATGCGCTTGTTCCGGTGTGCGTAAACGATATTTTTGGCGTGGAAAGCATGCGACCTGAAGAGCGCGCACGCATATTTGCAGAGATGGAATTTCTCGCGCCCGTTACCCAGGCTATTGGCTGCAAAACCTTGCAGGTTTGCCCTCTTACCGAGCTTGCAGAGCTTTCCTGGCCCGAAGCGCGGCGCATGACCGCGAAAAACATCCGCAAGCTTGCGGATATGGCCGCGCCTTACGGCATACGCATACAGCTGGAAACCATGGCATGGGCTCCCGTGCATTCTCTTGCGCTGGGCCTTGAAACTTTACAGGAGGCTGGCGCGGCCAACACCGGTATTTCCATCGATACCTGGCATTTCTACGCTGGCGGCGAAACAACGCCGGATGATGTGGCAAAGATGGATAAACACTTGATGTGCAACATCCACTTCTGCGACGGCCGGCGTCCGCATCCCGGCGAGGCTTGGGACGAAGAAGTGCAGCGCGCATATTACCCCGGCGAAGGCGATATCCCCTTGCAAGAATACGCGGATGCCATTCGCGCCACAGGATATGACGGGCCATGGTCTATTGAATTGATCAGCCGGAAACATTGGGAAGAAGACAGCCGCGTCGTAGCACAAACACTCTACGCGGGGCTGAGCAAATATTGCGATAAATAACCTCTGCGCCTGCCATAATATGGATTTACAGCACAGCAGTCAACAGCCAATAGTACGCTACAAGCACCGCGCAAAACACCGCCAATACGGGTACGGATTTTTTTGCCAGAGCCCCCAGGCTGATCTTGAAATAGGAAGTTATAACGCTGAGGCAAACATGCGTCGGCGTTATTTGATTTGCCGCCCATGCCAAGCCCATCAGCAGCACAAACAGGGGCAAGCCCGCGTTTGGGATGGTTAGAAACGCAAGCGGTATGCCGAGCGCAGCTATGGCCTGCGACCCCGCTATGATGGTGCCGATAAAGAATATCAGCGAAAATATGGCCACTTCCGGCAGCGGCAGGGCTGAGAAAATACCCGGCAGCGCCGCTATGACGCCCGTAGCTGCCAGCACATCTTTGAATAGCAGAATGAAAAACGTACTGAACAACAGATTTTTTTCGAACGCGGGCCCGACAAATGAGCGCAATTCTCCAAACGAGAATTTGCCCACGAACACCAACAGCGTGATTGCCACGATTGTAGCAATATACACGGGCACAGGGAACGCAAGTATCATCACGACGATCAGCACGACGGGCCAGCAACCTCGAAACAGGGATTTCAGATCCGCCGCTTTGCTTTCACTTTTGGGCAAGCTGGTTTCTTTGGGCACCTTTCGAAGGAAAAACACATATCCCAATATCGCCATGACAACCACCATAGGCAACATCGCTATGATGAACGGGCCCGCCGTCACCACACCCTGCGTGAGGCTTATGGAAATCATGATGGAGGAAAACATGGGCAGTATGCTCTCCGGCAAGTGCCTGAAATAGGATGCTATAAACGCCTTTTCTTCTGTGGGCAGGGCGTCTCCTACGCATTTATCCACGACCTCGCCGCAAAGCGCCACCACGCTTGCCGAAGGCAACAGGCCCAAGAAAGTGGGCGCCAGTGATGCCGTCCAGCGACGGTTATTGAACAGTTTATCCAGCGATTGCTGTGCCAGCTGCAAGCTGCCCCTTGCCTCCAACATGCGCTGCAAATACGTTATCAGGTAAAAAAGCAATAACACGGAAAGTGTAGACCAGCTGACCGCTGCCTTGAGGATCGTGCTGAAAAACAGCCCGATATTCATCCAAAATAATACCGCCGTAGCCACGATAGCCGCAACAACCGCCAAGTATAACGGTTTTTTGAGCCTCAGCACGAGCACCATGACGGCAAGTATGGCTGTCAGCTTCAGCATTTCCATAAGGCGCTTCCCCCGTTCATTTTTCCGCTTTGCACAAGTATAACGTAAACGCGTCACACAATAAAGCAGTTGGAAAAATATATATGGGATTTATTGGCGGGTTCGGATTGCTCTTGTTACCCCGATTTTAGCATGTTGGGGCAGCAACCCTGTTGCGGCGGCGCGCCGTTTTACTCCTGTTTTTCCATAACCGCCATTATGCCGTCGGCCATGGCTTCCAATAAGATGCAGCAGGAAGTAGCGCCCGCGTCCAAGACGCCTCTGGATCGCTCTCCCAGCCGACTGGAGCGGCCAAATTTCGCGGTTAATTCTTTTGTGCTTTCCATACCCGCTTTTGCGGCCGCCTTCATTTGGCAGAGCGCCTCCGCAAATCCGGAACCCGCTGCCGCTTTCGCCAAAGCCGCCTGCGCGGGTACAAGCGCGTCGACCAACGTTTTGTCGCCCACCCGCGCTTCTACGATATCGTACAAGCCATTCAGCCCCGCCTGCAGCATATCCGCCAATTCCCGCGCGCCGATTTCTTCGCTATCTGCGCCGGCTTCCGCCATATCCATGAAAACCGTACCGTATATCGGCCCCATAGAGCCGCCGATCTGGCTGAACAGCAATGTACCTAACGCGTCCAGCCCTTCTGTGAAGGAAATCGCCTTATCCGCAATTTGTTCGCCAAACATGGTGAACCCTTTGTTCATGTTCGCACCGTGATCGCCATCGCCTATCAAGCCGTCCACTTCGCTCAGGTAAGCCTTGTTTTCCTGTATGGCCGCTACCATACGCAGCAATACCGGTTTACCGCCGCTGTTTTTAAACGCGTTCATATTTGCCTCATTTCTGTTTTAGCCCTACGCTATAGCAGGGCATATCCATGAGCTCTTTCAGTTCGTCGTCCAGCTTCATAAGTGTCAGCGTGGCGCCCATCATCTCCAGCGACGTAAAATAGTTGCCCACATAGCTGCGGTGAATTTTAATGCCTTGCGCAGACAGGATTTGCTCGATTTCATCGTATAATACATACAATTCCATAACCGGCGTTGCCCCAAGGCCGCTTACAAGGACAACCACCTCATCGCCAGCCACAAACGGATAATCCGGCAATACGATATCCACCATGCGCTTTGCCATTTGCGCCGCGGTTTCCATGGCCGTCACCTGAATGCCCGGCTCGCCATGATGGCCGATCCCAACTTCCATGGTACCCGCTTTGATTTCGAAATTTGGGTGCCCCACGGCTGGCAATGTGCAGGGTGTCAGGCCGATGCCTACGCTGCGCGTATTGTCTATGGCCTTTTGCGCGGCGGCTATCACCGCGTCCAGCTCCGCGCCCTGCGCGGCCTTTGCCCCGCCGCATTTCCACATGAGCACTTCGCCCGCCACGCCGCGGCGCTTTTCGCGCTGATCTTTCGGCGCGGAAGCCACGTCGTCGTTTGCCACGACGGTGTTAACAGCGATGCCCTCCTTTTTCGCCATTTTTACCGCCATTTTTACATTCATATTATCGCCGGAATAGTTGCCATACAAGCAAGCTACGCCCTTACCTTGATCCGCAGCCTTAAAAGCATCCAAAAACGCCGCCGCCGTCGGCGAGGAACAGATTTCCCCCACCGCCACCGCGTCACAAAGATTCTCGCCGATGTAACCGATGAAGGCCGGTTTATGCCCGCTGCCTCCACCAGTTACCACGCCCACCCGGCCATCCGGCATGTTCACGCGCTTTACTACGCGCGGATTTCCCGTCTTCTCCACGATATCATTGTGACTTTTCAAAAAGCCTTTCAGCATTTCGTCCACAACATAATCTGGATTATTCAGTATTCGTTGCATGCGTTGCCCCCTTATGCTTTTTGTTCCGGAACTAAAACAACTTTGAATGTGCCTTCCTTGCTTGCGGCGGCTATTTCAAACGCTTCCGCCCATTTCTCCAGCGGAAACGAATGGGAAACCACGCCCGCAGTCGGCATCTTGCCATTGCCTACCCATTCTATGACCGTGCCATAGCAATAGGGGCTCAAATGAACGCCCAGCAAATCCAATTCCTTGCGATCGCTGATTATGCTCCAATCCACGGAAACAAGATCCGCAAACACGCTGAATTCCACAAACCGGCCCATCTTGCGTATCATTTCCAGGCCTTGCTTTACGCTGGACGGGTGCCCCGTCGCTTCGATATAAATATCGCAGCCATAGCCGCCCGTCAAATCCTTCACTTTGCGCACGATGTCTTCCTTGCTCGGATTCATCACGATATCCGCGCCAAACTCCCTTGCCTTTTCCAGACGCTTATCGTTCATATCCAATACCACGAGCAATTTGGGGTTCCTTTGCTTGATGGCCCCCACCATGCCCAGCCCCAACGTACCTGCGCCCGAAAGCACAACCACATCGGTATTGCCAACCTGCGCGCGATCCACACAGTGCCAGGAACAACCATAGGGTTCAACAAGTATCGCTTTTTCTATGGGCATATCCGCCGGAATAAGATGGCTGATGGCTTCCTTTGTAAGGCGCACATATTCCGCCATACCGCCGTTTACATTGTTTTGAAAACCAAAGAGATCATGTTTTTCGCACATCCAATAACGCCCCGTTGTGCAGAACATGCATGTACCGCATGGCACGATTTGTTCCGGGCAAATGCGGTCGCCCAGTTTCCATTCGCCCTTTACGCCCGGGCCTATTTCTACAACCTTGCCCACAAATTCATGCCCGGGAATCATGGGCGCCTTGATATACGGCGGATTGCCGTCCCCGCCCCAGAAGCTGGGGGCGCCATGCATGGCTTTGATATCGCCCGCGCATATGCCGCACGCTTCCACCTTGAGAATCATTTCCCCTTCGCCCGCGCGCGGAACGTCTACCATTTCAAACCGGTAATCACCCGGCGCATAGGCTACTACGGCCTTCATTTTAGACGGTAGATTTGACATATTTTGACCCTCCTGTTGTGTATATATTGAAGCAAATCGTGAGAGTGAGGCTTGTATTTGCCCCTTGCGCGCCTATAGCGGCAGGGCGCAAAACGACAGCGCTTTTGGCCAGACCGGCCTATATTTGTATGATTCTTAGTATACCGTTTCTCTTACCGAAATAAAAATACTATAAATCTTATAATTACATATAAAAATCACTATGAAACAAAAAAGGCGCTTGCCATGCTCTCCCGCACGACAAGCGCCCGCTCTTTTTTGTATTTTACCGGCTCATCATAGTATTTACATATTTCGTAAATTCCTCTGTGAACTGTTCCATCAGCGGCGTAAACTTTTTATCCTTGTGATAGTAAAAGTTGATATAGCGGACGGCATCAAACCCCTCCACATGCAGAATAACAATCCGATTATCCGGCACAGCCTGGATATGATTGAGCGAAAGAAAAGCAATGCCCAGATTTTCCGCCACGGCGTTGATAAGCGCCATGACACTGATGCTCTCCCACATTGGCGTAAGCGTGATGTTGTTATTTAAGAAAAA
Organism: Eubacteriales bacterium; assembly: GCA_031549625.1. Lineage (GTDB taxonomy): Bacteria > Bacillota > Clostridia > Christensenellales > CAG-138 > JAISXK01. The sequence goes on from JAVBPK010000010.1 coordinate 24,958, forward strand.
TGTTTCCACCGCCATAAACGTGGGGCTCGACCGTTCACGGAGCAACAAATTGCACTTCGCCAGCTCCGCCGCCGTCACGACTTTCTTTTTCGCCAATGGATGATCCTTGTGGCAAATGGCTACAATCTCGCTGCAATGCAGGGGGCGTTTGAGGATATTCGGCGTATCCGGGATGCTTTCCATGATGACAAAATCCAGCGAATTATCCGTTAGCGCCAAGGCGTTTAAATCTGTGCGATCTACATGCACAAATATCTTTGCCGTCGGATTTGTTTCGCCGAATTGTTTGATAAATTTAGGAAATATCAGCTTGCCAAGCGCCGTTCCTGTGCCCAGGCGGATGGTGTCCGGGTAATGCTTGCTGCTGCAAAGCAGCTCGATTTCATCATATAACGCCAATATGTTGCGCGCGTATGTCAGCACATCTTTTCCAAACGGAGTGAGATATAACTTTCTTGCGTAGCGTTCAAAAAGCGGATGCCCCAAATGGGTTTCCAGCTCCTTGATGGCTTGGCTTACCGACGGCTGAACAAGAAATAATTTGTTTGCCGCCGCTGTAATCGTCCCCTCCTGGCAAACTGTCACAAACACAACCAAGTGCCGCAATGTTACCATATATACCCTCCCGTTTCATAGCCAATACACTATGAAACTCATCATAATATAACATCTTTACGATAATTGAATGTTGCGCTAAAATGAAAACAGATCGAAAGGGAAGCTCATATCCGTCGGCACGCATAGCGATGCAAGTGATTTCTATTTCTCATTATACGACCAACAACAGAAAAGACAAATACCGATTCTCGAAATTAATCATGCATTCATTTTCCCAAAAAACAAAGGAGGCAGAAAAATGAAAAGAACACTGTCCATGCTTTTGACGCTAGGTATGTTGATCGCCTGTTTTGCAGGATGTGCAGCGCCTGCGCCCGCTCCCCAGGCACAAGGCGGCAGCGCCCCAAGCCAGACAAGCGGCGGCGCAGCAGCCCCAAAAGCGCCCTTACGCATCGCCGTACAATCCATGTATGCCAGCTACCCTGTGGGAGTCATACTTGCTGAAGAAATGGCAAAGGATTATGGACTTGAACTGGAGATCTTGGTATTCTCTTCCGGTGCGACCATCAACGAGGCCATGGGACAATGGGATATCGCCGTTACCGGCGGCGCTTTCGTATATGCGCTGGCAAACTATGACTGCAAACTGATTGCGCACCAGCTGGACGGCACCGCCTGCAACGACTTTGTATGCAGACCCGACTCCAAATATGCGGCTGTCAAGGATGACCCGGCAGCGCTTAAAGAAGCCGTTAAAGGCAGCAACGTGCTGTGCAATGTCGGTACGACGGGCCACTATGCTTTCACGCTGTGGCTTGAAAAGATGGGTTTGAATCCCGAAGACGTCAACTTTATGAGCATGGATTTCGCCACCGTATATTCCAGCTGGATGGCCGGTGAAGGCGATCTTTGCGTCATGGTGGCGCCGTATGTCAACTATGACCATGGCGGCGTTACCCTCGGCAGCCTTGCCGAAGCGGGCGGCAACCTTTACGAAGCCACCGTATGCACAAAGCAAGCCTATGAAGAGCGTTATGACGATGTGGTCGCTTTTGTAGAAATGCTTTACAAAGCCTGCGATAAACTTGCGGCAGATGAGAATTTGGCTTTTGAAACGGCCAAGGCGTGGTATATTGACCATGGCAAGGAAATGGCCGACAGTGAAGTGCTGGCAGAAGTGGAAGCAAAACCCGTATTTACTTCCTCATACGCGAAAACCCTCGACCTGACCACATTTGCAGTCTCTTACGCGCAGTACTTCATTGACCGCGAACTGATCGAAGCGGACAAACTGGAAGCCGTTAAGGCAAACTGCGCAAACGACGTGTTACTGGATGCTATGAAGGCGTTTTAAGCACCGACGCAAATAAATGGTATGGCAGCGCCCAGGCGCTCTGCATGCATAGAGCGCTTGGGCGTACTTTGGAGGAAACAGAATGAATACTTATAAAAAACGGCAAATAAGGCTCAAACTCATATCACTTCTTTCCATCGCTATATTTCTTGTTTTGTGGCAGCTTGCAACGGCGGTATTTGAGCTGGTTCCTTCCTATTCCCTGCCTAGCCCGGTCAAGGTGTTTACTACCTTCTTTCAAAAGTTCTACACAGCTAAGCCGGACGGCTCCACTTTGCCGCAGCATATTTTGGAAAGCTCCAAGATCGCCTTTTCCGGCCTGGGCCTGGGCGCTCTGATCGGCTTGCCGCTTGGCATACTGATGGGCTGGATTCCCGCCATAGATAAGCTTGTGCGGCCTATTTTTGACTTTTTAAAGCCCATCCCACCCATCGCCATTATCCCCATCATGATCGTGTTCTTTGGGATCGGAGTGAAATCAAAAGCTGTGGTCGTTTGCTTTTCCACGATCATTCCCTGTATTATAAACGCGCATTCCGGCATTCGGCAAACCAATCAGATTCACTTATGGGTGGGGCAGACATTCGGTGCCACGCGCATGCAGCAGCTTTTCACTGTGGCATTGCCGTCTTCATTGCCTATGATCTTTGCCGGACTACGCGTGGCTGTCGGCGCTTCCTGGATGGCGCTTGTCGCCGCCGAATTAATGGGCGCTACCCGCGGCGTGGGATATATGATTGCAACCGCCAGAAATCTGCTGCGGTCGGATATCATCATAGCAGGCTTGCTTACCCTCGGCATCATCGGCATCGCAATCTCTTTGTTTTTTGACCTTATCGAAAGAAAATTCGTGCGCGGAGGTATGTGAGCATGAGCAAATCATTAAAAGTTCGCCAACGCGCTTCCGCTCTTTTATTAGGTATCGCCGGTTTTGCGTTTATTTTGCTTATTTGGGCGTTGGGCGTACAATATACCGACCTTGGCAAGCTTATGCCCGGCCCTATGACGGTATTCCAGCGCTTTCTACACGTTTGTTTTCACCCCATCGGAAAAAACTTTACGTTGCTTCAGCATTTGCTGGTGAGCCTCCGGCGCGTATTGACGGGATATGGATTATCCATCATTGCCGGCGTGCTGCTGGGCGTCGCCATGGGGCGCTTCCAAGTAATCGAAGCCATCGCGCGGCCTTTGTTTGAACTGGTTCGTCCTATCCCCGGCGTGGCGTGGATCCCCATGGCCATCGTATGGTTTGGCGTGGGTGAAACCGCAAAAGTTTTCATCATATTCATGGGCGGCTTTGTAAACATCGTTGTAAACACGTTTGCAGGGGCGAGACGTGTGGATGAAAACTTGCTGGGCGTAGCGCAGATGTTGGGGGCGAACAGCCGACAGGCCTTTTTCCGGGTGGTTATGCCTTCGTGTGTCCCTTACATCTTTTCCGGGCTGCAGGTTGGGCTTTCCACTTGCTGGATGGCTGTGCTTGCGGCGGAAATGGTGGCCGCCAAGGAAGGCATCGGCTGGGTAATCACCGCCGGGCAGGAAACGGCCGATATGGCGCAAATACTGGTAGGCGTTATCGCCATCGCCATTATGGGCCTGGCCCTTGCCGCCTTTATGCGGACGCTGGAACGAATCTTGTGCAGGTGGAGGATTAGAGGGTCATGAAAAACGAAGAACGCGTTTCGCCCATTATCACATGCAACCACGTATCAAAAGCATTTTACAACAAAGAGGGCGACCACCTCGTCGTTGACGACTTGCATTTTTGTGTGTATGAAAACGAATTTGTTGTGTTGTTTGGGCCTGGCCAATGTGGCAAGACAACCATTTTGAATATGATTACCGGCTTGGAAAAACCTACGCAAGGCGATATCGTCGTGAACGGCGAAAAAGTAGACGGCCCCTCCCCAAAGCGCGGCATGGTATACCAAACCACCAACTTGTTCATGTGGTACAATGTGCTGAAAAACGTAGAATTTGGCCCCTCTGTGCGCGGCGTGCCTAAAAAAGAGCGCAGGGCGCGTGCGCAGCATTACATCGATCTTGTTGGACTGACCGGCTTTGAAAAGCATTACCCCATCAAGCTTTCCGGTGGCATGCAGCAGCGCGTAGGCATTGCGCGGGCCTATTGCAACGAGCCTGAAGTTATATGCATGGACGAACCTTTCGGACATTTGGACGCACAGACCAGATACCTGATGGAAGAAGAAGTGGAACGCATCAGCAACCAGGAAAAGCGAACGGTCGTATTCGTTACAAATAACGCTGAAGAGGCCATTTATCTTGCCGACCGTATTATTCTGCTGCACAACTGCCCCACTTCCGTGCACAAAGAATATGTTGTGGATTTTCCACGCCCGCGCAAGTATACCGCACCGGATTTTCTGGCACTGCGCGAGGAGATTACCAATGAGATGGACAAGACCTTATAAAGGGGGGGAAGCATATGCCTGATGAAATCGTTGTGAATGTGGAACATCTCACAAAAAGCTTTGGCGACCTGCTGGTGCTTGATGACGTATCGTTCCAAGTGAAGAAAGGCGAATTTTTGTGCATCGTCGGCCCCACCGGCTGCGGAAAAACCACGTTTTTGAACAGCCTTACAAAGCTTTACGATATCAATTCCGGCTCCATTACCATCAACGGCGAGGAGATAGACCTTAGAAGACACAATGTCGCCTATATCTTCCAGGAATACTCTACAATGGCTTGGCTCACCGTGGAAGAAAATATACAGTATGGGCTGAAAATCAAGCATGTTCCAGCTGCCCAAATGAAAGAGCGCGTGGAAAACGTCATGCAGATCGTCGGCCTGGAAAAATACCGCAATTATTACCCGCGCCAGCTTTCCGCAAGCATGTTGCAGCGCGTCGTTATAGCAAGGGCATTTGCCGTAGAACCCGAGCTGCTGCTTATGGACGAACCTTACGGGCAATTGGACCTGCAGCTTAAATATCACCTGGAGGACGAGCTGATCGACCTATGGAAACGAACGGGAACGACTGTCATATTTATCACGCATAATATCGAAGAGGCCGTTTACCTGAGCAACCGTATATTGGTGCTTACCAATAAGCCTACGCGCATAAAGCAATCCATCGATAACGACTTGCCCCGGCCCCGGCGCGTATCCGATCCCGCATTTGTGCAACTGCGCGACGAAGTAACCGAATTAATTAAATGGTGGTGATGAGACTATGAGTGCAAAGCAAAAGAATATTCTTTTTCTGTTTGCGGACGACATGCGATATGATACCATTCACGCAATTGGCGACCCACAGATCAAAACGCCCAACCTCGACGAGCTTGCCAAGAATGGCACAAGTTTTATGAACGCCCATATTCCCGGCGGAAGTTGGGCGGCTGTGTGCCAACCCAGCCGCGCTATGCTGAATACCGGACGCGGCTTGTTTCATTTGCAAGGACTGGGGGCTACCATTCCCGAAGAACACGCGCTGCTGGGCGAAACGCTCCGGCAAGGCGGTTTTAATACATTTGGCACCGGCAAATGGCATAATTGCACGCGCTCTTACGCCAGAAGCTTCAACGACGGCGCCCAGATATTCTTTGGAGGCATGTACGACCACTGGAAAGTGCCGCTGTATCATTTTGACGATACCGGCGCTTACCCCAACCGCCATCCGGACGTATTCTCGCCTGCGTTTGATAACTATGAAGTTACACGGATTTACGACCATCATTGCGGCGGCCAACATTCCACAGACCTGTTTGCCGACGCCGCCTGCAACTATTTGCAAGGCTACGATAGCGATAAGCCGTTTTACATGTATGTCGCCTTTATGGCCCCGCACGACCCACGTTCCATGCCATCCAAATACCGCGATATGTACTGCCTGGAGGATATTTCATTACCCCCTAATTATACGGATATGCATGCTTTTGATTTTGGCGTGTATGACGTTCGCGACGAACGCCTGCTTTGCAACCCCAGGAAACCGGAACAGGTCAAGAAGGAGATTTTAGATTACTATGCGATGATCTCCCACCTTGACGACGCCGTTGGCCGCGTTATACAGGCCCTGAAGGACGCCGGAAAATACGAAGACACCATCATCCTGTTCTCGGCGGACAATGGGCTGGCCGTTGGCCAGCACGGCTTGCTCGGTAAACAGAGCAACTACGAGCACAGCATCAAAGTGCCCTTTATCATCAGCGGGCCGGATATCCCCAAAAACGAGAAACGCGATAATTTCATTTATTTGCTGGATATCTTCCCGACGCTTTGTGACTATGCAAATATTCCCACGCCCGCTTCCGTTGAAGGCGTTAGCTTTAAGGCCGCGGTGGAAGACCCTGCCGTGCGTACACGAGACCACATATTTGCGGTGTTTGCAGACAAGGTTCGCTCCTATAAAGATTATAAGTATAAGCTGATCGAATACAAATGCCAGGATATGCGGCGTACCCAACTGTTTGATTTGGAAAGCGACCCTCTGGAGATCAATGATTTGTTCTGGGACGAAAATATGCAGCCCATTGTTCAAGAGATGCGCAAAAAGCTCAAGGAAAAAGCCATCGAGTGGGATGATTTGGACACAACCGAGGGCCAGGCATTTTGGCTGGAATACAAACGGGTGGAGCCGGAGATTTGGAGCTACTGATGACACAGCGGTAAGCGCCGCTTGCCATCGTATATTTTTAACTGCTGTGATTACCCGCTGCATAAGCGGGTAATCACGCCATTTGTAATAAAACAACGCCGAGGAAAATATGCCGCCTATAAGCCTATTAATCAAACCCGCCTCCGGGCACTGCGATATGCGCTGCCAATACTGTTTTTACGCGGACGAAGTGAGTAAGCGTGAGACAGCCTTGCATCCGATCATGGACAAAGTGACGTTAACCCACGTTATACAAAAAGCGTTGGCTCATGCGGAACGGGAATGCTTCATCGGCTTCCAGGGCGGCGAGCCTACTTTGGCCGGATTGGACTTTTTCCAGCAAGTTGTCGCGCTGCAAAAAGAATACAATGTGCATCATGTAAAAATTCAAAACTCTATACAAACAAACGGATTGCGGCTGGACGAACGGTGGGCGCGCTTTTTTAAGGAGAACGACTTTCTGGTGGGCGTATCCATTGACGGCCCCAGCGTCAATCACGATCAGCACCGCCTTGATCAGGCCGGTAAAGGCACATGGAACAAGATTATGCACGGAATCACGCTACTAAAGCGCTATGATGTCGCGTATAATGTGCTTTGCGTCATCACAGCGCAAAGCGCACGCAATATTCAAAAAATTTACCGTTTTTTCATGAGCAACGGATTCATTTATCAACAATACATTCCCTGCCTCGATCCCCTAGGCGAACCACGCGGGCAGCGCCCCTATTCGCTCACGCCTTCCGCTTACGCGCGCTTTTTAATCACGCTGTTTGATTTATGGTATACCGACGTTATGGCCGGGAAGTTTGTATATATCCGCTATTTTGAAAACCTGGCGGGCATTCTTCGCGGCTTTCCGCCCGAAAGCTGCGGGCTGGCCGGCCGATGCACCAACCAGCATGTCGTCGAAGCCGACGGAAGCGTATACCCTTGCGATTTTTATATGCTGGATCCATTTTGCATTGGCAACCTGCGCACAGACTCTTTTGCGGATATACAAGAGGCATTTCGCAGCAGCGGCTTTGTGGAAGCCTCCTTGCAACCGCATCCGGCATGCCCGGACTGCCAATGGCACCGGATTTGCCACGGCGGCTGCAGGCGCGACAGGCAAGATATTGAAATTGATTCGATCTCCAAAAATTATTATTGCGAAGCGTATAAACTTTTTTTTGCGCACGCTATACCAAAGCTGGTCGAACTGCTGCGGCGCAACGCGCACCTTTCGCCGGCTTAACCGCGCAGCGCCAAAGCGCCGCTACAGCGGAAAGCAAGTGTTAAGATTAATAAAAGTAAATACACACCATGCAAATCGAACAGTATTTAAAAAACAACGACAAGATGATATTACGCGATTACCTCGCGTTGGACCGCACAAACCTGGCCAATCAGCGCACATTTCTTGCGTATATCAGAAGCGCGATAGGAATGCTTGCCGCCGGGATCGGCATGATTCAATTTATTGAAAATGCGCTTATCGGTATAATAGGAATCGCGCTGATCGTGCTTTCGCTGCCCGTGACCATAATCGGCGTTTTTCAGTTTCGCACTGTACAAAAACGGCTGAAATCGCTTCTGCGAAACGACGAACTTCCACAATGACAGGCGGGCGTATACAGCGGCTCCGCCTCCTACATGCTTTTTATAAGGCGTTTGTATGCCTCCGGCGTATTGATATTGGTCACAACCTGATCCTCAATCTGCCTATCTGACAGCCGCATATAGCACGTGCGCATGAGGGGCAGCGCGTCCAGCATGCGAAGCTCGCCCGCATCAATCCGACTCAAAAGAATATCGGACGTATTCTTCCTATACGCCCCACAATACGGATGTATGCGGCCATCCCGCGTTACAGCGACGGCAGCATCATATCCCTCACGCAGGCATCCAAGCAGGCAGTCGCCCAAGCTCCGCTTGTAAAGCGGCACATCACAGGGTACAACAAGAAGCGCGTCCGAACGGCAGTGCATGATCGCGGCGTACAGTCCCGCAATGGCACCGCTGTCCGTATGCAGATCTTTAACTGATTCAAACCCGGGCAGAAATGCGTCTGTTTCTATGCCAACCGAAAGCAGGCGCTCTTCAAAATCCTCTAGTTCCCGCGCAATGCGGCATAGGAAGCTAACTCCCCCAAATTCAATCTGCGCTTTGTTCCTTCCCATGCGCCGGCTTTTTCCGCCAGCGAGTATAACCGCGCCCGTCCGCATACATGCATTCTCCATAAAGCAGCGCTGCCCGTTCGCCCAGGCCTGCCGCCGCACCTTTTTCCTGCTTATTACGCCTTTATCATAGCGGAAAAATACCGTCTTGGGAAGTGTCGTTTTGGGCAAAAAACCACGCTGTTTTCACTATATAATAACCATTTCACCGTCTTTTAAGGCCGCTGCTTCATCAGCTCGCGAATTTGAGACAAAAGTTCATCCGCATCATATCCTTCCCTTACATACATCAGGTGACAGCTGTTTTTTTCGCACTTCGCCTTTTTCCTGGCGTCCAACGCCTGCATCTTTAAGAACGATTCCATACCGCCAAAATACGCGACCGGGGTATCGTGCTGCGTTCCTTGGTATTCAAGCGCAATATTGCGGAAAGGGAAATATACATCGAGATGCTGCCTGCCCAGCCATGCTGGGCGGCCATGATGCACCACAACCTCCTTGGGGAAGGCCCGCTTTACGAGCTGGTATAGCCTCGTTTCGGAAACCCAGCCCTCTCCGATGTGCGGCAGATTCGCCTCCTCACGCAGCACATTTTCCACGTCGCGCAAAAACTCCTGCATGATGAAGCCGAAAAACGAATCAAACACGCCGTTCGTCGCAAGCCATTCCTGTTCTATTTCTATATTCATTTTGAACAAAAAGGCACGCTTTTTTTCGAT
>JAVBPK010000027.1:0-17153 GCA_031549625.1 Eubacteriales bacterium
CCCGCCTAAGGGATACATCCCTTAGGAATCCCCTTCCTATGCCCACATGTACTCTTTTTAAAACCAAGCTTGATGTGCAGTATGAATATATCCCCAAACGGAATGCCTTGGCATTCCGGCTATGGGTTTCCAAAGGGACGTGTCCCTTTGGCGGTGGTTTGGAGGCAGAGCCTCCATAAAACCTGACTTTGCCTACTCCGCCGGCAGCCGGGTATATCCCGTCAGGCGTTGCCGGCGCAGTTCTTCGCACACCACCACCACGCGTGACAGCGATGTTTCGATTGTGGATTCGTAATCGCCATAGCAGGTAATGAGGGTCAGGCGTGAGGGGCCCTCTATTTGGGTGATATCAAGCGGGAAGGAATCCAAACCGTATGTATTATTGCTTATAACCGTAAAAAAGCGGAATGAACCATCTGTAAATTCTATGGTGACCTGATCGCCGATTTGAAGCTGCTTTACCACATCAAAAGCGCCTGTCATGCCGCGCCAGCGGTCATGGCCGCTGAGGATGGCGTTACCGGGGTCGCCGGGCGAAGCGCCGTATTTATACCACGCGGCTTTGTTTGTGGTATCGGATGTTTGTATGGCGCCGTCTTCGGTAAGGCCAAGGGCGACGAGCTGGCAGCTTTCCCTCTGGGCTTCAAAATATACGCGCGCAGGCACAAGCCTGCTGTTTTCAAGCGCCTGCTCAGAAGGCGGGGGCGGGGTAGGGGGCGGGGCGTATGGCTCCGGCATGGCGGGATACGCCAAAACTTCCAGGGCGACGAGGATAATCAGGCAGAGCAGCGCACCGGTCAATATGCCAAACAGCATATAAAAAGCAGGGCTGCGAAGCGGCCTGCTTGTTTTTGCGGCGGACGAAGAGGCGGACGCCGGCTGTTGCTCCGCTGTTTCCGCGGTCATGCTTGGTTTTTGCTCGTGTTCTGCCATAGCTGCTCCAAGGAGGGAATGGGGGCTTACTCCTGCGCGCTGTCGGGGGAAGCGCCGGGAGTGGCGGCGGGAGGCGTCGGGCTTGTGCGCAGCTCGGTACGTTCTTTGCACACGACAACGACGCGCGTAAGCGATGTGCCTAGGTCATCGCTCCAGTCGCCCTTGCAGGTGATGAGCGTCAGGCGGGTTTCGCCGTCCAGGTCGGTTACGAAGGAGGGAAATGCGGTCAGCACGTATTCGTTCCGGCTTTCCACGTCGAAATACCGCAGCGAGCCGTCTTCAAATTCGACGATAACGCGCTCGCCCGGTTCCATCTCCTTGAGTATGGAAAACGTGCCGCGCTTGCCCTTGAAGCGGACGTGGCCACTGATGATGGCGTTGCCGGGGTCGCCGGGAGAGGAGCCTTGGTTAAACCAGGCGGCGTCGGTCGCCGAATCGACCGTGCCAATAGAGCCGTCGGTGGCGTAGGCCACGGAATGCACGACGGATTGTTTCTTTTGCGTTTCGAAATAAATCATGGTGGGAACGAGCGGGACGATGATTTCCGGTTCCGGCTCGGGCGTGGGGGTGGGGTCGGGAGCGAGGGCGGGCTTAGCGGTGGGCACGGGCGTGTAAAAGGACATCAGCGAGGCGGGCCCGGTGTAGGTGCTTTCCGGCAGCAGTACGTTTTCGCGCAGTATGAGCAAAACGCCGTTTAGTATCAGCACGCCAACCAGCAAATACAGCAAAAACCAAAAAATGCGTGTTTGCATGCTTTTTTGGGGCTTTGCTTTTTTCGTGGGTATTGGTTTGTTTGGAACGGCCGGTCTTTGCTGAACGGCCGCCGTCTTTTGTGCCAAGTGGAAACCTCCCGCGCGGATATACGGCTTGCGCCATACCGCTGCGATTATTATATCATACGTTTGCCGCGTGGCATATCATTTACATGTTTTTACAACGGATACAGAAGCGCAATGGCGCTGGCGCGCATGCACTCGCCCCTGCCTTCCGGTCCGACGCCTTCGGTGGTGGTGGCTTTCAGGTTCACATGATCCAGCGGCAGCTGCAGCGCGTCGGCGAGCATGGTGCGCATGGCGCTAAAATATTTGGCAAGCCGCGGCTTTTGCGCCACGACCGTGATATCCACATTGCTGATGCCATATCTTGCGGCCTGAATGAGGTGGCATACCCGTTCCAGCAGCAGCATGCTGCTGATTCCTTCGTATTGCGCGTCGGAATCGGGAAAATGCTGGCCGATATCGCCCAAACCAGCGGCGCCGAGCAAGGCGTCCATCAGCGCGTGTACCAGAACGTCGGCATCGGAGTGGCCCAGCAAGCCCTTTTCGAAGGGCACCACCACGCCGCCCAGCACAAGCGCGCGGCCTTCTACGAGCAAATGCACGTCCTCGCCGTAGCCTACACGCAAATCGCCATGCGCCTTCAGGCCCGCCGCGGCCGCGCAAAGGTGCTCTTCCAGCCAGACCAAATCGTCCTGCGTGGTCAGTTTGCGGTTGTTGATATGCCCGCGCACGAATCGTACCGCGTTGCCATGGGCGGCAAACAGCGTGCTGTCGTCGGTAGCCTCGACGTGGCCGGCGCCCGCCCAGTCGTAGGCGGCGCGAATGGCGGCATACGCGAAGGCCTGCGGTGTCTGCATGCGAAGCAGCTCATCGCGGGGCAGGGGCACGATGCGGTCGCCGTTTTCCAGCACATGCAGCACCGTGTCGCGGATGGGAATGGCGGCTACGCCGCTGCCATACATATGCGCCGAATCAATGCAGGCCTGCACCAAATGCGGCAATGTCAGGCAGCGCGCGGCGTCATGGATGACCACGATGCCGTCGGACGCGTTTTTTAGCCCCAAATATACGGATTCCTGCCTTGTGGAGCCGCCTGCGCAAAGCAGAACGGGGATGCCCGCGCTTTTTGCAAGCTGCTCCGCATGGGCATGGGTGGCGTCGTTTGTCATGATGATGAGGCGGGTGATGCCACCGTGCACAAGCGCTTCAAAGCTCATGGCCATGGGCGTTTTGCCGTTTGGCAGCCTGTGCAGCAGTTTGTGGAAGCCCATGCGCTGGGAATCTCCAGCGCACAGCAGTATTCCGGTGATTTCGCTCATTCATTGCCCTCCAGTATGGTGAATAATTCGGGCGCGTCGGCCTTTGCGGCATGCTCACTCAGCGAGGCCACCCGCACGCGGATGGTTTTTGCGCCAAGCTGCAGCGCGAGCGTATCGCCCACGCGCACTTCCGCCGAAGGTTTCGCTTCGCGGCCATTCAGCAGCACGCGGCCCTGTGTACACGCTTCGTTGGCTATCGTGCGCCGCTTGATGAGGCGCGCCACTTTTAAATATTTATCTACTCTCATCCGTTTATGGCTCCTTGCTGGATTTCGGCAGTTTGCGGCGGCTGCGGCGCTTGCATATACGCGGCGAACCACTCGCTCAAGGGCATGCCGCCGGCCTTTTCGAAAGCGGCTATGATGTCCTGCTTCACGAGTATACCATATGCGTTCTCCCGCAGCAGCGAAAGGACTCCTTCGCGGAAGGCCGCCGCTCCGATTTTTTCCCGCAGCTCTTCCAGCATGCGCGCGCCGCGCCAATACACGGCGTTTGCATACGCGTATTCATTTTCATATTCACCCAAAGCGCCGTCTATGCGCCCGCCTTCGCTGGCGCGCCGCACAAAATAATCCTCATGCAGCGAGGCGTATGTGTCCGGATCGCTCTCCTGAAACGGCAGCAGCCCGAAATACGCGGCAAACGCCTCGTCTATCCATGGCGCGTGTACCTGGTCGTTGCCAACCAGCCCGTAAAACCACTGGTGGGCAATTTCGTGGTAAAGGGTGAACAGCAGCTGGCGTTCGTTGCCGCTTTTGTATAAGTCGCGCTGTATGAACACCATGCCGGGGTATTCCATGCCGTCCGCGTTTTGCATATCGGCCTGCGCGATCGTCAGCGTTTTAAAAGGAAAATCACCCAGATACGCGCAAAGCGCCGTCAGTGCGGTCTGCGCCGCCTGCAGGCTGCGCTGTAAGCTTGTGTCGCTGATGGCCATGGCGTAAATGTCGACGTCGGCGTGTTTCACATGGCCGCTGGCCATGCCTTTGCCGAGCATGCATGCAAATTCGCGTGCGTTTTGGCCGCTGATATAGCTGGTCTTATACGCGCCGTCGCGCTTTTCCTGCTCGATCACGCCTACGGAGGCTAGCGTGTATTCCGCCGGGTACGTAAGCGCAACGCGGTATTCGGCGGCCTCGCTGTAAAAAGGATCCCCCGGCCAGGCAAAGCCGGTTTCCACCCACGCGCCCGCCTGATACACCGCGAGCACAGGCCAGCAGTTGCCCAGCTGGAAGCCGAGCTCCGTGCTTCCATAGCGCGCGTTGCGCTGCGGCACATCCAAAACAAACTCGATCAGCGCATTCACGCTTTCGCCGGGCGCGACCTCGCGCAAAAACGGAACGATTAACTGCATGTTATTATCGGAAACGCGGTGGTACGCAAGGACGCCGTTTAAGCTGACAGCGGATATGATGATGCCCCCCTCGCTGAAGCCGTCCGGGTATGTAGCGGTTTCCATCTCCGCGCCGGGGCTGCTGCCGCGGTAATACGCGCCCGCGGGCAGGTGAAACACCAGCTCATAGAGCGTATCCCCGGTGGTATTCGTGTAATTGACATACAGCTGCCCCGTTATCCGGCGAAATTCCGGCGTGAGAATGCCTGTCATCTCGTATTGGATAGCGGGCTGCGCGGCCGGTTTCGCGTCCGCGGGCGGCGAAGCCGTATCTATTGCCGCCGGGGTGGCGGCGGGGCCGGGCGTATCCAAAAGCGGGCTGGGTGCGCTTGGCGTGGCGGCGGGAAGCGTGGCGGCAGGCGGTGACACAGCGGCCAGCGCGGGCGTGGAATCGGGCGCGGGCGTGGCTGTATCCGCGCCGCCCTTCGGGCGTATCACACCCGAGAGGAACAGGCCCGCAGCCACCGCACACACGCCAAGGCCCGCTCCTATTATAAGGAAGCGGCGGCGTTTGCTATGTTTGGAAGCGTAGTGATACTGGCGCATGAGTTTCCTCCGTTATGCCGCGGGGCTGGCAGGCAGATCCTCTGCCGGGCTGGGCGGCGGCGAAGCCGGTGGGTTTACCGGCGCTGTGGGTGTTTTTGCAAGGGCATACCGATCGATAAGCGCGGCGAGCGCGCCATCTTGCTGCATGCTTTGAATCATCATATCCGCAATCAACGCGAACGAAGGCGATTCGGATGAGGACACCGCGACATATCCGATGTTTCCCAGCGTCTCCGGGTGAAGGACGACGCCCCCGCCGAGGTAATCGCCCGCGCGGGAACGCGGGATGGCGGCAAAATCGACCTTGCCGGCCAGAAGCGCTTCGCGCATGTCGGGGTAGGATACGTAGGGCCCGCTGCTCAGTTCCGCTTCGCGTTCCTGATTATACGCCGTCCATACTTTTTCGACGGGGCTTGCCTGTATGATGCCTACCTTCTGCGCGCTTAGGGCCGCTTGCTGGTTGGCCGGCAGGCAAAGCATGCAAACGGGATCGTTGTAATACACGCCGGACGTGGTATACGAATCGCTGTTTGGGTTCGTTTGCATGGCAAATGCGATGTCGATATCACCGCTATTGATTTTAGGAAGCGCCGTATACGCGGTGACGGGCACAAGCTCTAAAACGGCGGAAGGATCGAGGTCGGGAAATATGCGTGCGGCAAGCGCTTGTGCCAGCTCGATTTCAAGGCCCTGCTCATTTTGCGAAAAGCCGGGCACATCCGTGCGCACGCCAACGCGCAGCACACCCAACCGCCTTGCCCGCTGCACTTCCGGTGAATTGCGGTATTGCGCGGAAGGGCGCATAAAAAGCACAAGCATGGTGACCGCTACAGCGCCCAGAAATAACAGGAGCGCGGTTTTAATCAGACCAGTCATGTGGCGGGCTTTGGACGGTTTGCGTTGCGCGCGCCGGTGCGGGTTATTCGATAGTGCCATGTGCGTACCCTAAACCCGAAGCTAAAAACTTCGGCCCGTCTGGTGGGATAGCCGCCGCGCGCATGGCAACAAAAGCCGCGCCGCGCGACGGATTGCTAAAAGGTATTGTATCCCATTTGCCAGGCCTTAGCAAATACATTTGCCACAATATTCATGCAGAGTTCACAGCTTATCTACGTTCGTAATCCGCATCGGCTTGCAAAGGGCAGGTAAAGGATGTAAAATAGGTTGAATATATTTTTTTCAGGCTATTTCGCGCTTATTCCCTATAGGCGCGTAGGAGGTATGTTGTGGCATTATCCTTACAGATGAAGAAATTCATCAACTCCGAGCATGTTGGCGACTACGTCACCATCCAGCTGCCCGGCTTTCCCAGCAAAAGCGGAGAAGCCGTACCGGAGGAAACAAAAATCCATTACATGGAAGCGGGGATTGGCGAACCCCTGCTGCTTTTGCATACCATCGGCCAAAGTTTATATACTTGGCGGGATTCGTTCATGCAATTGGGCGAACATTATCGCGTCATCGCCATCGACTTATTGGGCCATGGTTTTTCCGGCAGGCCGGAACAGTTCGACTATACGATCGGCGAACACGCCGAAGCACTGCGCATGTTTATGGATGCAAAGGGCATAGAGTCCGCGCATATCGCGGCGTTTTCGTCCGGCGCGCTGTACGCGCTCCATTTCGCTTCCAAATTCCCCGAACGCGTCGGCAAAATGGTGCTTTCCTCTCCGGGCGGCATCACGCCCGAAATGCCGCTTGCCATCCGTCTGCTGGACAGCCCCATTTTAGGCGGGCTCGCCTGTCGGCTGTACAACCGCCGCACGGTGGAGCGCGCGCTTTCCGAATGCCTGTTCGACCTTACAAAGCTCGACTCCGATATGCTGGACAATTACTACTTAACCCTGGCCGACAGCCTTTCCCGTAAGGCGGTGCAGCTATGCGTGTTTAACCTGGACGAAGCCGAAGTCGAACGCGTGCTGCGCACCATCGAAAACGAAGTGCTCATACTTTGGGGCACGGAAGACAAATGGCATTTGCCCGACACCAGTGAGCTGTACCACGCCGCTCTCTCGAACGCGCAGTTTGGCGTTATCCGCAACGCGGGGCACCTCATGCACGAGGAAAAAGCGGCCCGATTTGTCGAAGCCATACTCGAATACATTCCCGCGCCGATAGACAGTGAAGCTGCGCAGCCGCAATAAACGGCGCTTTGCGCCCATGCATCGAATAGTATCGGAGGCAACATGCTAGACACGTTTGATCTGTTCGACCGGGTACAAATGCGCAAGCCGCACGCTTGCGGAAACAATGACTGGACAATTATCCGCATAGGCGCGGATATCAAAATCAAATGCAACGCATGCGGCCGCATCATCATGATGGACCGCGTTGATTTTATTAAACGAGCCAAGAAGCTGCTGGAAAGAAAAGAGCCATGAAGCAAAGCAGGCTGCGCAAAAGCGATGCGGGCAAATTGCGGCAGGCCGCCGCGGAATTGCATTATCAGGATATTGACTGCCGCCGCACAGACAACATCAATTTTGCGCTGTACATCCTAATCGTATTGACGCTTGCTCTTGGACTGCGCACGTTTATAGGCGAACCTGTGCGCGTGAGCGGGGATTCCATGTTTCCCACCCTCATAAACAACGAGCGCATGGTGGTGGAAAAGCTCTCGTATTATGCCGCGCCGCCGCAAAGAGGCGACGTGATCGTTTGCTTTTACCCCGGCTATACGGTCAGCTGCGTGAAGCGCGTAATCGGGCTGCCGGGCGACACCATCAGCATAGAAAAGGGCCGCGTATACCTCAACGGCGCGCCTTTGGATGAAAGCGCGTATTGGGATCATGCTATTTACGACAACATGCAGCCGCACATCATCCAGGAAAACAGCGTGTTCGTGATGGGTGATAACCGCAATTACAGCGGCGACAGCCGTGACCCGCGCGTGGGCGATATTCCCTACCACAAAATCGTCGGCCGGGCCATATGCGTCCTGTGGCCGCTCGACAGCATCCGTAGCATCGAACATATTCTCTATTCATAACAGAAACGCCGTTCCTTCCGTGATTACGCGGACGCTTTGCGGGTAAGAATACGAAGGGATGGCGGACACACTATACTTTTTATATTAGCCGCATGGAGGACACATGCAAAAACGCGATATCAACGCACTGTTACGCGCTTCGGAAGAGCTGCACAGCCAGAGTCCGGATTGCAAGCGCGCGATCAATTTCGATTTCTGCCTGTATATCATCAGCATGCTGGCCGTGATATTCAGTATATTGCACTTTATAGGCATGTCCGTCATCGTCAGCGGTCCGTCCATGAATCCCACTTTGCTGAACAGGGAACGGCTGATCGTGGAGCGCGTCAGCTATTATTTTCGCGAACCGGAGCGCGGCGAGATTATCATCTGCCATTACCCGCAAATAAAAGATAACATCGTAAAGCGGATAGTCGGCTTGCCGGGCGAAACGGTCAGCGTGGAGGGCGGCGAAGTGTACATCGACGGCAAAAAACTGGATGAAAGCGCGTATTGGAACGATAGTATATTAGGAGACATGCCGCCGCGCACGGTGGAAGAGGGGCATGTGTTCGTGATGGGCGATAACCGCAACAACAGCACGGACAGCAGGCAGCCCTTCGTGGGCGCTATCCCCTATCATAAAATAGAAGGCCGCGCTATGTGCATCATGTGGCCGATAAGCCGCATGCAAGTGCTTCAACACTGATATAAGCCGGGGGCGATGTGGGCGATGCCTCATCGTTTCCCGCGCAGACTCTATTTTCGGGTAACAGGAGGACACGAAACGCATGGAGCAGCAGCATCTTTCCCGCTCGGCGCACAAGCAGGACGAATACCGCAGACAGAGCCTTTACGCCTGGTTTATGGTTTTGTTGCAGGCAATGCTTATCATATTTGCGTTGTTTGCGTTTGTGCTATACCCTGTTCAGGTAAGCGGCGGTTCCATGAAGCCTACGCTGGCGCCCGGCGAAGTACTGCTGATCGATAAGCTTTCGCCGTATTTGCGCACGCCGCCGCGGGGCGCACTGGTCATATTCGAAAAGCCTGAAATAGAGGATCAATTTATCAAGCGCATCATCGCATTGCCGGGCGAATTTGTGGATATCGACGAAGGACGGATATATATCGACGGCAGGCTGCTGGATGAAAGCAGCTATACCCCTTCGTTGGTGCCGAACACCGATTTTTCGCCTTTGACGGTGCCCGAAGGCTGCGTGTTCGTTTTGGGCGACGAACGGGAGAACAGCCTAGACAGCCGCGACGCCATGATCGGCTGTATTCCGCTGAGTGATTTGGGCGGGCGCGTGCGCTTGCGCGTATCGCCATTTTCCCGCGTCAATATTTTCTTTTAAGGATCTCTATGTTTCAATCCGAACATGTGTATGCGCTTGCTAGAAGCATACCGCCGGGCAAGGTGGCGACGTATGGGCAGCTTGCGGCGCTTTTGGGTATGCCGAACGCCGCGCGCGCGGTAGGGGCGGCTATGCGCTGCTGCAAGAGCAGGTCGGTACCCTGCCACCGCGTTTTGTTTCACGACGGCTCGCTTTGCCGCGAAGATTCGCTCACATTTTTGCAGCGGCAGATGCTGGCCAGCGAAGGCGTCTCCTTTTTGCCAAATGGCAAGGTTGATTTAAAAGCGCACAGGTGGAATCCCTGAAAGCGCCTGATTATCTGCTGTTTTATGGGGGGCTTTTTTACGCTGAGAGAGGCTTTCGCGAGAAAAAGCCCCTGCTGAATCATGAAAAACCGCGCCTGCGCGGCGCGGGGCGGAGAATACGCGGATCGTTGCGCCCGCTTACGGTAGGGCGGCTGCGCATGGCGGTTGTTGATGAATTCTGTTGCTTTTACACGGATGCATGAAAGAAGAAAGCGAGGATTTTTATGCGCATATTGGGAAATATACTCTGGTTTTTATTCGGCGGGTTTTTGCTGGGGCTCAGTTGGCTGCTGGCGGGCATATTCTGGTGCATCACCATCATCGGCATTCCCTGGGGCGTGCAGTGCTTCAAGTTTTCCAAGCTCGCGTTCTTTCCCTTTGGCAAGGAAGTGGAGTTTGGCGGCGGCGCCGGCAGCCTGCTGCTGAATATTGTTTGGCTGCTGCTTTCAGGGCTGGCGCTTACCATAGAAGCCGCTGTCGTGGGTTTGGTGTTTTGCATTACCATAATCGGCATTCCTTTTGGCAAACAGTGCTTTAAGATTGCCAAACTGGCGCTGCTGCCGTTTGGCGCAAGCGTGCGGCGGGTTTAGGCGAAGTCGGGTTTTCATGGAGGCTCTGCCTCCAAACCACCGCCAAAGGGACATGTCCCTTTGGAAACCCATAGCCGGAATGCCAAGGCATTCCGTTCGGGAATATATCCATACTGCACAACAAGCTTGGTTTTAAAAAGAGTCATGCCCACATGTGGGCATGGGAATGGGATTCCCAAGGGATGTATCCCTTGGGCGGGGCATGGGGCAGGGCCCAATCGTCCTCCCCTAGCAGGTATTGCAATAGCTCAGTATTTACTCTATTACCGGGTCATTCTCCTGCCTTTTTTCGGTAAGCTCTTTGCACAGCACGACAACCCGGGACTCTGAGAGGCCATCCGTGCCATAATCGCCGAGGCAGGTGATAAGCACGAGCCGCGTGGGTGTATCGGGCCCGACCGTCATATATTCTTCCGGCACGTCTTCGGCCTTATACGTTTCCCTCGACTGCGACTCAAAATAGCGCAATGCGCCATTGTTGTATTCGATGATGATCTCCTCGCCGGGCTCCATCTTTTTCAGCACCGAGAAAACGCCCATCTGCCCGTTTTTGCGCTGGTGCCCGTTTACGACGGAGTTGCCGGGATCCCCGGGGGATGCGCCGTACGTGTACCATCCGGCAATAACGGCGGAATCAACCGCTTCCATTTCGTTGTTTTCGGTGATGCCAACGGGCTCTATCGGGCATTCCTGCTTTTCTTTGGGGAAGTATATCTTCACAGGCACGGGCCGTGGCGCAGGGGTGGGCGAGGGTGTGGGGGATAGGGCTGGGTCCGGCGTTTGCTGCGCCGGGGCTGCCGTTTGTTCCGGCGTGGGCGCGCTTGTCACGATGGGGGCAGGGGTGGGCGCTTTATAGCCCCAGTTTGGCAAAAGCACATACTGGCGCAGCAGCATCGCTATGCCCGCAATAAACAGCGCGGCGGTAAGCACGTTGAGTCCGCGCCGCAGCCATCGCTTTTTCTTTTCTTCCTCGCCGGCTTGCTCCGGCTCTTCGGTATTCTTGCTTTGCGTATTTAAATTCTTCTGTTCGTTATCCACTTTTGTTTCTCCGTTTCAAAATGCCCGTCTGGCAAACAGGTCGTTTCCGCTTGCGTCAATCGCCACGATGGCCGGCAATCCGTCGAATTCCAGCCTGCGCACGGCCTCGGCGCCCAGCTCGGGAAAAGCCACGACCTCCGCGCGGACAATATGCCTCGCAATCAGTATGGCCGCGCCGCCGGTGGCGGCAAAATACACTGCTTTGCCGAGCATGGCCTGCTTTACTTCGCCGGAGCGCGCGCCCTTGCCGATCATGGCGTTTTGCCCGTGGCGGATAAAAAGCGGGGTATACGCGTCCATACGCGCGCTGGTGGTAGGGCCGCAGGGGCCGATCACTTCGCCGGGAGCGGCGGGGCATGGGCCCGCGTAATAAATGCAGGCGCCCTTTAACGCAAACGGCAGCGGTTTGCCCTGCTCTAACAAGGCCGCAATTCTTTTATGCGCCGCGTCGCGCGCCGTGTAGGCTACGCCGTACAGGCGCACTTCGTCGCCTGCGGAAATGCCCGTTACGGTTTGCAGGGGCAAATCCAGTCTTTTGATAGCCATGCGCCACGCTCCACAAACAACATTCTCTTTTTATAATACCACGCTGAGATGGCGCGCACAATGGCACTGCACCGTAATGGCCACGGGCAGGCCGCCGATATGCGTAGGGATTTCGCCCATATGCACAGCCAACGCCGTGCAAGCGCCCGAAAGGCCCATCGGCCCGATGCCCAGCGCGTTTACGCGGCGCAGCGCCTCGCTTTCCAGCCGCGCAAGCGCCGCGGTGGCGGGAGCGGAGCCCAGCTCGCGCAGCAGCTGCCGCTTGCTTTCTATCGCGGCCATTTCCATGGAGCCGCCGATACCGACGCCCAGTATAACGGGCGGGCAGGCATTGGCCGCCCCCGCGTCCGCGGTGTGCACGATGCTGTTCAGTATGCCTTCCTCGCCGTCGGACGGCTTGAGCATAAACAGCTTGCTCATGTTTTCGCTGCCTATGCCCTTGAGCGCGATATGCAGCGTTACCTTATCGCCCGGCACAAAACGCAAGTGTATCATGGCTGGCGTATTGTCGCCCGTGTTTTCACGCGCGAGCGCGCTAAGCATGGATTTGCGCAAATACGCCCCGGTGTATGCCCGCGCCACGCCCGCGTGTATGGCCGCGTTCAGGTCGCCCTCAATAAACACGTCCTGCCCGATATCCACAAACGCCAGCACGATTCCCGTATCCTGGCAGCAGGGGCGGCGGGACGCGCGGGCCAGCGCTTCGTTTTCCAGTATATGCCCAAGCGAAACTTTGGCGGGGCCGGTCTCCGTTTCGTAAGCGGCACGAAGCGCCTGCAGCACATCGGCAGGCAATGCGCAGCAAGCGTCCACGCAAAGCTCCGCCACAGCCTGTTCGATATCCGTTGCAATGAGGATACGCATATGCTCTCCTTTGAGATAGTATTGCCCGGCATGGCGCGTTTGTTTCCCTCAAGTAAGAATAAGCGGCCTTGCTGGGCGCGGGTTGCGCGCGCAAAACAAAAATGTCCCCTTACCTCTCCGCCTCCTGAATATACCTCTTCAAAAACTGCCGCGTCCTCTCGTTTTGCGGATTAACCAGCACATCCTCCGGCGCGCCGTGATCCACAACCAATCCCTCATCCATAAACATGACGGTATCCGCAAGATCCCGCGCGAACGCCATTTCATGCGTCACCACGATCATCGTCATATGCTCCGCGGCGAGGTCGCGAATAACGGACAGCACTTCGCCCGTCAGTTCCGGGTCCAGCGCGCTGGTCGGTTCGTCAAAACAAAGTATCTCCGGATTCATCGCCAGTGCGCGGGCACTGGATCCGCGCTGCGCCTGCCCGCCGGAAAGCTGGTAGGGATAGGCGTTTTCTTTATCGGCGAGCCCCAGCCGGCTTAACAGCCGCTTGGCCGTTTGCGCCGCTTCGTCCTTCTCTTTTTTTAAAACGAGCATGGGTGCTTCCATGATGTTGCGCAATACGCTCATATGCGGAAAAAGCTGAAAGTTTTGAAATACCATCCCGAGGCGCAGCAATGTTTTTTTCAGCTGCGGCGGCGGCGGGTACTTGCCCTCCGATACCACGGGCTCGCCGCAAATGAGAATGCTGCCGCTGTCTACGTTTTCGAGGTGAGTCAGGCAGCGTAGCAATGTGCTTTTACCGCTGCCGCTGCGGCCTATGATGGTGAGCGCCTGCCCTTTTTCCAGCGTGAACGATATGCCTTTCAGTACGGGCTGGCCGTCAAAACTTTTATGAACATCTTTTACTTCGCAAATATGCATGATACCTCCGCCGGGTTTGTTCCGGCATTTCTGTCGCGGGCGGCACGGTCACACCGCAAAATAGCCGCTTAGCGGTAGTAGTTCAGCCGCTTTTCCGTCACGTTGAACACCTGTTCCACGATCGTGTTGATAACAAGATAGATCGCGCCCGCCACAAACAGCGGCACGATGGAAACCTCGCGCGAGGAAATGCTGTTTGCCTGCCGCATCAGCTCGATTACGCCGATGGTTTGCACCAGCGCGGTATCCTTCACCAGCGTCATGAATTCGTTGCCGCAGGCAGGCAGTATGCGTTTGGCTACTTGCGGCAGTATGATGCGCAGAAATGTTTGCGCTTTTGTGAGACCCAGCACCTTGCCGGCCTCATATTGCCCTTTGGGAATGGATTCGATGCCGCCGCGGTAAATCTCCGCAAAATACGCGGCGTAATTGATAACATAGGCGACAACGGCAGCCGTGAAACGCTCGCTCCACGACCAATGAAATACATACGCCGGCAAAAAGTAAACGACGGCCAGCTGCAATATGAGCGGCGTGCCGCGCATAACGAGCAAATATACGCGAATGGGATACTGCACCGCTTTGATATGCGACATACGGCCCAGCGCGATGGCAAGCGCCAGCGGCAAGGAAAGCAGCAAAGTCAGCGCGAACAGCTGCAAAGAGGTGCCCGTGGCTTTCAGCAGTATGGCAAACATATTTTCGATGCGGAACGGATCGAGCAACGAATCGATAAATTGCGGCATGTATGTACCTCATAGCCTTGTAATCACGGCGACCGAGGATGACGCCGCGCGGGTTGCATAACCCATTTCAAACCGGGTTCGGATTATTTTTGTTGCCCGAACCGCCGCAAAGCCCAATTTTTGCGGCTTTTACTATGATACCATGCGAAAGTGCGCAAGAGAAGCCCGTTCACAAAAAAGTATAAAAATATATGAATAGGGCATAAACAAACAGTAGAATGGATTGCCTATATGCGCAAAAAGGGCTAAAATACAAATTAAATGAGAATTTCGCCGCTGTTACAGCTATACATAATCGGTTTCACATACCACGAACAGGAGGCCACATGACCAGATTCACACGCAGGCGCGGCTATTCAGCATCGCGCCGCCCGCGAACCAGGTTTCAAAAGATACTGTGGGCGATTCCTCTGTTTCTGCAAAGGGTCGCCTATGGCTTTGTTTCTTTGCAGCCCGGCGCGCGCATTGCCGCTGTAGGCATTTGCGCGGCGGTGCTCATCGGCGGCGCTTTGCTGATATTGCTGCCGCCAAACGATAAAAAGCCGTCCGAACAGGGCGTCATCGCCTTACAAAATTCCACGTTTGCCGCTTCCGACGCGGACGAGCCTTTGGTAATGGCAACACCCACGCCCTCGCCCACGCCGGATGCCACGCCCACGCCCTCACCCACGCCGGACATCACCTTACAAGTAGGCGTGGAGGATAGCGAGCGCGTAACAGAGCTGCAAGAACGGCTTATGCAGCTTGGCTACCTTGATATCGACGAGACCACACAGCATTTCGGCCCCGCTACAAAATACGCCGTGCAGCTGTTCCAGCGCCAGCATGGCTTGGAACAAAACGGCGTGGCCGACGCGCAGATTCAAGAATTGATGTATGCCGCCGAGGTAAAGAAATATACGCTCATGGAGGGAACCCGCGGCACGGATGTGGATAACTTCCAACAGCAGCTGAAAGAGCTCGGCTATCTTTCAAAAGTAACCGGCTATTATGGCACGGAAACCATTGACGCCGTGAAGGCCTTCCAAAAGGAAAACGGCCTGCACGTGGACGGCAAGGCCGGCCAGGAAACCTTCGACAGGGTTAACTCCGACAAGGCGAAGCCCAGCCCGTCCGTTGCAAAGGAAAAACGCCGCAAGGCCAACGTAAGCACCATGATAGACACGGCAAAAAAGCAGCTGGGGGACAAATACATCCTCGGCAATACCGGCCCCAATTCCTTCGATTGCTCCGGCCTCGTATACTATTGCCTTAAAGAAGCCGGCAGCAACAGGCGCCGCTTGAATGCCGCCGGGTATTCCCAGGTTTCCGATTGGGAAAAGATATCCTTCAGCAAACTGCAAAAAGGCGACTTGCTGTTCTTCTACGATAACGGACGCACAAAAGTCGGCCATGTCGGTATCTATATCGGCGGCGGCGAGATGGTGGACGCCAGCAGCAGCAACGGCAAAGTCGTGCGGCGCAGCTGCACCACCAGCTACTGGAAATCTCACTTTGTATGCGCGCGGCGTCCCTGGTAGCGCATAGCGGGCGGTGAGGATGAGGCCGCGGCCTCTCCTCCCGGCATGACTTGCGCAAACAATGCATTATTTTTTCCGATCAAGAAACGATGAAAAAAATCCGTTATATCTGGTATAAGCTGCCAAATAGCGCGTAAGCGCGCATTGGCTGTGCTGGGAGTTGGTAAAGAATGAAAAAATATCGCCGCAAAAGCCGGCAAACACGCATGCAGCGCCGCAAAATCAATTGGGGGCGCTTTCTGCTTGTTTTGGTAATGCTGGCGGCCATCGTCGCCGCTGTCGTATTCTTAGCTCGCTTCCTCACCGGCGATAAAAACCCGTTGGAGTCGATATTGCCCGGGAAATCTTCGACGCCCCCGCCGCTTAGCACGGCTGCCCCAACACCCTCGCCGACGCCGACGCCCACGCTGCCGTTGGATTTGCCGCTGTCGCCCATAGCTGGCACGGAGCCGAGCGCGTTTGGTTTCCAAACGGAGCTGGAAGTGGCAAAGCAGGCGGTCGATTCGTTTGAGCGGCCGGGCGAAATTCGTTTTGGCGACGACAAGAGTTATACTTCTGTGCCGGGCATACTCACATTTGGCGGCAACAACTACCGCAATACGTTTACATACGGCCTGCAAAACGTGCAAAACAAGCAGCTTTCGCGCGTTTGGGAGATCCCTCTTGGCCAAAAGAGCACGGAAAAAAACGGTTCATGGACGGGCGCGGGGTGGACGGGCATGCCGATTATCGTGCAGTGGCCGGAGGCGACGCGCAAGCATCTCGCCGTAAACGGGGAATATAAAAACAAAAGCGGCTTTACGGAAGTGATCTACCCCACGATGGACGGCAAGATCTACTTTATAGAGCTTTCAAGCGGCGCGCAAACACGCACGCCCCTGGATATCGGCGTGGTAACGAAGGGCACGGCCTCGCTGGACCCGCGCGGCTATCCCATTTTATATACAGGGCAGGGGATACCGGGCACGCAAAACGGCACGTACGGTTCGTGGTTCCGCGTTATCGACCTTACGAAAAACGAGGTCATATGGAGCTTTGGCGGTAAGGACCCGTTTTCACACCGGGGCTGGCAGGCGTATGATTGCAGCGCGCTGATAGACGCGCAAAACGATACATTAATAACCGGCGGCGAAAACGGCGTGCTGTATACGGCCAAACTGAACAGCGGGTTTGATGCCGCCACGGGCGCGGTAACGTTTAACCCCGGCCCGCTGGAAAAATACCGCTACAAGGGTTCCGGCTACGGCTTCGCCGAAGAGGGCGACAAGCGCTGGGTAGGCATAGAAAATTCCATTTCCATGTTCCGCAATTACGCATTTTTCACGGATAACGGCGGGCGGCTGCAATGCGTGGATATCAATACGCTGAAGTTGCAATATGTAG
>JAVBPK010000101.1:0-27334 GCA_031549625.1 Eubacteriales bacterium
GCCGCCGGAACAGCCGGATAACGTTGTAAATTTTGGTACCAAAGAAAAGCAGCGGCGCAACAACACAAATGTAGTCAGCATGCCTGCGGCACTGCAGATGAAGATGATCGTTTATCATCCCATCAGTTATGAGGATACGCAAAACATCATCGATAACCTCAAGAGCCGCAAGCCTGTCATCGTAAACATGGAAGAATTAGAGCTGGAATGCGCGCAACGCATACTCGATTTCATGGCAGGCGCGGTCTATGCTTTAAATGGCACGATATTCAAGATTTCGCGCGGTATATTCGTCATTGCGCCTACAAATTATGACATCATCGGCAATGGCGACGGCGATCTTGGCGACGAAGGCCTGATCTAAGTTTGCTTAGATTCTGAGCGCGCGTCAAGCGCGCTTTTTCCGTTTATAAATATTAGAGACGGATATTTTTTCACGGGAGGATCCTATGCGGGCAGACGATATTGTAAGGCAAAGGTTCACAAAGGTATTTCGCGGATACGATGTGCAGGAAGTGGATTTGTTTCTGGATGAGGTCATTCGTACCTTAGACGACATGGAGCGGGAAAGAAATCTGCTGCTTTCGCGCATGGAGGCGTTGTTGAACGAGCTGGACAAATACGATGCTTTGCTGAAGAGCCTCAATGCGGTGCAACATTCCGCCGATCCATTCGCATTATAACCACCATGCAACTATGAAAGCGGCGAGGCCGCTTTTTTGTTGGCTTTTTTATGTTGGCTGAAAATTCAACGCAGTATCCGCGTTTATGAAAGCGCGGAGGTAAAGGCATGCTGCCCTTTTCTCAAGCCATGCGATGAAAATAGATGTGGCGGCTGGAAGGAACGGGAAACGAAGCAGGCAAGAATAGGTTGTCCCAAATGCTTGAAGTGGAGTATAATGGTACAGATGGTATTTAAAAAGCAGGAGGATTCTCTCTATGACCAATCCGGACAGGGTTGCATTCTCGGTATTTCAACGTGACATATACTGGTATGGCGTATTAATGGCGCTTGGCATTATGATCGCCGTCATGTTGGCCATGTTTGAAGCAAAACGAAAAAGGATGAACGAAGACACGGTGCTCGATTTATGTCTCGTCATCATACCGTGCGGCGTAGTTGGCGCGCGCTTATATTACGTACTATTCGAAATAAAACAATATCTCGCGGGCCCGTGGTGGAAGGTGTTCGCCGTGTGGGAAGGCGGGCTTGCCATATATGGCTCAATCATTGGCGGGCTGCTTGGCATGTTCATATATGCCAGAAAAAGAAAGATTCGTTTTACAAAGCTGGCGGATATCATCGCGCCCGGCCTGGTGCTGGCGCAGGCGATAGGACGGTGGGGCAACTTCTTCAATCAGGAAGCGTTTGGCTTGCCGGTCAGCAATCCAGACTTGCTGTGGTTTCCATTTGCCGTCAAAATAGACGTTCCGTGGAATGGCGGGCTGCACTATTTCAATGGCGTATTGTGCGACAATCCCTTCCATATGGCCACATTCTTCTACGAATCCATGTGGTGCCTGCTGGTATTCCTGTTCCTGTGGTTCTTGTTTAGAAAGCGGGCAAAGCATGATGGTGACGTTTTCCTTTGCTACATCATGCTCTACAGCTTCGAGCGCATGTTTATAGAGGGCTTGCGCGGCGATAGTCTCTGGCTGGTAGAGGGTGTTGTTCGTGTTTCACAAGCGCTCAGCTTTTTGCTGTTTGCCGGTGGTCTGGCGTTCTTCTTGGTGCGCTATTTCAAAGAAAAGCAGCTGGGTGGCGCTTTGATCTGGCCGGCGCCGGAAGTAATTGCGGAAGAAACTGAAACAAAGACGGAAGCGGAAGAAGCTGAAACAAAGAAGGAAGAGGCCAAAGAAGAGCCGGAAGCAGAAAAAGAAACTGCGGCTATAGTCGAAGCAAATACGAAAGAAGCCGAAGAGGGTGCAGTAGCAACCGCAAATGAAGCGCAAAGCGAGGAAACAGCCGAGCTGCAAAGCGCGAAAGACGAAAATAAGGAACTATAAAAGGACAGTAAAAGCCGACATGCGTAATTTGACAATGTTGACCGATTTGTACCAGCTGACGATGATGTATGGATATTTTCGTCATGATATGGGGCAAAATGAAGCGGTTTTCGACCTATTCTTTCGCCAAACCCGTGAAAACAGCGCGTATGCCGTTATGGCAGGGCTGGAAAGCGTAATCGATTACATCAACACGCTGCATTTCAGCGAAGAGGACATCGCCTATTTGCGCAGCTTAAATTTGTTCGATGAGCAGTTTTTCGCGTATTTGCGTGAGCTGCGGTTTACAGGCGAATTATACGCGATGCCGGAAGGCACGGTGGTGTTCCCGTTTGAGCCGTTGTTACGCATAAAAGCGCCTATCATTCAGGCGCAGCTCATTGAAACGGCATTGCTCAATTTGGTGAATCATCAGACGCTCATCGCCACAAAGGCCAGCCGTGTAGTATACGCGGCAAATGGCGACGGCGTGCTCGAATTTGGGCTCAGGCGGGCGCAGGGGCCGGATGCGGGGATATATGGCGCGCGTTCCGCGATTATTGGCGGGTGCGACGCCACAAGCAATGTGCTGACGGGGCAACTGTATGGCATCGGCGTAAGGGGTACGCATGCGCATAGTTGGGTCATGAGCTTTCCGGATGAATTGTCTTCATTCCGCGCGTATGCGGATATATTTCCATCCACTTGCCTGTTGCTGGTGGACACATACGACACACTGCGTTCGGGCGTGCCAAACGCGATTACGGTGTTTCGCGAGCTTAGGGAGCGTGGATACGAGCCGGTGGGTATCAGGCTGGATTCCGGCGATATCGCGTACCTTTCCAAAACAGCGCGCGGGATGTTAGACGAAGCGGGTTTCCCGAACGCAAAAATATTTGCGTCAAGTGATTTGGATGAAACCGTCATTCGCGATCTTAAACTGCAGGGCGCATGCGTGGATGTCTGGGGAGTAGGCACGAGATTGATTACCTCGGACGATTGCCCTGCGCTCGGCGGCGTATACAAAATGGCTGCGGAGATCATCGGCGGCGAAGTGATTCCAAAAATCAAGCGCAGCGACAATCCGGCAAAGATTACAAACCCCGGCTATAAAAAAGTGTATCGCCTCTATAAAAAGAAAAATGGCAAGGCCATAGCGGACCTCCTGACGATGGAAAACGAAGTGATAGACGAAGGCAAGCCGCTGCGTATATTTGATCCGGTGCAAACGTGGAAATCCATGGTGCTCAACGATTTCACAGTGCGCGAACTGCTTGTGCCGGTATTTATAAATGGCGAACAAGTGTATCAGCCGCCAAACATCATGGAAATACAGGCATATGCCAAGCAAGAGCTAAACACATTATGGGAGGAATACAAGCGGCTGCTCAATCCGCATGTATACAAAGTCGATCTTTCAGACGAACTGTACGATTTAAAGCAAAAACTTCTACGCGAATACGCGAACGAGGAGTAGCGATGAGAAAGACCCTGTTGGTTTTTGTGCTGGCGCTGGCGCTTGTTTTTGCAGGATGCATCAGCCAGACGCCGGAGCTGGTGGGTACGCCCACGCCCAAATTTACGCCCACGCCGGTGCCGACGCCTACGCCGGAGCTTTTTGAGCTGCCGGAAGATACGAGCATCGACGCCATGGGCAACCGTATAAACAGCGACGATCATTTTTTGCAGTATCTCAAACTGCGTGATATTCGCATTTACGAGTACCAGGGCGACACCATGCTGGATGGCATTTGCACAAATACCTATTCCGAAGAATTGACTGGCGCGTTCGAAATCGTGTTTACCGATGTAACAGGCGTGGAGCTGGCGCGCGCGGAAGTCGATACGCGCAGCGGGTTGGCAAGCTTTCCCGTTGGGGATACAGCCATCTACGCGCAGATCGATACCGATATGGACATACAGTTGCTTCCTTTCACATTGGTGTTAAAAGTGCCTGTCTGGCCTCAAATGGAAGAAATCATAATCACCCAATAAACAAGCGAAAAGGGGGATTCATATGCAAAAAAAAGATATTTCCCTACATTATCAAACCATTCTGTCTAAGCTCTTGCAGCGGCCAAGCCTGCAGCGCATGCATGTTTCGCAAAAAGTCTTGCGCGCCTGGCTGCAAGAAACGGGCTTTCGTGGGCGGGTAAGCACACTGCTGCAAAACACGTACGATTGTGAAAGCTTGCTGGAATGTTGCCTGCCGGTCATGCAAAAGATAAGCGAGCAGCCGGAACAGGGCTGGCTTCCATATATATACAACGCATTGCTCGGGCGCCTGTTCCCCGAACAGCCGATAGCAAACGACGCGGAGCCGAATTTACGCGGCGGTTTTTTTTATTTGATTGTTTTGCGTGCCCTGCGTGAAATCGATCAAGAAACGGGCAAGTTCGAACCAAGTTCCTATTTCGCGTTTGCCACGCCAGAGGAAATGGCGTCCAGTCCGACAGAAAAAGAATATAAAAAACTCATGGGTGTGCTGGAACAACAGTTTATCATCGAAATGATGGTGCTGGGCCGTTCTGTCATGCCTTTCGATTTACTGGGACATGTGGCGGGCGTCCACCATATTGCGATGCATGGGGCGAGGCAGCTTGTGCAAGCGGGAGTAGATGTGGATATTCCGTTGATCTCAGCTGCGGCGGCGATGCACGATATCGGTAAATATGGCTGCAAGGGCGACGAAACGCGCCGCATCCCATACCTGCACTATTATTACACCGAAGAATGGCTGAAGCGCTACGATTTGGAAAGCATCTCGCATGTGGCGGCGAATCACTCTACTTGGGATTTGGAGCTGGAAAATCTGCCTGTGGAAATGCTGTTGCTGATTTATGCGGATTTTCGCGCAAAAAGCATATGGGACGAAAACAACCGCGAGGTGACCGTATTCTATACATTAAAAGACGCGTACGATGTCATTTTAAACAAGCTGGACAACGTAGACTCGGCAAAGCGTGAGCGGTATCAGCGCGTGTATGCCAAGTTGTACGATTTCGAACAATATATGCTTGCGCAGGGCGTCAATGCAGACCCATATGACAACAGCATATGTACGCCCGAAAAAAAGGACGCTGTGCTGCAAAGCGCGCAGGAAGCGGTGCAGGGACTGCGCTTTCAGGTCATTTCACACAACTTACGCCTGATGCGCCGCATCAGCGCGGATACCTCCTTTGCGGACTTGCTGGAGGACGCGCGCAGCGAAAAAGACTGGAAAAACATTCGCACATACATCGACATATTCGAAGAGTACTTCAGCTACATGACTCAAAAGCAGAAGTTGCTGACGATGCGATTTTTGTACGAGCTATTCATGCATACGCAGGGTGATATCCGTTCGCAGGCCTCCATATTATACGGCCGTATACTGGCAAACTACGACATCGTGCACCGCAAGGAATTGCCAAAGAACAGCCATTTGCAAGACGAGGGACCAAGCTCGCTCGAAATATGGAAAGACACGCTCGTGCGCATATTATCGCCGGATCATAAACTGGCCATGCAGCAGCGCACGTGGATCAACTACGCGCTAAAATCCCTGTTGCCCTCCATACTCGCAAACAGCAACCCGGAAAAGGCGCAAGCCTACTTCGAAGCGTACCTGGATTGTTTCACGCAAAGCGAATATCAAGACGATACCAGCGTATTCGTATTGCTGGACAGCCTGCTTCGCGTACCGGTGGATATGCTCAAAAAAGAGGGGCAGCTTATCGCTCCTATGGCGCTGGCAAGGCGTCTGGCGGGTTCCGATTCGCGGCAATTGCAGGCGGGGGCCATGCGCTTGTGCATCTACCTGCTGCAAGAGGAGCATCTAAAGACCGTTTATTTGCGGCAAATCGAGGCTGTGCTGCAAGAATTGCCGAAAAAGACGGATGTCGCCGTGCAATATTTGCTGTTGCGCGCTTATGAAGCCATGCCGGAGTACATCAAAGAATATGAGGCGTCCCGGCACAGGTTTGTGCAAATGGATATATCCGAGTTATTCCTTGAAAATTTAAAAACGGCTACAGATTGGGTAATCAAAGAAGTAAACATTCAATTGCTGCTCTACCATGTGCATGAGGGCAAACAGGGCCAGGCTTTTCAGGTGGCGACGCATTTGGGCAACCTGGTGCGGGTCAGCGAACGTTTTGCCGTGCGCCACGCGGCAGGCCGGGCGCTGGTGCAAATAGCGCCGCTTTTGACGCTGGATCAACGAAACGAGGTAGCGGTAGAACTGACGCGCAGCCTGGAAAACGCGAATTACGAATTTTCTAAATATATTCCCGAATATTTAGGCCGCTTTTTGTTATATCTGCACCCCAAAGAGCTGGATGAAGTTTTGCGTGAGTTCACCATGTACCTCAAATCGCCAAACGAACAGGCGGCCTGTGTAACATTGCCCACGCTTGGCGTCCTGCTGCAGGAATACGACGAAACCTATCGGGAAAGGTTCGGCGAGCCGGAGGGCGTGTTCATGGCGCGCAAAGAGTGTATGCTCAGCATGCTGCTCGGCAGCGTGGCGCATTATAGTGAAATAGTCAGCCGCGAGGCGTTTTTGGTGATCGGCAAGCAGATGTTTGGCGGAACCGTTTCGTTTGAACGTAAAAACAATATATTCGCGCTGATCCATAAAAAGCTGCTGATGTTGCTTTGTGAACAAGAAGCGGGCGCGCTGCAGTTTTTCAACAATGCCGCATCCTTAAACCATATTTACCGCCACATCATCGAAGCGGAATTGCGCCTGGGCAGCCTGGTCATGCAGGAGCCGGAAAAAGTGGCGTTTTTTCCGGGCACATTCGATCCCTTCTCCATGAGTCACAAGGGAATAGTCGAGGAAATGCTCTGCCATGGCTACGAGGTATATCTGGCGCTGGATGAATTCAGCTGGTCGAAGCGCACACAGCCGCATATGGTCAGGCGGCGTATCGTGAATATGTCTACGGCAGATCTTTTCAACGTCTATACGTTTCCGGATGATGTGCCGGTTAACATTGCAAATCCGGCGGATTTAAAGCGGCTGCGCTCATTTTTCAAAGGACGCGATGTGTATATTGCCGTGGGCAGCGATGTTATCAGGAACGCCTCTGCGTACAAAAAGCCGCCGCAAGCGAACTCCATTCACAGCTTTCACCATATCGTATTCTTGCGCAATATGGACGACAGCGCGTGGCGGGAAGAACGGGGCATCGTGATTTCCCGCGTAAAAGGAAAGATTCACGAATTGGCTTTGCCGCCGCATTTGGAAGACGTCAGTTCGACGCGCATTCGCGAATACGTCGATCATAATCGGGATATTTCCACGCTGGTAGACCCGGTAGCCCAGGGGTACATCTACGACAATGGCTTTTATCTGCGCGAACCGCAATATAAAGAGTTGCTGCGGCCGGAGACGTTATATTTGCAAAAGTATAAGTCCGTGCCGGAGGATTTGGCGGCTGCGTATATAGGCATGGCGAAACGGCAAAACAGGCTGGCGGAATATCCCGTAGAGGAAGCGGTGTTAGAGCGAAAGATCCGCCTGCATTTCCTAAAGCCGAAAGCACAGATGATCGCGCTATATCGGGAAAGCAACAAGCCGGAACTGCAAGGGGTGGCGAGCGTATACGCCACATCCGCCGAGAATCTATTCGAGGAGTTTCGCAGCGTTGCGCTGGCGGAATATGCGCGGCGGCATACATCCGGCCGTATTGCCGTGCTGGCGGGTGTGCATGCCGCGCGGAATGAGTCGCGGTATGAAACGTTGCGTATGCTTGTCACCGAAGCGCTTGCCGAAAGCTTGCGTCAGGATTATACATACGCCCTGTATATCGCGGCGGATAGCGCGGAAGACAAAGCGGTAATGGAGGTATTAGAAAATCAAGGCTTCTTAAAGCTGCCGGAGCTTGTTGATGGCGCGCCGGTATTCGCGGTGGATATGCGCACGCCGGTAGTCGTGATAGAAGACGTGCGTGACAGGTTAAAAGCGCCGTTTTCACACGATGAAGAAGTGCTGCGTGTGTTGCGTGATTCACAAAAGCGGCTTGCGGCGGGTATGACGGCTTTATACCCGGGCCGGCTGATACTCTCGTTTAACGCGGGGTTGATGAGCCGCGCGCTTATACAAAAGGTGCTTCAACTAAACAAAGTCGAACATCTTCCGCCGGACGCGCGGCAATATGGCGAGTGCATGTGCGTGCCGTATGGCAAGCCGTTGCACGGCGTTATGGTGCCCAATACGGTGACAAAAGCGTTGCATGTGGATAAAACGTACATGCCGGATATGAAAAGTTTTTCCATCACAAAATACCCCGGCCATTCCACATTGCGGAATCAGGTACGCACGATCAAGTCGTTTGACCGCCCCGTGCTGCTCGTGGACGATTTGCTGCACAAGGGGTATCGCTTAGAGGAGCTGGATCCTCTGTTTAAAGAGGCGGAGCTGGACGTGCGGGCTATCGTGGTAGGCGTGCTGTCAGGGCGCGGCAAAGATCTCATGAGTGTGCAGCAAAGGCGGGTGGAAAGCGTTTATTTCATCCCAAACCTGCGTTACTGGTTTGTGGATAGCATGCTGTACCCGTTCCTGGGTGGGGACAGCGTGTTCAGGCCGGAAAACAAAGTGTCGAACATGCTGTATTCGGTCAATCAGGTCTATCCGTATACGTCGCCGTCGTTTATTTCGGGCACCAGCCAGAGCGCGCTGTTTGATTTATCTCTGATTTGCCTGGAAAACGCGGCAAAGATATTAAAAACGCTCGAAAAGCGCCATCAGGCCATGTTTGGGTTTAACCTGACGTTAAACAGGCTGGGCGAGGCGACGCAAACGGCGCGCGTACCGGATAAAGGGGCGTGCATGAAATACGACCGCAATCTTTCGCCGTCTATATTCGTGGAAAACGACATCGAAATGTTGTTGCGGCTGGAAAGCATGATTAAATAACGGCGAGGCACAGATAATGCAAAAAAAGACAAAATACAACGTACATATACTGGCGCTTGGCGATGTAGGGGCCACATTGCTGTTGGGCTTAAAGCTGTTGGGCGGCGATATCCTTTCGTCCATCGGCATATACGACGTAAGGGATGCGTATACGCAGCGCTATGAGCAAGAAATGAATCAAATAGCGTTGCCATTTGAACCGGACGCCCTGCCGCCGGTACATATAGTGGAGCAACCGGACTTATTTGCATGTGACATGTTCGTGTTTTGCGCTTCGGGCGGCGTGCCGGAGGTGGGCGGGCAGGTGGCGGATGTGCGCATGGCGCAGCTGGAGGTAAACGAGCGCATCATCAAGATTTACGCGCGCTTGGCAAGGGAAAGCGGCTTCAAAGGCATTTTCGCTGTCGTATCCGATCCGGTGGATCTGCTCTGCCAATGCGTCTACTACGAGAGCAACAAAGCGCAAGACGGGCGGCGGGATACAAACGGGTTGCAGCCCGGCCAGGTGCGCGGCTATGGCATCGGGGTCATGCACGCGCGCGCGCTGTATCTGGCAAAGCAGGACGAGCGGTTTGCATCGTACCAAAGCGAGGGACGCGCGTTTGGCCCGCACGGAAAGCGGCTCATCATAGCGAACAGCATTGCGCATTACGATGCTTCCCTTTCAAAAGAGCTCACGCAGCGGGTAGTAGGGGCAAATATGCGCATGCGCGAAATTGGGTTTAAGCCCTATATCGCGCCGGCCATTTCTTCCGGTGTGTTTTCATTGCTGGCTACATTGCGGGGCGATTGGCATTATAGCGCCATATACCGTGATGGCATATACTTCGGCTGCAAAAATAGGGAGACAGCAAACGGCGCGGAAACAGAAGCGCTGGAGCTGCCGCAAGAGCTGCAGGAGCATATCGAGAGCGTTCTGCAAAACCTGCGTGAGGAGGGAGCGCGGTGGAGATAAACGCGCGGCTGCAGGTTCTGGTGGCGGGGGAGGCCTCCCCGCGTATGAAAGAATTATTAAACAGCGCGCTGCAAAACGTGCCGCATGCGTATGTGCAAAGTCTGCAGGCGTTACGGCCCGGCGCGGTGCTGTTTGCGGCAGCGATAGGGCAAACGGGAATCAATTTGCCGTTGTATGCGTTGATAGCGGAAATGCGCGCCGCAAATTGCTTGGAACACTGTGTGGCGGGCGCGATTATAGACGGCGAAAGCGAGTTGTTCACAAAAACGGTGGCAACCCAGCTTTTGCAAAGCGCCAATATGGCCGGATGCCTTTTGCCCGGTAAACCTCTGGTAGAGGGCACGGGTTCCTTAAAAAATTTTAGCGTACTGGCAGGCATACAAAACACGGACAAGTGGAGCGCGTACGTTGAAGCGGCGCGCGAACTGGTGCTACGCGTTCTAAACTACAAAAAGCCTGCGCTGGCCCGGCCCGGCCTGCTTGTACTGCATGCCAGCAACCGAAAAACATCCAACACGCTCATGTTGTGGGGATTGATACGCAAACACCTTGAGGCCGCCATGGATATACAGGAAATCCCCCTGCGCAATGGTACGGTGGCGGATTGCGAAGGCTGCGCGTATACAACCTGCCTGCATTTGGGGGAACAGGGCCAGTGCTTTTACGGCGGGGTAATGGTAGAGGAAGTGTATCCGGCGCTGCAGAGCTGCAATGCACTCATGCTGTTGTGCCCAAACTATAATGATGCCGTAGATGCAAACATAACGGCGTTCATCAACCGTATGACGGCGTTGTTTCGAGCCACGCGCTTTTACAATAAATCGCTGTTCGCCATCGTGGTTTCCGGGTATAGCGGCGGGGATATCGTAGCCAGGCAGCTTATTTCCGGCTTAAATATAAACAAAACATTCCAGCTGCCGCCAAGGTTTTGCATGATGGAAACGGCAAACGCGCCGGGCAGCGTGCTGCAAATAGAAAAAATAGAAAGCAAAGCGGAAGAATTCGCCGGCGCAATAAAAAAGCACCTGCTGTAGGTGCTTTCAGACTGTCAAAAAAGGTTCATAAGGGAAAGCTTTCAATCCGTGGGCAAGGACGACATGTGCGTCCGAAGCCCACATCTTCCCTTATGCGGCGGGCAAGCGCAGGCCGTACTTTTCTGTCCAGGCAAGCAGCAAATCCACCATTTCACCGTAACTTTTCACGCCGCTTTCCTGCTGGTTGTGTTTGAGATAATTATCATTGATTTGCGAAACGGTTTCTTCCACTTCGCCTTCATATCGCTCCCAATACGCGGTATACTGCGCGAGGTCGCGCTCCATGGCCTCGCTATAGCGCGCGCGCAGTTCTTCATACGCGTCCGCGTTGGCATCATGCAATTGATTGCCACAGTTGATAAGCGCCAGCATAACGCCGGAATAGCGAATGGCGGGGTCGGCGGCGTATTGGCATGCAAGATAACTGACAAAATTCGCTTCGTTTTCCCGCGCAAAGCCAAGGCTGTGCGCGCATTCGTGCGCGGCGGCGGAAGGAACGAGTAGGGGCGGCTGCCCCACGTTCACGTTTGGTTCGGCGGTAAAGCCAAAAAATATACCCGCAATGCCGGCCCAGCTAAGCGCGTCGTTGTTCCAAACAGGCTTGGGGCGGGCGGCGGGCAGGCGAAAAAGCGCAAAGTCCTTCCCCAGGTTCGCGTAAGCGCCAGGCACTTTCGTTAAGCAGGCGTTCAGGCCGTTTGTGTAGGTAAAAACTCCGTTTTCGTCCTCTTGCACCTGCTCGCGCAGTATGACGGCGGCATCTGCCAGCTGCAAGCAAAGCGAGGTCAGCTCTTCTTCAGAACGTGCGCGCATATCGAGCGAAAGCAACTGGTCGATCGGAGGGCGGGAATAATTAAACGCCCAAACAAGGTAATAGGAATTGAGAACGATTCCAAATAAAATGGCATAAGAAATAATAAGATGCAAAAGTCGAATCCAGCCCGTGCGTCCCATCAGGACGTGCATAAGCCGCGCAAACAGCGTGCCTGGAACCAGTATCGCCAGCGCATACAACAGGAATTCCGCGAAAGAAAAGGGAAATATGCCGAACACTGTGCGTAGCACGGTATTGAATACGGGATAGATGTTTTGTGTGTATACGCGCTCTACAAAGGCGGGATGCGCAACAAAAATGCGCGGCAAAAGCAAGCCGAGCGGAATAAGAAGCAGCCAAACAAGACGTTTTAGTTCGGCGTTACGCGCATCACGAATGAGGAAGGAAGCGGTAACAGGCCTTGAGACTTGTGGATTTTCCATGTATCCAGTATAGCAACTTGCGCGGGTGATCGCCAGTATAAAAAAATGCCTCTTTCTTGAAGTGGAAAGTAGCGGATGCGATCAGTTGATGATATACTTGCAGCAGCGGAGGAAGAAAATTTTGCAAATAGGTATGTCAACGGCCAGCTTGTTTGGCCGGTACGATGTGGAAGATGCTTTGTTGCGCATGGAAGTTTTTGGCGTGCGGTTGTGCGAAGTGTTCTTAAACACATATTTAGAGTATGAAGAAGAATTTGTAAGCCTGCTAAAACAGCGTATAGAAACAGCAAGGCTCCAGATATACAGCGTGCATCCTATGGGTACGCAGTTTGAACCGCAGCTCTTTTCGTTGCACGCACGTCAGCGGGCCGATGCATGGAAAATATTTGAAAGCGTACTGTGCGCGGCAAAGAGTCTGGGCGCGCGTTATTATGTCATGCATGGCCCGGCAAGTATGGGCGGCATGGTAAAAAACATGGAATTCAGCCGTATCGGGCCGATTACGCAGGAATTGTGCGCCATGGCCGCGCAATATGGCGTGACGATAGCGTGGGAAAACGTAAGCTGGGGCTTATACAACACGCCGGGCTTCGGGCCGGAATTAATGCGGGCGACGCGCGGCGACGATTTGCGCTTTACGCTGGATATCAAGCAAGCGGCGCGAAGCGGCTATTCCCCCTTTGATTTTTTAAATGCCATGGAAGGCGCGTTGGTTAATGTGCATGTCTGTGATTATACGCAAGGAGTGGATCGCGTGCGGCCCGCGTTGCCATGCAAAGGCGAGTGCGACTGGGCACGGTTGCGCAAGGAGCTGGAGGCCATCGGCTATAGCGGCCCGGTTATGTATGAGGTATACAGCGATTTATACAAAACAGAAAACGAAATGCTCCAAAGTCTGAACGAGGTGCGAAAATATTTAGGCGATAGGTAAGGAGGAACGATCATGAAGTACACGGAAGCAGAAGCCGCGATGCGTATTCGGGTGGATATCAACAACATGTTAGACGACCAATTGGGCGAGAATGGAATTGCGCGAAAAGAGCTGGACGCTTTAGCGCCGCAAATAGCGACGGCGGCCAAAGCCATGCAGGCAAAGCGTTCGCAGATGAAATGGCGCGAATTGCCATATAGCCAGGATGAAATCGTTGCCAATATCGAAACGGCGGCGGCGGATATACGCGGCTGGTGCAAAAACTTTGTGGTATTGGGCATCGGAGGCAGCGCGCTGGGCCCGGTAGCCGTGCATCAGGCGTTAAACCATCTGCATTACAACGATTTGACGGATGCAAAACGGGGCGGCCCGCGTCTGTTTGTGGAGGACAACGTCGATCCCGAACGCATGGCGGCGCTGTTGGATGTAATTGAGCTCAAGGACACGGTGTTTAACGTCATTACAAAATCCGGCGCCACCAGCGAAACGATGGCCCAGCTTATGATCATAACGGATTTAGTCGAGCAGAAGCTTGGCAAAGCGGCGCTAAAAAAGCATATCATCGCAACGACAGATCAAAATAAAGGCAATCTCATACGCATAGCAAAAGAATGGGATCTATGCACATTTTTTGTGCCGGATGGCGTTGGCGGGCGGTTTAGCGAACTATGCCCCGTCGGTTTGCTGCCAGCGGCGGTGTGTGGCATAGATATCCGCGGCTTGCTCAAAGGCGCGGCATACATGGACGAGCTGTGCGGCGAAGCGGATATCTGGAAAAATCCTGCATACATGCTTGCCGCTTTGCAGGTTGTTGCCATGCGGCGCGGCTGCAATATTTCCGTCATGATGCCCTATGCGGATTCGTTGAAATTCATGGCCGATTGGTACGCCCAGCTTTGGGCGGAATCGTTGGGCAAGCGTTTTGCTAATGACGGTTCGGAAGTATATGCCGGGCAAACGCCTGTAAAGGCGCTGGGCGTAACGGATCAACACAGCCAGGTTCAGCTGTATACAGAAGGGCCGTTCGACAAAGTGCTCACATTTTTGGTTGTGGAAAAGTATCGCGCCGTGGTGCGCATTCCGGAAGGTTTTGCGGATATTCCGGATGTCGGTTTCTTGGGAGGACATACGTTAAACGAGCTTATCAGCGCCGAACAGGCGGCCACAGAATACGCGCTGTATAAAAGCGGTCATATGAGCCATACGATCGTCCTGCCGGAAGTAAATGCGTTTACGGTAGGGCAGCTGCTATACATGCTGGAAGTGCAAACGGCCTTTGCCGGAGAATTGCTGTGTATAGACGCGTTTGACCAGCCCGGTGTGGAAGAGGGGAAAAACGCGACTTACGCGCTGCTGGGCAAGCCCGGGTTTGAGAGCAAAAAGCAGGAGCTGCAAAGCCGTCCGGAGAAAAAGCTAGACTGCGTGATTTAGGGTAGCGGTGGCCTGGCCTGCGGGCCGGGCTGCAACAGGGGTTAATAAAACGGCGCTGCCATATGTTTGTACAAGCTGCAAACTTTTCTGGTTTGGCGTGACAGAACAAAGCGGCTGATATAAAATAAAGCAATGAGTTTGGAAACGATGCGACAAACGAATGGGTGCAAGGATAAAAGATTGCGGCAAAACGCGCCGATGCATAGGATATTGGCGTGCGTGCTTTCTTTTTTGGTGCTGGCCGCCGGTACGCTGGCGGGCTGTTCGCGTGCTGAGAAAAACGAAAAGGGCGGGCAAGCCGAGCCGACGGCAACACCTGTGGTAAGCGCTATAACGGAAACGCGCGCGGCACAGATAACACCGGTTTCCGACAAACTGATCGGCTTCGTCGTTCCCAATGCAAAAGAAGAAAATGTACGTACCGCACTGCATGGCTTTTTGCGTACGGCCGAAAATCTCGGCTATCCCGCCAAGCTGTATTATGCCGACATGGGCACGGCCGCGGTTGCTGCGGTAGAGAAAGCGGCTGAAGAGGGCTGCTACGGCTTGCTCATCTGGAACGCAGGCGGGCTGAACGATGCGGCGGCGGCGCGGGCGGGGGAGCTTTCAATCCCAGTGGTTGTACCGTACCACAACGCAAACGACGCCGCGGGAGTAACAGCCAATGTGGTGGCGGATGTTTTAGGCTATGCGGAGGAAGTGGCGCTGGGTGTGGCGGAACGCATGGTGGAACGCGAATGTAAAGCGGGGAAAATACTCGTATACGGCAGCGATCCGGCGGGTATTTATCAGGGCTTTGTGGAGGCGATCACGGCCTACTACCCGCAGTATAACGTAGGCGCGTTCACAAAAATGGCTGCGGGCGAAGAGGCGGCGATTGAGGAGCTGGCAAACCATATCCTTGAAAATCGGGACATCAAAGGCCTCTTTTGTGTGGACGCGGATGGCGCAAAGGTTGCGGTGAGAGCGCGCGAAAAGGCGATAAAAGACTTCAAGGCCAGCAGCTCGTCGAAGGCCACGTCAACGCCCAAAACGACGGCGGCGCCGTCATCTACGCCATCACAGGAAACGTCGCCAAGTCCCGTGCCGGGGCCGGGTGGCACGCCAGTGCCAGAGGGGCTGCTAAAGTCCATCACCATCTCCGTGGCGGGGTATGGCATCAGCGACGATACCATCGCGTTGATGCGCAATAACGACATTTACGCGTTTGTGCTGGAACCATATTACGAAGCCAGCGCGCAGTCCGTCATGTTGTTGGATCGTATTTTGCGCGGAGAAAGCGTGCCGCGGGCGGCGCGGCTAAACATGCCGATTGTTCGTATGGAATCATTGGATAAGTACGTCCTCGTTCGCGAGCAAAGTGCGGCATGGTTCCAATAACAAAATAAAAGCGATAAAGACTTGAGGATAACGTGCAAAGCGAACGCGATTCGAAACAAAAAGGAATAAGCATCGATTGGATCACCTTGCTTCTGGTGTTTGCATTGGTGGCTTTTGGCATTTTGACGATAGCGAACGTGATGGCGGAACCATTCACAGGCGACGAGATAGGCTTTGCGGGCATACGCGCAAAGATCAATCTGGAATATGTGCAGCGGCAGGCAGTTAATTTCATTGTCGCTTTCGCTGCTATGCTGGTCATGATCGTCATAGATTACAATCTCTATAAAATGGTCATCAAATACGTCTATGTCGCCAATACGCTCCTGCTCATTATGCTGCTGGTTCTGGCGGAAAGCACGCGCGGCGTCATGGGTTGGTTCAATTTGGGCGTGCGTGCGTTCCAGCCGTCCGAATTGTTCAAAGTGACGCTCATCATCACGCTTTCCAATATCGCGGCAAACATCGTCGAAAAGGAAGGGGCCATTAAATCGTTTAAGGGCCTGCTCATGGTGGGTGCATACTTTATCGGCCCGTTTTTGCTTGTGCTTCTTCAGCCGGACTATGGCACGGCAATCGTGTTTTTCGCTATTCTGGTTTGCATATTGTTTATTTCAAAGCTAAGCTGGAAATTTGTGCTGGGCGCGCTGGTTTTCGTGGCGGGCATGATGCCGCTGAGTTATTTCTATCTGTTCAGCGATACGCAAAGGGAACGCATTGATGTGTTTTTAAATCCGGACCTGGCGGATCCGAAAGGCGCTGGGCTGCATGTGCTGCGCAGCAAAGAGGCGATAGGATCGGGCCAGCTATACGGCAAAGGATATTTTTCGCAGGGCACGCTAGCGCAGCTCAAATATGTGCCGGAACGGCATACGGATTTCATTTTTTCCGGTATTGCGGAAGGCTTTGGGTTTGTGGGTGGCGCGGCATTGATAGTGGTGTATTTCCTTTTGATTTTCCGATGGATGTGGGTGGCGCTGCACGCGAAAGATCATTTTGGAACCTGCCTTGTGGTGGGTTCTATCGGCATGATGATCGCTCACGTTTTTGAAAACATAGGCATGACGATCGGACTCATGCCCGTTACGGGCATACCGCTTCCGTTTGTCAGTTATGGGGGCTCCAATTTGCTGACAAACATGATGGTCGTAGGAAT
Source organism: Eubacteriales bacterium (assembly GCA_031549625.1). Classification (GTDB taxonomy): domain Bacteria; phylum Bacillota; class Clostridia; order Christensenellales; family CAG-138; genus JAISXK01. The sequence continues at coordinate 17,032 of JAVBPK010000101.1, forward strand.
CGTGCTCAACGTATGGATGCGGCGGCAGGTAAAAAGATAACAAAGAAGCCGTGCTGCGCAGGAAATCCGGAGGAAAAGCGAAGAGGACGGCAATATGTTTAAAACACGGTTAAAACACGGTTAAAACACGGCCTGCTATGTTTCAGCACGTCGTGTTTTCCGTATATTGCATGATGAGCCAAAGCGCGCTTTGCTCGATATGCTGCAAAACGGCGGCGGGAGCGGGGCCGCCGGGCAAGTCGCGCCCGTCTACGCAGGCGGAAAGCGATATCTGTTCGTACACATCTTGCTGAAACGCGGGAGAAAAAGCTTGCAATTCCGCAAGGGTCAGCTCTTCCAGAGCCTTGCCCTGTTCCAGGCAGTGAAACACAAGCTGGCCGATTATTTCGTGCGCGGTGCGGAAGGGAACGCCATTTTTGACGAGATAATCCGCCGCGTCGGTAGCGTTTGAAAAGCCGTGCCCGGCGCCGTTGCGCATATTTTCCTTGCGGAAATGCAGCGTTTCGAACATGCGTGTAAAAAGCGAGAGGCACGCGTTCACGGTATCCAGGGCGTCAAAGGTGGCTTCTTTGTCTTCCTGCATATCTTTGTTATAGGCGAGAGGCAATCCCTTCATCATGCTTAAAAGCGTGGTGAGGTCGCCATATACGCGCCCGGTTTTGCCGCGAATCAATTCAGCGACGTCGGGGTTTTTCTTTTGCGGCATGATGGAAGAACCGGTTGAATACGCGTCGTCCATTTCGACGAAGCGGAATTCGTCGCTGCTCCAGAGAATCAGCTCCTCACAGAAGCGCGAAAGATGCATCATGATGAGGGAGGCGCAGGCGGCAAACTCAACGCAAAAATCACGATCGCTTACGGAATCAAGGCTGTTGCGCGTGATGCATCCAAAGCCAAGCTCCGCGCAAACCATATTTCTATCGAGCGGATAGGTGCTGCCTGCTAAGGCACCGGCGCCAAGCGGCATCTCGTCCATGCGTTTCAGGCAATCCTGCAGCCGTCCGATATCGCGGCGAAACATTTCAAAATACGCCATGGTGTGGTGCGCCAGCGTAATGGGTTGCGCTTTTTGCAAATGCGTATAGCCAGGCATAATGGTATGCAAGTGCTCGCGCGCGGCGGAAAGCAGCGCCTGCTCTAGAGCAACGAGGTTATGAAGCGTGGCGTTTACGCCCTTTTTCATGTATAGGCGGCAGTCGAGCGCAACCTGATCGTTGCGGCTGCGGCCGGTATGCAGCTTCTTGCCTGCCCCGCCGATGCGTTCCGTAAGAAGCAATTCCATGTTCATATGAATATCTTCCGCGGTTTTGGAGAAGGTGAGTTTCCCCTCGTCCAAATCGGCGCGAAGGCTGTTGAGCCCGGTGATGATGGCGTCTGCGTCGGCGGCGGGGATAACACCCTGCTTGCCTAACATGCGGGCGTGCGCAATGGAGCCTTGGATATCTTCCGCCGCCATGCGGCAGTCAACCGATATGGAGGAATGAAAATCTTCCATGGCAGCGTCCGCGCCTTTTTGAAAACGCCCGCCCCAAAGCTTTTTGTCTGATTGATTCATATGGCCACTCCTGCTGTTTGTTTTGCGTATTTATGACTAGCCTATAGTATACTATACATGCCGCCCGGAAGGAAAGCCGCGGATGCAAGCGGTCTCATAAAGCCGGAAAAAGAAGAACGCCGCAAAGGGGTACCCATGCGGCGCTCGGCAGCGTAGAAAATTATTTTTTCAGGCTCTGCTCCATGATGGCGCGCACTTTCGTTTGCAGGCCAAACAGGTTTATAAAGCCCTCGGCGTCTTTTTGGTTGTATACGGCGTCTTGTTCAAATGTGGCAAATTCCGGATTGTACAGGCTGTAGGGGCTCTGAACGCCCGCGGCATATGTGCGGCCCTTGTACAGCTTCAGCTTGGCAGTGCCGGTCGTATTTTGTTGCATCACGGCGAGCATGGCGTCCAGCGATTCACGCAGCGGAGAGAACCATTTGCCATCGTATACCAGCTCGGAGTATTTCACGGCGGTCTGGTGCTTAAAGTGCATGGTATCACGATCCAGCGTCAGCATTTCCAGCAGCTGCAGCGCGTCATATAAAATGCATGCGCCGGGGTTTTCGTATACGCCGCGGCATTTGATGCCGACGAGGCGGTTTTCCACCATGTCGGTAATGCCGACGCCATGCTTGGCGCCAAGCTCGTTGCAGGCGGTGAGGAGCTCGACAGGCCCCAGCTTCTTGCCGTTTACGGAAACGGGAATGCCCTTCTCAAAGCCGATTTCGATATAGTCGGGTTTGTCGGGCGCGTTTTCCGGCGCGGTGCAAATGGAATACAGCTCGTTTTGCGGCTCGTTTCTTGGGTCTTCCAGATCGAGGCCTTCGTGTGAAAGGTGCCAGATATTGCGGTCGCGGCTGTAGTTTTCTTCGGCACGGAATTGCAAGGGGATATTCTTTTCTTTGGCATACGCGATTTCTTCGCTGCGGCCTTTTAAATCCCAGATGCGCCACGGCGCTATGATTTTCAGCTCGGGCGCCAGCGCTTTCACGGTCAGTTCGAAACGAACTTGATCGTTGCCTTTGCCTGTGCAGCCGTGCGCGATAGCGGTTGCGCCCTCTTTTTTGGCGATCTCCACCAGCCGCTTTGCGATGCAGGGGCGCGCGTGTGAGGTGCCGAGCAAATATTGGTTTTCGTATTTGGCGCCCGCGCGCAAGGTGGGGAAAGCGTAGTCGCGAATGTATTCTTCCGTCAAGTCTTCGATGTACAGCTTGATCGCGCCCGTTTTCAGCGCCTTTTCTTCCAGAGGAGCAAGCTCTTCGCCCTGACCGACGTCGGCGGTGCAGGCGATAACGTCGCAGTCATAATGGTCTTTTAACCAGGGAATGATAACGGATGTATCAAGCCCGCCGGAATATGCGAGCACGATTTTTTCCTTAGCCATAAGTAAGCCTCCCGTGAACGTATGTTAATACAGATATCATACATCAATTTGAATAAATATGCAACATAAATGATAAAATTTATATTATTCGATCAAAAGCTTGACAACAACGGCGGAATCTCATATAATCCTATTTGTTCAAGCAGAAGCGCCCGCTTCTCACCTGCCGGTATTTATCAGGCACGGTCATGAATAGTGAATGCTTTCAACATGTAAAGTGGGCGTATTGCGCCCGCTTTTTGTTTTAGGAAGAAGGCGAGCTTAACAAATAAGGCTATGGAGGTGTCCGATATCAGCAACCAGGATCTGATGATCAACGAAGAGATTAGGGACCGCGAAGTTCGACTTATCGACGAAAATGGCGAACAAATGGGGATTGTTACAAACGCCGTAGCGCAGGCGCTGGCGGAGGAACGCGGGCTGGATCTGGTAAAAATCGCGCCGCAGGCCGCCCCGCCGGTATGCAAGCTCATGGATTATGGCAAATACAAGTTTGAGCTTGGCAAGCGCGAAAAAGAGCAGCGCAAGAATCAAAAAATAGTCGAAATGAAAGAAGTGCGTCTCTCGGCGACCATAGATCTGCACGATATGGAAGTAAAGGCAAAGAACTGCAACAAGTTTTTGAAGCAGGGCGACAAAGTCAAGGTTTCCATTCGCTTTAGGGGCAGGCAGGCTACCCACGGTGAAATCGGCCTGCAAGTAATGGACAAATTCTTCGAAATGGTGCAGGAAAACGCGGCCATCGACCGCCCTGCCAAGCAGGAAGGAAGAAATATGTTCATGGTACTCAGCCCGAAATAAGCGCGGTTAGCGCGGGCGGGTACGCCATCAAATAAGTTTTAGGAGGAACCCCAACAATGCCAAAGATCAAAACCCATCGGGGTGCGGCAAAACGCTTTAACGTTACAAAATCCGGAAAGATCAAACGCGCCAAAGCATATAAAAGCCACATTCTGACCAAAAAATCCACCAAAAGGTTGCGCGGACTTCGTAAAACAGCTTACATCGCTGAATGTGAAGAGAAGAAAATCCGTCAACTGATTCCGTACAAGTAAGGGAGGAGAGTAAAATGGCCAGAATTAAACGTGCGGTAAATGCCGCAAAGAAGCGCCGCAAGGTATTTAAACTCGCGAAGGGTTACTACGGAGCGAAAAGCAAGCAATATCGCAGCGCATCGCAGCAAGTAATGAAATCCCTTGCGTACGCATACGTAGGCAGGAAAAATAAAAAACGCGAATATCGTAAGCTCTGGATCGCGCGTATCAATGCCGGCGCACGCATGAACGGCACCACATACAGCCGCCTTATCAACGGGTTAAAGCTTGCGGGCGTTGAAGTAAATAGAAAAGTGCTTGCCGAACTGGCAGTATCCGACATGCCGGCCTTCAAAGAGCTGGTGGATGTAGCCATGGCGGCACGCGCCTAAGCAAACGAAGCGACCATGAGGTGGCATTTTGTAGAGCGATCAATCTCTGCAAGGCGCCACCTTTTGTGTATACAGCCCGCCGATACGGAAGGGTAAGCATGAAAATAGAAAGCCGCTCCAACCAAATAGTAAAACGCGTAAAGAGCCTTGCCGCCCATAAAGGCAGGGAAGAATTCGGCATGCACCTGATCGAGGGGCGCAAACTTTTGTGCGAAGCGGTCATTTCCGGCGCGGAAATCATGGAGGGCTTTGTCGAGGAAGGCAGCGAAATGGAAGCCGCCATCCTCACAGGCAGGGGCGCGGAGGTATACACGGTTACGCGCCCTGTGATGGAAGCGCTGTGCTCTACAAACACGCCGCAAACCGTATGCGCCACCGTAAAGACGCCGTCGTGTAAAATGCCGGAAACGTTTCCTGGCGGCATGATAGTGGCGCTGGATGCGCTGCAAGACCCGGGCAATATGGGCACCATCATCCGCACGGCGGATGCTATGGGCGCCGTGGGTATTTTCCTTGGCGAGGGCTGCGCCGATCCGTTTGCGCCCAAATGCATACGGGCGGCGATGGGCTCCACCTACCACATTCCCGTTTGGAAAGGGAATTTAAACGAAGCGCTGCAAAGCCTGCAAAAAGAAAGGTTTATTTGTATTTGCGGGCATTTGCAGGGGAAAGAACAGTTGCCGCCTCCTACAGACAGATGTGTGATCGTCATCGGCAACGAGGGCAACGGCGTAAAAGAAGAAAATGCTGCGCTGTGTGCCCTGGTCCGCTTGCCCATGTATGGGCGCGCGGAATCGCTTAACGCATCGGTAGCCGCGTCGCTGCTGATGTATGAAGTGGCCAAAGCCATGCACATTATATCCGACTAGGAGGAATTCTCTTTCATGAGCGAAGATCAAAATGCAAGCGGGTGGGTAAAGAAATTTTTTCGCCGCTATTTCATCGATGCTATGAGCGCTATGGCGCTGGGCCTGTTCTCTTCCCTGATTATTGGGCTCATACTTTCGCAAATCTCGCAAATCAGCATATTATCCTGGCTGAAGCCGTTTTCCGATATGGTAGCGGCAAGCTCGCCGGTTGTGGGAGCCACGATCGGCGTGGCAATCGCGTATGGACTAAAGGTCAAGCCACTGGCGATATTCTCCTCGGCGGTGACAGGCGCGCTGGGTTACAGCTTTGGCGGGCCTGTAGGGGCGTATTTGGCGGCTGTGGCAGGTGCGGAGCTTGGCAATTGGGTGGCAGGCCGCACGCCGGTGGATATCGTGCTGGTACCAATCGTCACCATCACAACGGGCGGCCTGGTTGGCAAGTTTGCGGGCGAGGGCGTCAATGCCGTTATGATGGCGATCGGAAATTTCATAAACACGGCGACAACCCTGCATCCCGTGCCGATGGGCATCGTCATCAGCACGGTCATGGGTTTGGCGTTGACGGCGCCGATCAGTTCGGCTGCCATCAGCATTTCGCTGGGTTTAGATGGGCTGGCGGCGGGGGCGGCCTGCGTTGGCTGCGCCACGCAGATGGTAGGCTTCGCCGTAGCATCCTATAAAGAAAACAAGTTTGGCGGGTTAATCAGCCAGGGGCTCGGGACATCCATGCTGCAATTTGGCAACATATTAAAGCGGCCTGTCATATGGCTGCCGCCCACAATCGCGTCGGCGATATTGGGGCCTATATCCACGGCCGTCTTCCAAATGACAAACAATAAAATGGGAGCGGGCATGGGGACAAGCGGCCTTGTCGGCCAATTTGGCGCCTGGGCAAGTATGAGCGCGGAACGTGCGCCGTTTACGGTGCTGCTGCTCATTTTGCTCATGCATTTCATACTGCCGGCGGCGCTTACGCTGCTGATATCCGGCTTTTTCCGAAAGAGGGGCTGGATCCGCTTCGGGGATATGCAGCTTGCATTAAAATAAGCGCTATGTAAGAAAAGAGCCGCGAATGCGGCCTTCAGGTTGTCAAAAAAGGTTCGTAAGGAATGCTTTCAATCCGTGCCAAGGACGACATGTGCGTCCGCAGCCCACACCTTGGGCATTTTGCCGCCCGCGAGTCCGGAGGGCGAGAGGTAAAATGCCGTAACCCCGACAGGGTTTTTCGACGGCCTGAAAGGCCGCTTTCGTAGCCCTTTTGTTCTAATGCAAATACTTCCTTCGCCGGACCTTTTGCACAACGAATATGCCGAGCACTAGCAGCGCGAAGCATACACCCGCAAGTATCCAGTCGGAGGTGTCGGCGGTCGGCGCTTGCTGCGCTGTTGGATCGCCGCGCATCTGCATAACACCGGGCATGCCGCCCTGTCCGTCCGGCCTTGCGCGTTCACCGCGATTTGGCGGAACTTGCCCCCATTCGCCGTTTGCGCCTTGCTGGCCAAAAGGAGGCGGGTTGGCGCCTTCAAGAGCGGCATCGCTATTTGCGTCGTTTTGCTGTAGTTGGTCTTCCGTGCGTGTTAGCCGGAATGCGCCGCCACCCATTGAGCCCAGGGCGCCCATATCGATGGCATCGGTAGAAAAGAGCGCGTCAGGATTAGCCGTCTGGCCTTCGGTGGTGGAAGGAATACTGCCGTCAAGCTGCCCCTGTATGCTGGCGGCTCGAGCCAGGCCCAGCGGTTTCAGCGTCTCGAGAGCTGTCTTATAAGCGGTAAAAGTGGTAAACGAGGTTGGGTCGGCCTGCACATAGCCCGCAATCAAAGCGTCGGTTTGGTCGATTAGCTGTTCAAAGAGGCCGCTGTCAAAGAAGCCGGTGACGATTTCTTGCAAATAAGCATGGTACAGCTCTGCATATTTCGGCACCTCAAGCAGTTTCCCCAATATAGGCCGTTCTTCAAGTGTGGTGCCGGAAATGGGCGTATCGATGGGGAAGTGCACGGTGGAAGAGGCGCTGTTGCTGCCCATGCCGCCCATATTGCCCATGCCGCGGTCTACCGCGTTTGCGCCGTCAATGGGCTGCGCAATGCCATCTCGCTGCGCACCGCCGGTCGGTTGCGCCTCATTCGGCTGCTGCGTATTGTTTTGCATGCGGCCGCCGCCGCCAAAGCCGCCAAAGGCCATGTTGTAGTCCCATGGCAGCATAGAAAGCTGGCCATCTTCTTCATAAAGGTAGTAATTGTGCTTCATGTTGCTTGTATAATGGTCAAGATTCACAACTGCGGTGTTTACGGCAAAATACCGCAATACTTCATCCACGTCGATATAGGTTTCCAAATCATCGCCTTCGGATAGATGTTCCAGCGCGGTAATGACGCGTTTATAGTCCTTTTTTGAGGTCTTGCTGAATACGGCGTTATCAAATATGCCGGAATAGACAGAGGTGTCATCCCCGTTGTAAACCAAATCCGTACCCGTGCCCGAAGCGCCGCCGCCCATAAACGCATTGTTTTGCCGTGACGCAGCGGAGCCGTCGGCAGCGGGTGCGTTAAAGCCGGAGGAAGGCTGCGCAGCGTTAGCGGGGGGCACGGAGGAAGCGTCGGCCTGCATATCGGTTGCGGGTTGTTGAGCATTAAAACCGGTTTGTTCGGCATCCATGCGAACCACAACGCGCTGGCCGCCACCACCCATACCGCTGGTTTCCGGTTTGTAAAGCTCGCCATAACTCGTGCCATAGTTGCGCAGCGCAAAGCTTTCTTCCAAACACTCTACGGCAAGGTATAGCCCCCAGGGCTCGCCGTTGACGGTGATATTTGCGAAAGCGGAAAGCGGGGTAGGTACGTCCATATAGGAAAACATAGCATAAGAAACATATTCTTTCATGTAACTGTTGTCTGAGAAACCATTGTTTAGTGCAAGTTTATCCAATCCATAGCAATTTTGCCCCTTCACATAGTGGTCAAATTCCACTTTCAAGCTTACGCGCTTGTTTTCGGAATTGGCGGTAGAAGAAAGGCTGGAATTGCCTTTGGGACGGATGGCGACATTTGTAAATACGGCGCCGTTTATAGCGATGTCGCAGGCGACATATTCTTTGCTTAATGCATTGTTCAGCATACCCTCCCAGTCGGCGTCCGGCATGCGGATGTCGATAGAGAGCACCTCGCCGCTTTTAAAAAGCTTGGTTTCGTATTCCAAATTCACGCCGCTGCTTTTGAGGCCAAATACGGAAGGCATCGCAACAAGCAACGTCACAAAGGCGACAGCAAGCGCCATGATGATGCAGGAAACGCGGTTAAATAGATGTTCGCGCATGCATGCGGCCTCCTTTCGTTTTTATAGTTTGCATATTAGGCCATGTAGTCGCCGTTATAGCTGACGAGCACGGCGTCGCGGATTCCCCGCTCACCAACAAGGCCGTTCAGGAACGCAGTGCTGGAGTCGGATTTGAGACGTACCTCCATCGTCAGCTCGATACCCGCGCTATTGACGGTTTTTGATTTGATGGCGGCCTTTTTAACGGCATTTTGTATTTGAGCGGCCGCTTGCTGCTCCGCTATTTCGTCCTCAAGATGCAGAATAAGAATAAAAGGCGTATCCTGTTCTTTGCGATTGACAAAAAGGACGAGGATGAGGCCGATCACAAGCGAACCCAGCACGGCAAGCGGGATAAGGCCTGCGCCGAGGACAATGCCGGCAGCAATAGCCCAGAAGAGAAACGCGATATCAAGCGGCTCCTTGATGGCGGAACGAAAGCGGACGATGGAGAGCGCGCCGACCATGCCAAGGGAAAGCACGACATTGGATGTAATGGCGAGGATAACGAGCGTAGTAATCAGTGTGAGCGCCATCAGCGAAACGCCGAAGGATTGCGAATACATAACGCCGCGAAACGTCTTTTTGTATACAAAAAAGATGAACATTCCCAAAGCAAAGGATAAAGCAAGCGCGATGACCATGTCCAATGGCTCGAATGAAGTAACGCTCTCCAAAAAGCTGGATTTAAAAATATCATTAAAAGTCAAAGATAACACCCCTTTTATAATTGTATCAGCCGGCAAGCGGCATATTTTGAAAACGCTGTATTTTGGCGGTTGGTAATCTGCACGGCGTCGCGAACCAAGTCGGGAAGAAATTCGTCAAATTTTACTTCCAGCAGGTGCAGGCCGCTGTGGCTGGAAACGGGCAATGTGGGAAAAGAAGCGGTAAACAGGTCGCACACGCCCATGCCGGAACGGATATCGCTATCGAGCGTTATGCGCACGTTGCCGGGCGCGTATACAAAAGCCTCCCGGTAGTATTCCACGATGGTATGCGGGCGCAATTGTTGTTCCTGCATGCGCCTATGCAGCTCGCGGCAAAGCGGTTGGTCACACTGCGCTAAAAATGTGTAGTCGCCGTTTAGAAGGCGCGTGTATTGTGCGTATGAAATGGATGCAAAGGCCTTGCGGGAAAGGCCATTCAGCCTTTCTTTCTTTTCCAGGTGGAGCACCGTGGGATCATGGTTGTATGTGCGTATGCGAAACTTTTCGCGTTTTTGCAGCCCGGAAAGTTTTTCACGCAAAACTTTGTCGTCCGCATTGTCAAAGTACAGGCTGCTGACCAGGTAGCCGCCGTCGGCGTTGGCGTGCGCGTCCCGCGGGAATATGGCGCGAAGACGGGAGCGTAAAGCGAGATATTCTGATTGGTTGATGCTATGTTTATATTCGGAACGATAACTTTCCAATGCAAGCCCTCCTTTTTTTCTCTTGTATCATAGTTTAACGATAAGTTTGTGAGTAGCGTGGCCTAATAAGAACATCATTGTGGTAAAATGTGACAGAAGTATGTAACGGGACGATAAGAAAAGCAAGGCCTACGGCGCGTACTGCAATTTTTGAAAATGCTGCGCTGCGTATGCGTGAAAGCAGCCGGAAGTATACGGTTCAGAGAAAAAAATATCGTTTCGAAGCAGGAAAATGAAATGCGGGAAAGAATACTCTCATTACAAGCAAAAGGCGCTGAAATGGCGTCCAGGTAACCGCTGAAAAAACGGCAGCCAAACCTAAGGAGGGCTGCCGCCCCCGAACATACAGATAAAAGGAGGGCAA
>JAVBPK010000059.1:0-7817 GCA_031549625.1 Eubacteriales bacterium
GGTAGATTGTCAAGTCAAGTGCAACACTTGGCGAAGAAAATGTCAGCGGGAGATAACCAGCCAAGACATTTACGAGGCCTGTTGTTCAAAAGGAAAGCGACATGATCCACGATTTCCTGAGAAACGAGTCTGAAGTCAGAACCTTTAGGGAAGAAAAAGCGGATCAAGCCATTAGTGTTTTCGTTCGATCCACGCTGCCAAGGAGCATGTGGATCGCAGAAATAGATCTGAGTATTCAGATCGTTCTCTAAAGCTCTGAATTCCGAAAACTCCGGGCCGTTATCCAGCGTTAGGGTCTTGGCACTATGCTTGCTAAAAGCAGTTTGAAACGCTCTGCGTACGGTTTGAGCACTTTTGTTAGGCAATACCTCACAGAGTAAGTACCGGCTTTTGCGATCGACGCAAGTGAGCAAACAGCCTTTCCCAACTCCACCCATCACAGTATCGCCTTCCCAATCTCCAAGCCGCCGCCGCAGGTTCGCTGCTTCGCACCGGTCAGCCAGAAACCGCTCGGGCTTTATGGTCGTTGTTGCTCCCCGCGTGTACTTTCGCCGCCCGCGCCTTCTCAAGTGTGTCTTTGCGCTCAAGCCCTGAAACAAGCCTTTGTGCAATGAGGAGTAGATCGTTGTGTGACTCACCCGGTTTTCATGCTCCAGGTTCCATACCGCTGCGATAGCTTCAGGAGGCCAGAATTGCTCAAGGCGTTCTTGTGTAAATGCTTTAAGCTCTAAGTCTGTTTCCAGTCTGCATGGCCTTTGGCAGCGTTTGCGGCGTTTGAGATACAGCGAGCTCGCACCCCATGCGTTGTATTGCTGCGTTTGCTTGTTGCGATTTCGAATCAGCTCCCGGCTAATGCTTGACGGACTGCGCTCCAATGCTTGCGCAATCGCTCGTATGGTTTTTCCTTCTCCATACAATACTCGTAGACGTTCTCTCTCGTCTAGTGTAAAATGAGTGTAAGGTTGCATTTTGACCTCGTGTTGATGTTTTCTTCAAACTCATTTTAACACGTTGTCGATCTGCAATCCTTTTTTTGTTGCACTTGCTATTGTAATCTACCCTAGTCCCTTTGGCGGAGGTCTGGAGGCGGAGCCTCCATAAAACCTGAAGAATCCGAACCGGCTGGGGCTGGAAAGACGATTGGTCGCCGCCCCATACCCCGCCCAAGGGATACATCCCTTGGGAAACCCATTCCCAGGCCCACGTGTGGGCCTGACTCTTTATGAAGCTAAGCCTGCGGCGCAGCATGAAAATACCCCCTGCGGAATGCCTTGGCATTCCGCAGGGGGTTTCCAAATGGCCTGGTTCCTTTGGCGGAGGTTTGGAGGCGGAGCCTCCATAAAACCTGACTTGCGCAAGAAGCTTTCTTAAGGTTAATTTTAGATAGAACTTTAACAAACAATAGTATAATAAAGGCTGTAGAGTATTTCTATTTTTATGTTGAGAAAGAACGAGGAGGAAGTATGAACAAAAGAGTATTATGCGTATTGATCTGTGTGCTGCTGTTGCTTACGGCTTGCGCACCCGCGGCAACGCCCGTGCCAACGCCCGAGGCACCTGCTGCAACACCGGCGACGCCCGTGCCAACACCCGAGGATTCCACGCCCGCGTCCGCCATTTACACGCCCGGCACCTATACCGCCGTGGCAAAGGGCAATGGCGGCGAGATGAATGTTTCGGTCGTGTTCGACGAAACGAACATCGTTTCGGTGGAGGTGCTGGAAAATAAAGAAACCTTGCATATTTTCCGCGCGGCGAACCCTCGCGTACCCGAGGCCATCGTGGCGGGGCAAACGTTAAACGTGGACTTGGTTGCTGGCGCGACGATTTCCAGTGCCGCTATTATAAACGCGGTAGCGGATTGCGTGACGCAGGCTGGCGGCGACGCGGATGCACTGCGCAAAAAGGAAAAAGATCCCGTTGCGAAAAATGCCGACCAAACGATCGAAACGGATGTACTGGTAGTTGGCAGCGGCATGGCGGGCACCGCGGCGGCGATAGAGGCCGCTACGGCCGGCGCGAAAGTGTTGCTGATTGAAAAGCTGGCCACTTTGGGCGGCAGCTCGGCCATCAGCGGCGGCAAGCTGCAGGCCACCGAATCCTTCATTATGCAAAAGAACGGCGTAAAAGATACCAAGGCGGATTTTGCAAAATACCTGATGGAACGCGCCAGGGATATGGCTTCGCCGGAAATGGTAGAAATGGTTGCGAACAATTCCGCGGATAATGTGCAATGGCTGGCAGATCTCGGCGTGAAATTTATGCCCGAAACCACCACGCTGCATCCGTACCGCCCTGTGCCGCGCGGACATTTGCCGGAAGAACAAAAAGGTTTCGGATACCTGAACCCCATGGAAGCGAAAGCGCGTGAGCTGGGCGTTACCTATATGACGGAGACCCCGGCAAAATCCCTCATCGTAAAAGACGGCGCCGTAGTTGGCGTAATGGCGGAAGACGCGACAGGCGCGGCCATTACGATCAATGCAAAGGCTGTTATACTGGCGACGGGCTCGTTTGACCGCAACCAGGACTTGATGAATGAGTTTTCGCCGCTGATTAAAAAGCATATGTCTTCCGGCGTTGTCAGCAACACGGGCGACGGCCTGCTTATGGCGCGCGATATCGGAGCAGCGACGATCAAGCGTCCCGGCGCCATCGGCAACTGCCTGGATGTTACATTCACCTATATGTCCAGCACGGCGGGCGGCAGCTTCCAGGCAGCCTCAACAGGGTTGTTTGTGGCGGGCAAAGGTGAGCGCTTTGTGGATGAAAACAACTTTAGCTTTGCGCGTACTGCTGCCATGTTGGATAAGGAATACACAGAGTTTTACAGCGTGTTCGATCAGACGGCATATGTGGACGGCCTGGAGCGGGCGATTGAAATGAAACGCGCGTTTAAAGCCGATACGCTGGCGGATTTGGCGGCGCAAACCGGCATGGACGCCGCCACATTGGAAGCGACCGTTAAGCGCTATAATGAACTCTGCAAAGCAGGCAAGGATACCGACTACAACAAACCCGCGGAATTCCTGACTCCCGTTGCGGAAGGCCCCTTCTACGCGCTGCTGCACACGTATGTGGTTTCCGGCACGTTTGGCGGGCTGAAAATAGACAAAGACGCGCATGTGCTGAACGAATCCGGCGCGGCTATCCCCGGCTTGTATGCTGCAGGCGAAGTTGCCAACGGTGACGTGCTGTGCTACGAGTACCCGGGCAGCGGCTCCGCGTTAATCACTTACCTCACGTTTGGCAGAGTGGCGGGCGAAAAGGCCGCTGCGGAATTGAAATAAGCGCGTATTTACGCAAAGCGGCTTGCCGGCTGGCAAGCCGCTTTTTGCATGTAAGAATGATGCGGCGCGGCCTCACACCCTTGAGGGAACGGCGGGGCAGAACACTGCGGCGTTCTCTTTATTCCCGCGTCTCTGTTTCAGGAAATTCCATGGTGAATGTGCTGCCAATGTCTTTTTTGCTTTCCACGCGAATCGTACCGCCCATGTTTGTCACGATGTGCCGAACGATGTTCAGGCCGAGGCCGCTGGAGGAACTGCTGCTTTTGCGCGGGCGTTTGTAATAGCGGTCAAAAACGTTGGCCAGCTCGGCTTGCGGGATGCCATGGCCGGTATCCTGCACATGGATGCGCACGGAAGATGCCGCTTTGTCAATGCGGAGGGTTACCTGCCCGTTTTCCGGCGTATGCTGCAGCGCATTCTCAAGCAGGTTTTGCAGCGCCTGACTCAGGCGGAACGCGTCGCCCCGCATGCGGCAGTTTGGCTCCGCGCAGAGCGAAAGCGTCACATTTTGCGCGGCGGCCAAGGGCGTGGCGGCCTCAAGCGCGTGTGCGCAAATGGCCTCCGTATCCATGTATTCTTTTTCGAATGTGATTTGCTTTTCTTCCAGTTTGGCAAGCAAAAACAGGTCTTCTATCAATCGGCTCAGAAACAAAAGGCGTTCCCGCATAACGGTGATTTTATGCGCATGCTCCTCCTCGGTATAGCCGAGCATGTCCATATACCCTTGCAGTACAAAAACAGGGCTGCGCAGATCGTGGAAGATATTTGTCATCATTGCGTGGCGCTGCGCTTGCTCGCGCAACAGCTCTTCGTTTGCTTCGCGCAGTTCCTGCGTACGCTGCGCGACCTTTGCATCAAGACCTGTGTTTGCCTGCGCCAGCGCTTCCACCAGGCGGTCGCTTTCATTGAATTTTGAGACGAACTTGCCGTTTATGGCGAACAGGCAACATAGCACAAATATGAAGAAATCCAGCTGAGAATAGGAAATGTAGTGATATAGCGTATACCCGTGCAAAGGACTTTGCGCTGCCAGAAGCAAATACGCCCGCAGGCCGTAGCGCGAAGCTATGCCAAACAGCAGCAGGTAGGCGTAGGGCTTTTTCTCCAGGCAGGCAGTGCCAAGACAGCCCAGCGCGGCCATGTAAGGAAGGGAAGCAATGAGCCTTTGCGTGAATGTGGCCGGGATGGTGTAGCGCACGGCAATGAGCGTGGCATATATTAAAAAAAGGCCGGGCGCGGTAAGAAAAAATGCCCATTTCCCGGGCAAGGTCGTGCCGGTTATCCAGAAGCAAAGCGCGTAGCATATGACTACGGTGAATATGTCAAGCGCGGTGCCCACCATGGAAATATCCACGGAGGAGAGCGGCATGGAACCGAGCAATGTGCGGAAAAAAGCGATAGCCGCGATGAAAAACAGCCATAATAAATATCGTTCGCTTCGCTTTTGCAAATAGAGCGACAGGCTATACACCGCAATCAGGCAACATGCGCCACAGGCAAACGTACCCAGCCACTGTGGAACAAACAGCGTGCCGCCCGGCATATAGGTGAAATGTATCGCGAGCGTGCCGTATTCAAACAGCAGCACAAGAGTGAGAAAAAACAATACCGGCACCAGCGCCTTGCGCATAACATGGCCCTCCCCTATAATGGAGATAAACAGAGTGGGTGTATGCCGCAAACGGGGCGGCAAGCGACCCCGCCGCCAAAGAGGAATAGGATGAAATCCGTACTTATTGTTGAGGACGATCAGCAAATTGCCGATGTATTATTGTTTTATTTGAAAGAATCCGCGTTTTCCACTGTACACGCGGCGGATGCCGCTGCCGCGCTGCGCGCTGCGGAAACAAACAAATTCGATATCATACTGCTGGATGTTATGCTTCCGGACATCAACGGCGTAGAGCTGTGTGCACAACTCCAGCAATCTCAATTTTGCCCCATCCTGTTTATTTCGTGCATAGACGATGAAAAAACCATCATCAACGCCCTGCATAAGGGCGGGGACGACTATCTTGTGAAGCCGTTTACGCGCGAAATGCTACTGGCCAGAATGGAAGCCAACCTGCGGCGCATGCAGCGGGAGAGCGCGCGTACGCCCGTGCCACTGGCCTGTGAAGGGTTTGTTGTGGATCATCCGGCGCATTCCATCGTGAAAAACAATCAGGCATTTGCGCTATCCCCTATCGAATATAACATATTGCAGCTCTTGATGGAACATCCGCGCACACACTTTACGCTCACGGAGATTTACGAAAAAATTTGGGACAAACCTAGTCTGGGCGATGCCCGCACCGTTATGGTGCATATACATAACTTGCGCAAAAAAATAGAAGAAAACCCGAATGAGCCGAAGTATATTCGCAGCGCCAGAGGCAACGGCTATTACTTCGAGGGATAAGCGCGGCTTTGGTTCGTTGCGCGGGCAAAACGCCACAACTGAAACACGAAACATTAAGAAAATGTTAAGATTTCTTTGTAATACGCGCCGCTTTAAAATGACTGCAAAAAGAGGCTGTTTTTCTTGCTTTTTTTATGAGAAGGCGCTTTGATTAAAAATTGACATAAATCTGTGATTTTGCTATTATTTGAGTAAATATTCAGGGTGAATAAGTAAATATAAAGAACAAGCTGCGATGTGGCGCCACCAGTGGTTTATCATAACGCTTTCGGCAGCTGCCGTTATATTATAGCGTTCAGGAGGAAGTTTACCATGCAAGACAAAAACAAGAAAAGCGACCTTACCAGACGAGAGTTTTTGCAGTACACCGGCGCCGTGGTGGGTACTGTCGCCATGGGTGGCGCTATCCTGACGGGTTGCTCCGCGCCCGCCGCTCCGGTCGCAGATACGCCCGCGCCCGCGGCGCCTGCAGCACCAGCGCCCGCCCCCGCCGCTACGCAGGCACCGGAAGCACCTGCCGCGCAAAAATGGGATGGGGAAGCAGAAGTTCTGATACTGGGCACAGGCATGGCAGGTTTAACGGCCGCCATTGCTGCGCATCAGGCGGGAGCAAAAGTCATGATGCTGGAAAAGCACGCCGAAAAGATGGGCGGCAACTCCATTATAAGCGGCGGAAACTTGGAATACGGCGGAACTGCCGTGCAAAAGCAGCTTGGCGTAGAAGACACCATAGATATGTTCTACGAAGACATGATGATACTGGGCGGCCATCGCTGCAATCCGGAACTGGCGCGCCTCTTTGTGGAAAGCGGCCCGGCGACCGTAGAATGGCTGCAAAGCCTGGGAATTGAATTCGCCGATTCACTTATGGCGCGGCCTTACAACAGAGCGGCCCGCGGACACGTTATGAAAGGCGGCGGCGGCCACCTGCAGACCTTGGTGGATTGGGTTAAAAACGCGGGCATTCCTGTACTTATGAGTCACAAGCTTGTAAATATCATCCGCGAAGAGCAGTCTTCCGGCCGCGTGCTGGGCGTTGAAGTAGAAACACCCGAAGGAACCAAATTCTACCGTGGAACAAAGGGCGTTATGGTTGCGACTGGCGGCTGGAAGGGCAATTTGAAAATGCGTACCGCATGGGATCCCAGGTTGACCAGTGAGCTGGAGACTTCCGGCCTGCCGCATGTGGAAACCACGGGCGAGGGCATTCTGGCTGTGCAGAAGATTTGCGGCTCCGTGACGGATATGTCCTTCGTTTGCGAATTCCGCCGTAAATTTGGCCAGAAATACTACCAAAAGCCCAGCCCCTCCGGTTTGCCCATCAAGGACTTTAACGATGTAATATTTATCAATAAAGTGGGCGAACGCTTTGTTAACGAGACGATGCCGGATGGCGAGCCTTTCTACGAAGAGATTATTAAGGAAAACGATAACAAAGTGGTTCATGTGATATTTGACCAGGCCGCCGTGACCAAAAACGGCTGGGCTGTGGATACGACAACCATGGACGAAGGCTACTTCTTCTCGGCGCCCACTTTGGCGGAACTCGCGGGCCTTATCGGGGTGCCGGCAGCCGCACTCGAGGAAACCGTTAAGAACACCAATGATGGCGCTGCTGCTAAAAAGGACGAGGCTTTTGGCAAAGATGGACTGCAGCCTATAAAAGAAGCTCCCTTCTATGCCATTAAGATGAACATCTATTGCCACGATCAGGGCGGCGGTATCTTCATCAATACAAAAGCACAGGTACTGGATATCTGGGGCGAGGTTATCGAAGGCCTCTACGCCGCAGGCGAGGCGACGGGCGGTTACTTCGGCACAACCCGCGGACACGGCAAGATGTCTGTACATACCGTGTATGGCCGTATTGCCGGCACGAGCATGGCAAGCGAGAAATAATGTGAGCTTCTAGCATCAGGGGATTTCTTGCCGGTTTTGACTTTATTGATATTCTGAAGCGCCGGAGCTTATGCTCCGGCGCTTCAGTCCGTCGAAAAACGCTGTTGTTCGACGGGATTACGGCATTTTACCTCTCGCCCTCCGGGCTCGCGGGCGGCAAAATGCCCAAGGTGTGGGCTGCGGACGCACATGTCGTCCTTGCCCACGGATTGAAAGCTTTTTCTTGC
>JAVBPK010000057.1:0-18989 GCA_031549625.1 Eubacteriales bacterium
AGCTGCTTGCCGGAAGAGGCAGCCACATATAACGCGGTACTCGTAGCGCCGGAGCTTTCGCGCCTGGCATCAAATGAATATGAACGCGTCATCGTGTACGATGGCGGCGAGCTTGCATTGTTGCCCGTTACGAAAGGCGGGCAAATGGTTTTCACAGGCCCTTCCACGCAAAACTATGATATGCTTGCACCCCTGCAAATGCCTCGGGAAGCGCTTGCAACCTACTATGGACGCTTTAGCAAGGCCTGCCGGAGGCAAGAGCAGCCGCGGGAACTGTTGCTCCAAGCAGTGATGGATGGAGCGGGGGCGTATCCCGCGGCCATGCTGACATTGGCGATGTTTGTGGAGTTGGGTTTCTTCAAATGGAACGAGCAGCACGATAGCATTCGTTGGATAGAAGGCTGTGGAAAGAGAGATATCGCGGAAAGCCGCTTATATGCCATGGCGCAGGCAGGGCGTTCGTTTTAATTCCATCGGCCTATGTCGGCCCCAAAAAGGCGTGGCGGGTAGCCAAAGAATAAACGAAAGGGAGTAAGGCAGCATGGATCTCAAACAGCATATTCGCAGCATCCCCGATTTCCCCAAAGAAGGTATCCTCTTTCGGGATATTACTACTTTGCTGCGTGATGGCGATGCATACCACGCGCTGATAAAAGAGATAGTTGCGTCGCTGCGGGGCAAAGGTGTAGATATCATTATCGGGCCTGAAGCGCGCGGATTTGTACTGGGTTCCGCAACGGCATATGCTTTGGGCGCGGGTTTTGTAGTTGCGCGCAAGCCGGGTAAACTCCCCGCGAAGACCATCCGCTACGCGTATGGCCTGGAATATGGCACAGATGTGCTGGAGATGCATGAAGACGCGATAAAGCCCGGACAAAAAGTCGCCATAGTAGATGACTTGCTGGCGACGGGAGGCACCGCGTTGGCCACAATCAAACTGGCTGAAGAATCTGGGGGAGAAGTCGTTGCGGTTTGCTTTGCCATCGAGTTGGCAGAAATGAACGGACGCGAGCTGTTAAAGGGGTACGACGTAAAGTCCGTTATGGTTTATTAATGAAAGAAGCGGCAAAATGCGAAGGAAACAAGCGGAACATCGCCGGGAGGTATGCGCCATTGCCGCATAGCGCATAGTATAAGGCAAGAATATGGCTGAAAGGAGGGGTAAATATGGAAGACCTGTATGACATTTGTAAACAAACATTTTCCGAAGAACAGTTGCAATTGCTGCAGAAAGCCATCGATTTTGCTCGTAATATCCACAAAGATCAAAAACGCGAATCGGGTGAACCATATTATATCCATCCAGAAGCCGTGGCAATCATGCTTTACGAGATGGGCATGGACTGCGCCACCGTAATAGCGGGTGTATTGCACGACGTAGTGGAAGACGGTAAAGACGTCACAGTAGAACAAATCACAGAGCAGTTTGGAGCCGAAATCGGCGCCATGGTGGATGGCGTCACGAAACTTACAAAATCAAGCTCCCAGGAATACATCACAAAGCAGGAACAGCAGGCCGAAAACCTTCGCAAACTCATATTGGCAATTGCAAACAATGTCCGTGTTGTTATCATCAAGCTGACGGACAGGCTGCATAACATGCGTACGCTCGAATACTGTGATCCAAGCAAACGCGTGCGAAAGGCGAAAGAAACGCTTGAAGTTTATGCGCCGTTGGCGCACCGCTTTGGTATGGGTGCCATAAAGGGCGAGCTGGAAGACCTTTCCTTCATGCATATGCTGCCCGAAGAATACGAAAAACTTCGCGCCGCGATAGAACCGCAGCAAGCGGAGCGCATGCAATTGCTGCAAAGCGCGATAGAAAGCATTCGCACTTCGCTAGATAAAATTGGCGTCGCTGCGGATATCAATGGCCGCCCGAAACATTTATACAGCATATACCGCAAGATGGTTAAGCAAAACCGCCCCTTGGAGGAGATATACGATCTGATAGCGATCCGCATCATTGTAGAGACCGTCAGTGATTGTTACGCGACTTTGGGCGTTATCCATTCTATCTGGAAGCCAATACCGGGCCGCTTCAAAGATTATATTGCCATACCAAAAACAAACATGTACCGTTCATTGCATACCACGCTCTTCAACGATCAGGGAATGCCTTTCGAGGTACAGATACGTACATTCGAGATGCATCGCACAGCCGAATACGGCATAGCGGCGCATTGGATGTATAAAGAGGGCCGTATTTCACAAGACGATCTGGACGGCAAAATGGAGTGGCTGCGCAAGGCGCTGGAATACGAACACGATTCCGACAATGCTCGCGATTTTGTGGACGGCATCATGCACGACTTTTTCAGCGAATACGTATTTGTGCTGACGCCGCGCGGCGAAATATTGGATTTGCCGACAGGCTCAACGCCGCT
This sequence comes from Eubacteriales bacterium, assembly GCA_031549625.1. Lineage (GTDB taxonomy): Bacteria > Bacillota > Clostridia > Christensenellales > CAG-138 > JAISXK01. The sequence continues at coordinate 2,388 of JAVBPK010000057.1, forward strand.
GGATTTTGCATATCGTATCCATACGAACGTGGGGCATCATTGCCAGCACGCAAAGGTGAATGGCAGCATGGTCAAGCTGGATTATAAGCTGCAAACAAACGACGTGGTGGAAATTATCACAGCGGCGAACCAGGCCGGGCCGAGCCGCGATTGGCTCAATATTGTAAAAACACAGCAGGCAAAGTCAAAAATACGCCAGTGGTTTAAGAAAGCAAACCGGGAAGAAAACGTGCAAAAGGGCAAAGAAATGCTTGAGGGCGCGGCAAAGCGCCTGGGACAGCATATTTCGACGCTCACAAAGCCGGAATACTATGGTGATCTTCTGAAGAAGCTGAACATGAACGGCATGGAGGATATTTACAACGCCATAGGCTACGGCGGCATAACGAGCGGGCAGGTACTGCACCGCCTAATGGACAAACACCGCGAAAAGAAAAAAGAAGAAGAGATGCAAAAGCGGCTTGCCCAGATCGAAGAATCGGGAGGTATGCCGCAATCCGGCAAAACAGAAACCAAACAAATGGGTTCACGTGGCGTTATCGTGCATGGCGAGCCAAACATGATGGTACGCTTTGCGCATTGCTGCAGCCCTGTGCCCGGTGATGAGATTATCGGCTACATCACGCGCGGCCGCGGCGTTTCCGTGCACCGTAAGGATTGCCCAAACGCAAATGAGCTGATGGGCGAAGAAGACCGCATGATCCCCGTCGAATGGGTAGGTGACGAAAAGACCAGCTATACGGCAAATATAAGCATGGCCGCAGCAGACCGTCCAGGCATATTAATGGATATTTCGCAGGTGCTGTTGAGCATGAACATCAATATGAAAACGGTAAACGCGAAAGCGGATAAAAACGGCATGGTATACGTGCAGCTTTCTTTCGAAATAACCAACGCATCCCAGCTAAACAATACTATTAAAGCACTGAAAAAAATCAAAACGGTCACGGAAGTATATAGGGCCAGCAACTGAGAGGGAAAAACATGCGCGCCGTCATACAGAGGGTCAAAGAAGCCAGCGTCACAATTGATGGAAAGTTGAAAGCAAGCATCGGCCAAGGGCTGCTGCTATTTTTAGGCATTGAAGAGGCGGATAACGAAACGGATCTGGCGTATATATGCGACAAAACGGTGAACCTGCGCGTATTCGAAGACGAAGAAGGCAAGATGAACAAATCCGTCATGGATATAAACGGAAGCGTCCTGATCGTTTCGCAATTTACGTTATATGGCGATGTGCGCAAGGGAAGGCGGCCAAGCTTCATTCAGGCCGCGCGGCCTGAAAAGGCCATTCCGCTCTATGAAAAGGCCATCGCTATCATTGCGGAGCAAGTGCCTGTGCAAACGGGTGCGTTTCAAGCAATGATGGATATACAGCTTATAAACGATGGCCCTGTAACCATATTGGCAGATAGCAAGAGGTTGTTCTAATGTTCCACATTGAAACGATCCCCTGTGGGTGCTTAAAGGTAAATTGCTACATCCTGCACGCGGAAGGCAAAACGGAGGCGGTCGCCATTGACCCCGCAGCGTTTGAAGAAGTTAACGCGTATTTGTCTGACAAAGGTCTGCGGCTGACGCATATACTGCTGACGCATGGACATTTCGATCATGTCGGCGGCGTATACGGGCTGAAAAAAGCATATGGCGCAAAGGTATACATTCATGCGGCCGATGCCGATATGTTAACAGAGTGCGACAAAATAGCGCAGCTCTTTGGTGAACGAATGCATCCTTGCGAGGCGGATGTTTGCCTGCGCGAAGAGGAGAGCGTCGATGTAGCGGGCATGCTTTTGCATGTGCTGCATACACCGGGGCATACGCCGGGCGGAGTTTGCTACCGCCATAAAGAATCGCTGTCTTTGTTTACGGGAGATACCTTGTTTCGCCTGAGCGTCGGGCGCACGGATCTGCCCGACGGCGATCAAGAGAGTTTGGAAAAAGCTATTCGGGAAAAGCTTTTTTCCTTGCCCGGGGATTATACGATATATCCCGGTCATATGCGCCTGAGTACGCTTCATTTTGAACGCGAGCATAATCCGTACGTAAGGATGTGACGGCGTTTCTATGATTGCCCTGTATACAAATAAACCGGAATATACAAACGACATGGCCGAAGTGGTAAGGGCCTATTTGGGTTTTGCGGAGATAGAGTTTGTCGATGCGCCGTTAAAGGCCAATCGGAACGAACCGTTCGACATGAACATAATCGTGGATCAAGCACGCGCGTGTGCCGAAGCGACCGTTTTGCGCGCTGGTGGAGAACCGGTTTTGGTAAGCAAGGAGATAAAGCCGGCCGGGGAGGGCGCAAGCGCGCTCTATATTAAAAAGCAGGAAAAGCGCGCGGCAAAAATTGCCGTGTTCCGTGCGCTAAGGCAGGCATTGCCGCAAAGCGCTTTGCCGTGGGGTGCGCTCACAGGGATTCGTCCCACAAAGCTGTTTCGAGAACTGGTCGAAGAGAAAGACAAAGAATTCGCATTACAAGTATTTAACGAAGAGTTTGACGTGGCGCTGGACAAAACATGCCTAGCGGCGCAAATCGTGGACGTTCAATATCCCGTCCTAGCCTCGCTGAGCGAGAAGGATATCGACGTATACATTGGAATACCGTTTTGCAAATCACGCTGCTTGTATTGTTCGTTTGCGTCTGAGGTGGCGGGCAAGGACGGCGTACCGCAAGACTATTTACGCGCCCTGCATGAAGATATCGCAGCAGGGGCGGAGATGGTAAGGCAGGGCGGTTACAGCACGCGCTGCTTGTATATCGGAGGGGGCACGCCAACCACTCTGACAATTGGCCAGCTGGAAGAACTGTTTGCGTGCGTCCTTGGGGCATATGGCGGTTTTACGCAGGAAATAACCGTGGAAGCGGGCAGGCCGGATACGGTAGATAAGCAAAAGCTCGCATGCTTGCGCGCGCTCGGCGTTACGCGTATTTCACTGAATCCACAAAGCATGAATGCGCATACATTAGCCCGTATTGGGCGCGCCCATGCGCCGGAAGATATCGTGCGGGCATACGGAGAAGCGCGTGAAGTAGGGTTTACAAATATCAACATGGACATCATAGCGGGGCTGCCCGGCGAAAGCATAACGGATATGGAGCACACGCTCGACGCGATAGAACGCATGCGTCCGGAAAATCTCACGGTGCATACGCTGGCGATAAAGCGTTCCTCCAGGCTAAAAGAGCGTATGCAGGAATATCCACTGCCGGAAGCGGGCGAGGTGGAGCGCATGCTGGGCATGAGCGCGGATAGGGCAAGGGCAATGGGCATGCAGCCATATTATATGTATCGGCAAAAATACATGAGGGGCAATTTCGAAAACATAGGCTTTGCGCTGAGCGGAAAAGAGTGTTGGTATAACATCGATATGATGGAAGAGACGGTGTCCATTTTGGCGCATGGCGCGGGAGCGATGAGCAAACGCGTGTTTGCGGGCAAGGAGATGCGCGTGGAACGCATTCCGGCACCAAAAGATATCCGTACATATTGTGAGAAGCTGCCGCGGCTGCTGGCTGAAAAAGACAGGCTGTTTTTGTAGGGAAGGTTGACATTCCGCAGAAAAAAAAGGTATACTAAAAGCCGGTGGGATGCTGGAATTGGCATCAATTGCATATGTTATGCGATGAAAAAGAGGAGTACATACATTCTAGCCAAAGAGAGACGGCTTCATAGGCTGAAAGAGCCGTTGGCAGTTAGGGTGGTGGAAGGTCGCTTTTAAGCATTGCCGGGCGAACAGAGTAACCCGCACGCGGCTGCAGCGATAGCGCAGTTAGAGAAGATAGCAAGCGCGTAGCTGCCGTTGCTGTCTAAACAAAGGTGGTACCACGAGCATTTCGTCCTTTGAGGGATGAGGTGCTTTTTTAGTCCCAAATATCTGTGCCAAGCTTCGCACAGAAATGTCTACAACGAGGAGGATTTCCGGCATGGAAATGAGCAAAGCATACGACCACAATGCGGTAGAAAACCGAATATATGCGGAATGGGAGGAAAAGGGGTATTTTCACGCGGAACCAAACCCCGAAAAAGAACCCTACTGCATCGTAATACCGCCGCCAAACATAACGGGGCAGCTGCATATGGGCCATGCGCTGGACAACACATTGCAGGACGTGCTGATTCGCTACAAGCGTATGAGCGGCTTTGAGACGCTTTGGCTGCCGGGCAGCGATCATGCGTCCATTGCCACGGAAGTAAAAATCGTAGAGCAAATGGCAAAAGAGGGGCTTACAAAAGCCGATATTGGCCGTGAAGCTTTTCTGGAGCGCGCATGGGCATGGCGCAGTGAATACGGCGGACGCATCGTGAATCAGTTAAAAAAATTGGGTTCCTCCTGCGACTGGGTGCGTGAGCGATTCACCATGGACGAAGGCTGCAACAAAGCGGTTATAAAAGTATTTGTTGATTTATATAAAAAAGGGCTCATCTATCGGGGCAATCGTATCATAAACTGGTGCCCGGATTGTTTATCCGCGCTTTCCGATATCGAAGTGGAATATGCGGAACAAAACAGCCATCTTTGGTATGTGCGTTATGAAGCGCCGGATAAAAGCTATTCCATCACGGTAGCGACATCGCGTCCGGAAACCATACTGGGCGATACGGCGATAGCCGTCCATCCTGAGGATGAACGCTATAGGGATCTGGTTGGTCGCATGGTCATCATACCGGCGTTGAACAGGGCTATTCCCATCGTAGCGGATGCATACGTAGAAAAAGAGTTTGGCACGGGCGCGGTAAAAATCACGCCGGGTCACGACCCGAACGATTTCGAAGTGGGGCAGCGGACGGGCGTGCCCACCATCCGCGTTCTAACGGACGACGGCCACATGAACGAGAACGCGGGTAAATACGAGGGCATGACGCTCATGGAATGCCGTGAAGCGTTTGTAAAAGAATTAGAGGCCGCAGGCGCGCTGGTAAAAGTGGAGCCATATACGCACAACGTAGGCACATGCTACCGCTGCCACACCACGGTAGAAACCATCGTGAGCGACCAATGGTTTGTGAAAATGAAACCTTTGGCTGAAGCGGCTATGGATGTCGTGCGCGAAGGTTCCATCCGCTTTGTGCCGAAGCGATTCGAAAAAACATATTTTAACTGGATGGAAAACATCCGCGACTGGTGCATTTCGCGTCAGCTGTGGTGGGGACACCGGATTCCGGCGTATTATTGCGACGAATGCGGAGAGCTAATCGTACAGGAAACGGCGCCCCATGCTTGTGCAAAGTGCGGCAATACCAATCTCCGGCAGGATGAAGACGTACTGGATACGTGGTTCTCAAGCGGCATGTGGCCGTTTTCTACATTAGGGTATCCGGATCAAACCGAAGAATTAAAGTATTTCTACCCTACATCTACGCTGGTAACGGGGTACGATATCATATTTTTCTGGGTAGCGCGCATGATCGTGTTTGGCATGGAGGTCATGAAAGAAATCCCCTTCGATGTGGTGTATGTGCATGGCATCGTGCGCGATGGCCAGGGCAGAAAAATGAGCAAGTCATTAGGCAACGGCATTGACCCACTGGAAGTCATTGAAAAGCATGGCGCGGACTCGCTGCGTTTTAGTTTGCTTACTGGCAATTCTGCAGGCAACGATATGCGCTTCGTCTGGGAGAAGGTGGAAGCGGCAGGTAATTTCTGCAACAAAGTGTACAACGCGGCTCGCTTTGTGCTCATGAACATAGGCGACGAGCCTGTGGGAAAACCAAATCCCGCAATGCTGGACTTAGCCGATAAATGGATACTTTCACGGTTGCAGATAGTGGTGAAAGAGTGCACCGCAAATCTGAACGATTTTGAATTGGGCATGGCGGCGCAGAAAGTATACGATTTCATCTGGACAGAATTCTGCGATTGGTACATAGAGATGGTTAAGCCGCGTTTGTATGGCGAAAACGAGGCCGCAAAGGCGCATGTGCGCGCGGTGTTGGCGGAGGTGCTGGAAGCTTCCATGAAGCTGCTGCATCCCTTCATGCCGTTCATAACGGAAGAACTGTACCTGCACCTGCCAAACGCAGAAAAAACAATCATGCTGGCAAGCTGGCCAATTGCAGACAGCGCCTATGAATACGAAGCCGAAACCGCGCAAATGGACGGCTTGATGGAGTTGATACGTTCTATCCGCAATATACGTGCGGAAATGAATGTACCGCCCGCGAAGCGCATAAGCATTCTGCTTATTCCGGACCCGGCGTTCCAAGGCATCATGCAAGACGCCTCGATATATCTCAGCAGGTTGGCAGGCGTCGAAAAAACGAGCATCACCACGGAGAAAAAGGATATGCCGAAAAACGCGGTCAGCATCGTTTCGCCCGTTGCCGAAGTATTTGTCCCATTGGAAGAGCTTGTGGATATGGCAAAAGAACGCGAACGCATTCAAAAAGAAATCGAACGCATAAAAAGTGAAATCGCGAGAGCGGAAACAAAACTAAATAACGCGGCATTTGTACAGAAGGCGCCTCCAAGCATTGTGGAGGAAGAACGCGGAAAGCTGCAGCAAAACGCTGAGACGCTGGCGAAACTGCGGCTTCATGAAAAGGATCTAACAGAACAGCAGGCGTGAAAAAGAAACATTTTGCGGATAGATGAAAGGAGATTGCCGATATGATTGATTTTGATTGCATCCGGAACACTGACCCTGAAATTGCGCAAATAATGGAAGCGGAACTGGGCCGTCAGCGCGATCATTTAGAATTGATTGCGTCAGAAAACTTTGTGTCCGAAGCGGTAATGGCCGCCATGGGAAGTCATCTGACAAACAAATACGCGGAAGGATATCCGGGGAAACGCTACTATGGCGGTTGCAAGTTTGTAGACATGGCGGAAGATTTGGCGCGTGAGCGCGCAAAGCGGTTGTTTGGCGCCGAACACGCGAATGTGCAGCCGCATTCTGGCGCGCAGGCCAATATCGCGGTTTATTACGCGCTGTTGCAGCCGGGGGATACCATATTGGGCATGAACCTCTCGCATGGCGGACATCTGACCCATGGCAGTCCTGTGAATATGAGCGGGAAGTATTTCCGCTTTGTGCCGTATGGCGTTGCGAGCGGAACGGAACAGATCGATTACGACGCGCTTGCGGAATTGGCCGCGCAAGAAAAGCCGAAGATGATCGTCGCGGGCGCCAGCGCCTATCCCCGCGCCATCAATTTTGAACGCATGGCGGAGATAGCAAAGAGCGTAAACGCCTATTTCATGGTAGATATGGCGCATATTGCCGGACTTGTAGCTGCCGGCCTGCACATGAATCCGGTTCCCTGCGCAGATGTTGTTACGACTACCACGCATAAAACGCTGCGTGGGCCCCGTGGCGGCATGATATTGTGCAGGGAGGAATTAGCCAAAGATATAGACAAAGGCATATTCCCGGGCACACAGGGCGGCCCGCTCATGCATACGATCGCAGCAAAGGCGGTTTGCTTGCAGGAAGCATTGCAGCCCGCGTTTCAGTCATATCAACAGCAGATCGTGAAAAACGCGCGAACGCTGGCAAAAACATTGACCGATGCAGGCGTGCGTCTGGTTTCCGGCGGCACAGATAACCACATGATGCTGGTGGATCTGACCCCTAAGGGCCGTACGGGCAAAGAGGTGGAAGGACTGCTGGATCAGGCGCATATCACGGTCAATAAAAACACCATTCCATTCGAAACGCTAAGCCCCTTCGTAACAAGCGGCGTACGCATCGGCACGCCCGCTGTGACGTCCAGAGGTATGCAGGAAAAGGAAATGGAAAGCATCGGAAAACTGATAGCGAAGATCATCAACGATGGAGAAGCGGCAATCTCCTCCGTCACAAATGACGTGCTGGAGCTGTGCAAAGCGTTCCCGCTATATGAAACAGTCGGGCAGCGCGGCTGATAATTTTATTCTTTTGCTAACAGGGCGGCCATTACCGGAAAGGTGAGGGCCGCTTTTCGTTGTTGCGCTTAAGTTAGGGAAAAGACGAATTCAGCATTCTTCCAGAAAATCCTGCAATACGGTGTTTTGCATATCGAGCCCACGCGGCGTTAGGGCGGCATAACCAGCGTCGATATGGAGCCAGCCCTTGGCGATATTGGCGGCGCAGGCCTTGGGGAACAGGGAAACAAGCTCCTGGTGAAAGCGCTCGCGAAAGGCGCGTAAAGAGATGCCGCGCACGAGGCGCAGGCCCAGCATAATGCTTTCGAACGCTTCTTCCCGCGGCGGAATAGGGGAAAGTACGCGTTGCGCAAAAGGAAGGCCAGCGGTTTGTATATAAGCGGTGATGGTCGCTGCGTTTTCCCAGCGCGTCCAGCTGGTCGCAGGCAAAAGCCAGGCGGAATGCGCGCTTGAGCCGATCCCGATATAGGAGCCGTTCTGCCAGTAATTTATATTATGCTTGCAGGAAAAGCCCTCTTTTGCGAAATTTGATATTTCATATTGAGAGTAGCCGTGCCGGTGCAGAAATAATTTTCCTGCATCCTGCATATCGCAGACCGCGTCTTCGTCCGGTAAAGTTTCGGCTTTTTTTTGCACGTCGGACGCCAGCTTAGTGCCCTCTTCCAATATCAGCGCATATGCGGAAATATGTTGCGGCGAAAGTGAAATGATATCCTGTAAAGTATGCAAATACAATTCTGCTGTTTGCCCCGGCAGCCCAACCATTACATCGATATTGATATTTGAAAAACCGGCTTGGCGGGCTGCGGCGTAAGTTTCATAAAACGCTTGGGCGGTATGAATGCGGCCAATCCTAATAAGCAAACTGTCATGCGTGCTTTGCAGCCCAAAGGAAAGACGGTTGCAGCCCGCATCAAGAAAAGCAGCAAGCTTTTTCGCGTCCACCGTGCCGGGATTGCATTCAATGGAGATTTCGGCGTCCGGAGCAAGAGGCAAAGCGGCCCGAAGATGTAAAAAAAGCGTTTGCATCTGGAAGCCCGAAAGCAGAGAGGGTGTTCCGCCGCCGATAAATACAGTTTGAAAGGGTTCTTGGCAGAGCGGGGCTATCTGGTAGATCTCGCTATGCAGGGCAGTTAAATAAGCGTCGAGCATGTGAAGCTGCCCATCAAAAGACGGGAAGTCACAATAACGGCATTTTTGCACGCAAAACGGTATATGGACATATAAACCAGCCAAATCACAACGCCTCCATACCGCAATATACCACATCTTTTATGCAAATTAAACCATGGTTTTGTTTCCACTTTGTCACATTGCAAAAGGCCGTTTATCTTGACAAAGAATGGGTGGAGTGCTATCGTAAAACAAGGTTAGCACTCGATGCAAATGAGTGCTAACAACAAAAATGGAAGGGAGAAATGGGCATGGAATTAGATCAACGTAAGATGCGCATATTGCAAGCCATCATCGATGATTACATTATGACGGCTGTGCCGGTTGGCTCCCGAACCCTCTCAAAGCGGGCAGATTTCAATATCTCTTCTGCTACCATTCGCAACGAAATGAGCGATCTTGAAGAGTTAGGCTATTTAGAGCAGCCGCATACTTCTGCCGGACGCATCCCGTCCAGCAAAGCGTATAGGCTGTATGTAAATAACATTATGCAGCGCGCGCAACTAACCGAAGCGGAAAGAAGGGCCATCCGCGCTTATCTGTTCGCCCGAACAGACCAGCTGGAAGTGCTCATGCGGCAAACAGCAAATGCGCTGTCGGATATCACAAAGTATACAGCCATGGTGTTGCCGCCTCAGCTGAACACTGTCCGCATCAAGCATATACAGCTCGTATTGCTAAGCAAGGAACGGGCGTTGCTGGTATTGGTGACGGATGCGGGCATCATTCGCGATGTCATGTTGCGCGTTCCAAGCGGCATGACAGCCGGCGACCTGGAACGGCTTTCCAACCGCCTGAATAAAATATTACGCGACAAACGCTTAGACCAAATGGCGGTAGAAGAAATAGCGAGCATGGGTGTTGAAATTGGCGAGCAACGTTTACTGCTGCAAAGCGCGCTGGAAGCGCTGGAAAGCCAGGTAAAGAAAACCGCTTTAAAAGTAGAAGTTTCCGGCGAAACAAACATACTCAATTATCCGGAATACAGTGATATGGATAAAGCGAAAAACTTCTTGCAGGCCCTCAATAGTGAGGGCAACCTGTATCAAATGCTGAAGCGCGCGTCCACCTTGGAGTTTTCTATTTCCATCGGCCAGGAAAACGAAGCGCCGGAATTGTCCGATTGCAGCATCGTAACAGCGACATATCGTCTTGGTAACGAGCCCATTGGTTCGTTTGGCGTTATCGGCCCTACACGCATGCACTATAGCCGAGTGTTATCCATATTAGAGTATATTCAACTGAGCCTGACGGAAGCGCTCACAGATTTTATCGAACACGATCAAGAATAGTAAGTAAGACTTGTTGGAGGTTGTTTACGACATGACGAAATCCGCGAACAAAGTGAAAGAGCCAGCCGTCGAGCAAGCGGCAATCGACCAAGAGGCAGGCGGCGATGAAAAGATCGAATTAAGCAGGGAAGACTTTGAAAAAGTAAAAGCACATATTGAATCGTTGCAAAAGGATGCAGAAGATTCCGTAAATCTGGCGCAAAGAGTGCAAGCCGATTTCGATAATTTTCGCAAACGCAACGCTTCCGTTCGCATAGACAGCATCGAAGAGGGCAAGCGCGATTGCATAAGGGCATTGTTACCGGTGTTAGACAATTTTGACAGAGCGTTTGAAAACACGGCCGGCGTAGAAAGCAGCTTCTTGGAAGGTATCCGTTTGGTACACAGGTCATTGTTGGATGCGCTGGCAAAGATGGGGATGCGGGAAATCTCCATCGAAAACGGGTTCGACCCAAATTTCCATGACGCCATGATACAAGAAGCGGTGGCAGGCAAGAAAAAAGGGGAAATATTGGCGGTATTGCAAAAGGGATATGAGGTAAATGGTTGCATATTGCGGCATAGTCTCGTGAAGGTAGCCGAATAAAACAAAAACGAAGGCATGCCATAGATTTTTAAGGGCATGGGCAAAATAAATTTATTACAAATAGTGTGTTTTAAGTAGGAGGCAAGCAATGGCTAAGATTATTGGTATCGATTTAGGAACGACAAATTCCTGTGTTGCAGTATTGGAAGGTGGCGAGCCAACCGTTATACCAAACGCGGAAGGCGGTAGAACAACTCCGTCCGTAGTAGCGTTTAAAGACGAAGAAAGATTGGTGGGCCAGGTTGCGAAAAGGCAGGCAATTACGAATCCGGATAAAACGATTGCCTCCATCAAGCGCGAAATGGGATCTTCCTACAAGGTGCGCATAGACAATAAAGATTATACGCCGCAAGAAATTTCCGCCATGATATTACGAAAATTAAAGCAGGACGCGGAAGCGTATCTGGGCGAAACGGTTTCTCAGGCTGTCATCACGGTGCCGGCGTATTTCAGCGATAGCCAGCGTCAGGCCACAAAAGATGCGGGACGTATTGCTGGCTTGGAAGTGCTGCGTATCATCAACGAGCCTACGGCGGCGTCGTTGGCCTACGGCATGGAAAAAGAAGCAAACCAAAAGATTTTGGTGTACGATCTGGGCGGCGGCACATTCGACGTATCCATCCTTGAAATTGGCGACGGCGTGTTCGAGGTATTGGCCACCGCGGGCAACAATCGCCTGGGCGGCGACGATTTTGACCAACGCGTCATCGATTATATCGCGGCCGAGTACAAAAAAGAATCAGGCATCGACCTGAAAAACGACCGCATGGCGCTCCAGCGGTTAAAAGAAGGCGCGGAAAAAGCGAAGATCGAATTAAGCGGTATGGCACAAACAAACATCAATCTGCCCTTTATTACGATGGACTCAAGCGGGCCGAAGCACTTGGATATGTCGCTTTCACGCGCAAAATTCAACGAGCTGACGAGCGACCTTGTAGACCAAACAAAAGAATGCGTGTTTAAGGCCATGCGTGACGCGGGCTTATCCAGCGACAAAATCGACAAAGTCATTTTAGTGGGCGGTTCCAGCCGCATACCGGCTGTGCAGGAAATGGTAAAAACCGTTACCGGCAAGGAGCCGTTCAAAGGCATCAATCCAGACGAATGCGTAGCGATTGGCGCTGCCATTCAGGCGGGTGTGCTGGGCGGCGAAGTCAAAGATATTCTGCTGCTGGATGTAACGCCGCTGTCCCTTGGCATAGAAACAGTCGGGGGCGTGTTTACACGCCTGATCGAGCGTAACACAACCATCCCGTCAAAGAAGAGCCAGGTATTTTCCACTGCGACAGACGGGCAAACCTCCGTTGAGGTGCATGTGCTGCAGGGCGAACGCGAAATGGCGCAATACAACAAAACGTTGGGCCGCTTCCAGCTGGCGGGCATTGCACCCGCGCCGCGTGGCGTACCGCAGATCGAAGTCACGTTCGATATCGACGCAAACGGCATTGTGCACGTTTCCGCAAAGGATTTAGGCACGGGCCATGAGCAGAAGGTAACGATAACCGCCAGCACGAATCTCAACGAAGAAGAGATCAAGCGCGCGGTAGACGAAGCGGAACGCTACGCCGGTGAAGATAAGCAGCGTAAAGAAGAGGTCGAAACGCGTAACCATGCCGACCAGCTGATATACACCACAGAAAAATCTTTGAAAGAGTTGTCGGAGAAGTTGTCTGCCGATGATAAGAACAAGATAGAAAGCGGTCTGGCGGATCTGCGTAAAACCATGGAGGGCAATGACATTGCCATGATTAAAACCGCCTCTGAGCGCCTGACAGAAGTTTCGTATGAAGCGTTTGGCAAGGTATATCAGCAAGCGCAGCAGGAACAGGCGGCAGGAGCCGCGAATCAAGGCACAGGCACGCCGCCGCCAAACGACGATACGGTGGTAGATGCGGACTACGAAGTAGTGGACGACGATAAAAAATAAGCATAATTGCAAAAGGAACCGGATTTTGCGGGCTTCTGAATAGGCGGGAGCCCGCAAAAGTACGATTTTTCGGCAAAATTGGAGATGCGCAAGGCGCTATGCGCCAGAAGATGGTTGCGGTCGAAGAAGACAGGGTAGGGTGAAGCCATTGGCAACCAAAAGAGATTACTACGAAGTTCTCGGAGTGAACAAAAACGCATCGGAAGATGAGATAAAAAGTGCGTTTCGAAAGCAGGCAAAAACCTGCCATCCGGATCTGCATCCGGGCGACAAAGAGGCGGAAGCAAATTTTAAAGAGCTAAACGAAGCGGCGGAAGTATTGAGCGACCAAAATAAGCGCGCTCAATACGATCAGTTTGGGCATGCCGCGTTTGACCAGACACAAGGCGGGGGATATGGCGGTGGCAATCCGTTTTCCGGCTTTGGCGGCTTTTCAGATATATTCGAAACCATGTTTGGAGGCGGCTTCGGCGGCACGCAATCGCGCAATGGCCCCGTACAGGGGAATAATCTGCGCTATTCGCTCACCATCTCCTTTGAAGATGCTGCGTTTGGCGTAAAGCGTGAAATTTTAGTTCCTCGTGAAGAAAACTGCCAGACTTGCGGTGGCAAGGGCGCAAAGCCGGGAACAAGGCCGGAACGTTGCTCCGCATGTGCGGGCAGTGGGCAGGTTCGCGTGCAACAAACAACGATGTTGGGTTCGTTTACGTCCGTTCGCCCGTGCACGGTCTGTAATGGCACCGGCGAGCTTATAAAAGAAGCATGCCAGGATTGTGGCGGCAAGGGGCGCATAAAAAAGACCAGCCGTGTAGTGGTGGACATTCCGGCAGGCATCGATGATGGGCAGACGTTAAATTTGCCGCGTGAGGGTGAAGCTGGTTACAGAGGCGGCCCGAATGGCGACCTGTACGTCAATATTCGCGTAAAGCCCCATAAGCAATTCCGCCGCAATGGATTTGATTTATACTTGAACATTACCATTCCGTTTGTAACGGCGACAATAGGCGGGGAAATTACCGTACCCACGCTAAAAGAAACCATCAAATACAATATACCCGAGGGTACGCAAACGGGCACGACATTCCGCATACGCGGGCAAGGCATACAACGGCTTCGCTCCAAAGATAGAGGCGATTTGCTTGTAAAGGTGGAAGTCGAAGTACCCAAACACCTGAATGAAAAGCAAAGAGAACTTCTCCTTGCGTTTAGCAGCGCCATGGGCGAATCCAATGTGGAAGTAAAGCACACAAAAAAGAGCTTTTTCAATTCCATGAAGGATGCGATAAATAACAATTAGCAGAGAGTAGGGCGGCGGCGCGCGTGCAGGCACGAAAATGGGTTTTGAAATGGGCCGCGTCCCATTTGCAAGGCAAGCCGCATATCATCCCAACCAGCAAAAGAAAGGAGCTAACCTTTTGGATTAGCTCCTTTGCTGCTTTTGCGGCTCTTAGCCCTCGTCGCTTTCAGCGGCGGTCTCAAGGACAGGCTCTTCTATTTTGGCAGGTTCGACATCTGTGTCGGGTTCTTTTGCTGCGGCTGCTTTCGATGCCCGCTTTTTAGGTGCCGCTTTTGCTTCTTCCTGCGCGGGCTCGTCTTCTAACTTAAGGCCTTCAAACAAAGCGGCCAAACTGGTCGTGGTGGTCTGCACCGGCGGCAATTCGTAGTCGCCGTCTTCATTGTTGCGGCGCGGGCGGCGCTCTGTGCGCTCCGGCCGGTCGCTGGCGGGACGATCCTGCGAAGAGGAGGCGGCAGACGCAGCGGGTTTGGCGGTAGCAGGGCGTTCAACAGGTTTGGAGGTGGCGCGCTGCTGGCGTTCCGTGTTGCGTTGCTCTTGCTTTTCGGCATAGATTCTGTCGCGCTCGGCGCGTTCGGCGGCCAGTTGTTCTGCAATTTCAGGATGCTCTTCAAGAATAACTTCTTTGCGGCTCAGGCTGATGCGCTTCGCTTCCGGATTGACATCCAAAACCTTGCAGCGCACGATGTCGCCAACATTGATATCGTCTTCCACTTTGGCGATGCGGTGTACGCTCACCTGGGAAATATGGATTAAGCCGTCGATGGTGGGCTCAAGCGCAACAAATGCGCCAAAGGGCACGATGCGAACAACCTTGCCTTCGACAATGCTGCCAACGGGGTATTTCTCGGAGGCCATTGTCCAAGGTTTGGGTTGCAGTTGCTTATAACCCAGCGAAACGCGTTCTTTTTCAATATCGACGTTCAGAACGAGCACTTCGATTTGTTGGCCGATCTTGAGGATATCGGAAGGATGCTTTACACGGCCCCAGGCCACATCGGTGACGTGAACAAGACCATCAATCCCGCCGACATCGACGAACGCGCCGAAATCTGTCAAGCGGCGCACAACGCCCTGCAGCTTGCTGCCAACTTCGAGGCTGGACCAGCAGTTCTTCTTCGCTTCTTCCTGCTCTTTAAGCAGAACGTTTTTCTGGGAGGCAACGATGCGCTTACGGGCTTTATCTACTTCGATTACGGAAAGCTGCATAGGCTTGCCGATATATTCAGAAAGGTTTTCCACATATTTTGTGGAGACATGCGAAGCGGGGACAAACGCGCGTACGCCGTTGATAAGGGCGATAAGGCCGCCTTTAACAACTTCTTTGCCAACGGCTTCGAATATCTTGTCCGGAACTTCGGCGTCCGAAAGGAGGTCTTCCCAGAGCTTTTTGCCTTCGACGCTCTTGCGGGAAAGAAGGACATTTCCTTCACCGTCGCTCACTTTCAAAACTTCAACTTCGATTGGATCGCCAACCTTTAGGAGTTCTGCAGGATTCGCGTCTGGATCGGAGGAGAACTCGTTTTTCGGTATGAACCCATCGGATTTGTAGCCAATGTTAACGCAGACCTCGCCGTCGGCAATTTGCACAACAGAGCCGGTAAGAATTTGGCCATTGTGTATGCGCACCATGGTTTTTTCAAATGCTTCGGCAAAATCATCTGAAGAAACTTCGGCAGCTTTGGACTCGGCATTCTCGTTCTCGGGCTTGTCCGCATCGGCTGGGGCAGTGACTTGCTCCGCTTCTACCTGCGGCGCTGCTGCGATCTGCTCCGCTTCCGTAACAACAGCGGCCCCCTCTTGTGCCGATGTGGTATCCGTTTCAGTGGTCTCGATCGTCGCTTTTTCCAATTCGTTCATTACAGTTACAACCTCCCTAATCATCCATTGCGGCGTCGAAGCGCCTGCAACAACTCCTATTATATCATTTGAGTGGATATTTTCAAGTAAAAGTTGGCTCGCAACCTCAATGGAATAGGTGCGTTCACAGTATTTTTTACAAATATCTGCCAATTTTTGTGTATTGGAACTATTGCTTCCACCGATTACAAGCATAACCGTGCAATTTTGCGCGAGCTCAGCAGCCTCTTTTTGACGTTGTGTTGTGGCATCGCAAAGCGTATTATGTATGGTTAAATGTGGACGCGCTATGGAAATGATGGAAGCGATTTCATCATACGTTTCACGCAGCATGGTTGTTTGCGCCACAAGGCAGGTGGGAGCATCGGAAAAGGGCAAGCTCGCGGCGTCGGCGGCAGATTCAAATATGCGGGCATGTGGTCCGGCCCAGCCTTTGATGCCCTCGACCTCCGGGTGGAATTTTTGTCCGGCGATCAGCACGTCGGCGCCGTTTGCGCAGGCGGCTTCTACGATGCGGTGTATGCGCAAAACACAGGGACAGGTAGCGTCAAACACGTTCAGCCCTTGTTCCTTGCAGTTCTGCAGCACATCGGGCGGC
>JAVBPK010000136.1:0-14603 GCA_031549625.1 Eubacteriales bacterium
ACAACCGTACAACATGCAATTCAAAGAAGTACTCAAATACATTTTCGATAAATGTGAGGGCGGTTGGCCTTTCTTTGGCGCGAGCCAGCATTAAGCGTTCATACGCAAGCATGCTTGTTCACCCCCCTCGTGTATTTTCAAAAGCCTTATAATCGTTGCGCGCTGCTCGCGCCTATCGACGATGCTGTCAATGAACCCTTTGCCCAGCAACATTTCCGCCCGCTGAAAGCCTTGCGGCAAAGTCTGGCGCATAGTCTGCTCGATAACACGCGGCCCCGCAAAGCCGATGAGCGCCTTTGGTTCGGCGAGTATAATATCGCCTTCCATGGCAAAGCTTGCCGTCACGCCGCCGGTCGTTGGGTCTGTTAATATAGTGAGGTAAAAAAGCCCCGCTTCATGGTGCCGCAAAACCGCGCCGCTTGTTTTTGCCATCTGCATGAGCGAGAAAATACCTTCTTGCACGCGCGCGCCGCCCGAAACGGTAAAGCCCACCACAGGCAAAGCATGCGCAGCAGCGTATTCAAACAGGCGTGTCACTTTTTCACCCACTACCGTACCCATGCTCCCCATCATAAACGAGGGATTCATCGCAAATATCGCTGAATGTAAGCCTCCAAAACAACACGTGCCTGTAATAACGGCCTCATTTTCGCCGCTGTCCCGAAGGGCGGTATTCAGCTTTTCCTGATATTCGCGGAATTCCAGGCGGTCATACGATGTGAACGCCGCATCCAATTCCTCGAATGTATTTTCATCCGTCAGCAAATTGATGCGGGTGCGCGCGTCGAGCCGAAAATGTTGCCCGCACGCCTTACAAACATAATAATCCCGCGCCAGCTCATCCACAAACAGCGAAGCCTTGCAGGCAGAACAAGCGCGGACAACTTCGCCCGGCTGGCGCGTGCTGTGCACATGCTCTTCGCCCTCCAGTGAGATATTCGGTTTTTTAAACATGCCCTTTAAAAGCATCGTAACTCCCCTTTTAAGCCGCCCTGCTTACGTAGGTCAGCCTCTTTGCATTATATAATCCGTGGTATATGTGCCCTCGCAAAACGCGTCGCTTGTCACAAGTTCCAACTGCAACTCACGATTGTGTTCAAACCCTTCTATCACCAGCTCGCAAAGCGATGCCTGCATCTTGCGTATGGCTTCTTCGCGCGTAGGTGCGTGTACGATCAGCTTACCCACCATCGAATCGTAAAACGGCGGTACCGCGTAATCTTGATACAACGCCGTATCAAAGCGTACCCACGGCCCGCCGGGCACATGCAGCATACGCACGGTGCCGCAGCTTGGGCGAAAGCCCTGCGAAGGGTCCTCCGCGTTTATTCTGCATTCGATGGCATGCCCGCGCAGCTGTACATCGGCTTGCGCTGCCTCCAGCGGCATGTCCGCCGCCACGCGTATCTGCCATTTTACCAAGTCCATGCCTGTAACAAATTCCGTCACAGGATGTTCCACCTGCAGGCGCGTATTCATTTCCATGAAATAGAAATTGCCGTTTGCGTCAACAAGATACTCGATCGTACCTAATCCAAGATAGTTGACGGTGCGCGCCGCCTTGATGGAAGCGTCCGTCATGGCTTGGCGCAGTGCTTCATTAACAGCCACGGACGGGCTTTCTTCTATTAGTTTTTGATTTTTACGTTGCATGGAGCATTCGCGTTCGCCTAGGCACAGCACATTTCCATGGCTGTCGCAAAGCAGTTGCATTTCGATGTGTTTGACAGGAAACAGGAATTTTTCCATATAAAGCGCGCCATCGCCAAATGCGCTGAACGCCTCGCCGGAAGCGGTATGGAACGCATGCTCCAAATCTTCGGCGCGCTCTACTTTTCGTATGCCGCGGCCACCGCCGCCCGCCCGCGCCTTCACGAGCACTGGAAAACCAATTTTTTGGCTCCATTCCCGCGCTTGCTCGTAT
Organism: Eubacteriales bacterium; assembly: GCA_031549625.1. Taxonomy (GTDB): domain Bacteria; phylum Bacillota; class Clostridia; order Christensenellales; family CAG-138; genus JAISXK01. Next base: position 1,925 of record JAVBPK010000136.1, read on the forward strand.
GATTCCAGCACGCCGCTGCCCGGCACAACCGGCACGCCCGCGCCTTGCATGGTTTGCCGCGCTGCGTCTTTATCGCCCATCCGCGCAATCACTTCATAGCCCGGGCCAATAAAAGCCATCCCGCATTCCTCGCAAAGCTGCGCAAATCGCGCGTTTTCCGAAAGCAGCCCATAACCCGGATGCACGGCCTCCGCGCCGCATGCAAGAGCCGCTGAAAGCACCGCCTGCATGTTGAGATAGCTTTGCTGCACGGGCGCCGCGCCTATACAAAAAGCCTCGTCCGCCAAGCTGGTATGCAATGCTTCCTTGTCCGCCTGCGAATAGACCGCTACGGTTTGTATGCCCATTTCCTTGCACGCGCGTATAATACGCACAGCAATTTCTCCTCTATTTGCAATCAGTATTTTTGAAAACATACTCTATGATCTTTCTGCGACCACGGCAAAAGAAAGCTCCGCTTCCGCGCAAGGCTCGTCATTTGCAAATACATCGCACTTCAAAAAATAGAACACATTTTTGCTTCGAACCAGCTTAGCCCGCACTTCCACCGTATCGCCCGGCAATACCTTGCGCCTGAACCGTGCTCGGTCGATTCCCGTGTAGTAGGGCGTTTTGCCTTTAAGTGCATCGCCCAGCAATATGCTGCACGATTGCGCCATAATCTCGCACAATATCACGCCCGGTACAACCGGATTGCCCGGAAAGTGCCCCTGCAAAAAAAACTCATCGCCGCGCACATGGTAAAACCCATGCGCCACATTGTCGGCGTCGATGACCATTTCGTCCACGAGCAGCATGGGTGCCCGATGCGGCAAAAAAGCTTCAATTTCCTGTCTGTTCATGCCTCTCTCCTCTTATACCAGCTTGAAAAGTATTTGCCCGAATTCTACAACATCACCATTGTTTACGCAGACATCCACAATCTGGCCGTCGCGCTCGGCAACGATTTCATTCATGACCTTCATGGCCTCCACAATGCAAAGAACAGCCCCTTTTTTTACCATGCCGCCCGCCTTTACAAAAGGCGGCTGATCAGGCGCGGCCTGCGCGTAAAATACGCCAACCATCGGTGATACCACCGTATAAATCTCGTTGAAATCCAATCCGGGGTCGACAGCGTTCGCCTGCGGCGCAGCCAAATTCGGCATCGCTGCCTGTGCCGCAGGTGGAGCTGGTTGCACAGCCGTCGGCGCGCCAAGGCCGCTTTCCAAACGAATGCGTGTTGTGTCATCCTGATATTCCAAAGCGTTTATCTGCTGCTCGCGCATAAGAATGGCGAGCTCACGTATCATTTCTATTTGCATCTCTTACTCCTATTCTGCGCGCCGGATAGCGACGCAGGCGTTATGCCCGCCAAAACCCAGTGAAGTGGAAAGCGCCAGCGTGCAGCGTGTTGCGCGCGCAGCAAGCGGCACATAATCCAAGTCGCATACAGGATCCGGTTCATGCAGCCCGATTGTTGGCGGCAGCAGCTCGTTTACCAGCGCTAATGTCGCCGCAATCGCCTCCACGGCGCCGGCGGCCCCCAGCATGTGCCCTGTCATGGATTTTGTGGAACTGATGCAGGCACGGCGCGCCTGCGCTTCTCCCAACGCAAGCTTGATCGCCAGCGTTTCCGCCGCATCGTTCAATGGCGTCCCTGTACCATGCGCGTTGATGTACAGATCATCTTGCTCTGAAATTGCCGCCTCAGCGGCTGCCAGCCGAATGGCCGACGCAGCGCATGCCGCATCCTCGCGCGGCGCAGTGATGTGATACGCGTCGCATGTGTTGCCATATCCGCACACTTCGGCGTATATCTTCGCGCCACGCGCTTTGGCGTGCTCGTACTCTTCCAATACCAGCACTCCCGCGCCCTCGCCCATAATAAAGCCCTTGCGGCGCATATCAAACGGCAGCGACGCCGCTAATGGATCATCGGAAAGAGATAGCGCCTGACAGTTTGTGAAACCGGCAATCGCAATCGGTTCTATCGTCGCTTCCGCTCCTCCAGCAAATATGGCGTCGGCATATCCATGCTTAATCGCACGGAACGCTTCGCCAATGGCGTTTGTGGATGTTGCGCATGCCGTTACTACGGGCAAAGTCGGCCCCATAGCCTGATAACGCATGGCGATATTCCCCGCGGCAATATTTCCTATCATCATAGGCACAAAGAAGGGCGATATCCTGTCGGGCCCGCGTTCCAAAAGCTTTTGCTGCTCCGTAGCAAACGTATGCATACCGCCGATACCTGAACCTACGTATACGCCAAGCCGTTCCGCCTCCACATTGCCTTCGATGCCGCTGTCTACCGCAGCCTGGCTAGCGGCAGCCATGGCAAATTGCGCATATAGATCCATGCGCCGCAAGGCAGAACCTTCCATGCCATACATGGCGGGATTAAAATCCTTTACTTCCGCGACCAACTGCGCTTTATACCCGCTGCTGTCAAACCGCGTGATCTTGCCGATGCCGCAGCGGCCGGCCGTCAGGCTCTCCCAATATGTAGAAACGTCGTTGCCGACTGGCGAAATGACGCCTAAACCCGTAATGACAACCCTCTTCATATCCTTTGCTCCTCCTGTGTCCTACATGCTCAGTCCGCCATCCACGGGAATCACCGTACCCGTTATATATCCCGCGCTTTGCGAAGCGAGGAACAGCGCAATATCCGCGATCTCTTCAGGCTTACCCGCGCGCTTCATGGGAATAGATTGCAGCAGCGCTTCACGCGCCGCTTCCGGCATGTTCTGCATCATATCCGTCTGAATAAGGCCCGGCGCTATCGCGTTGCAAGTAACGCCGCGCCCAGCAAGTTCCTTCGCTATGCTTTTCGTCAGGCCAATCATGCCCGCTTTGGCCGCGGAATAATTGCATTGGCCCGCGTTGCCCGTCATGCCCGCCACAGATGTTATATTGATGATGCGGCCGCTTCTTTGCCGCACAAATCCGCTGTATGTATGGCGGATAAGGTTAAATGCCCCTGTAAGGTTGGTGGCAAGCACTTGCTCAAAATCTTCCGCGCGCATTTGCACGGCCAGCTTATCTCGGTTTATCCCCGCATTATTGACGAGTATCTGAATGCTGCCGAACTCTTGCATAACGCGCTGCATCGCCGCTTCTGATTCTTCAAAGCTGGATACATCGCATTGCAGCGGCAAAGCCCGTACTCCAAACGCGCGCGCAGCCCGGCAAGTATCCTCCGCCTTCTCCGCATTGCCCGCAAACAACACGGCCACATCCGCCCCATTTCTTGCGAATGTGACGGCGATGGCGCGGCCTATCCCGCGCGAGCCGCCGCTAATGAGCGCAACTTTCCCCTTTAACATATGGCCGCCTCCTTACATATCCGCACAGTTTCTAAAAGTGAGGCCTCATCCTCCACATGGCAAATAAGCCTCTCTCCGCCTATCTTTTTAAGCAAGCCGGAAAGTGTCTTTCCCGCGCCCACTTCAATACACACATCAAAACCATCGGCTGCCATTCTTTCCACACTTTTTTGAAAAAGCACTGGACTTCGCACTTGTTTTGCCAAAATGGCGCCGGCGTCCTCGCCATACGGCTCCGCCGTCACATTGGCATACAGCGGGATGCGCGGCGCATGAAAAGCCAATGCTTTTGCGTATTGCGCCAGCTGTTCGGCCGCATCCGCCATAAAGGGCGTATGGAAGCAGCCGCTGACATTCAGACGCATAAACCTGCCGCCCGCAGCGGCGACAGCCAGTTCGTATTCTTCCAGCGCACCAACATCGCCTGAAACAACCGTCTGCCCAGGCGCGTTATAGTTGACGGGATATACCGTTTCAAAGCGGCTGCAAAGCTCTTCTACCTGCGATACGCTCAAGCGGAGCACGGCTCCCATGCCGCCCGGACGCTTTTCGGCGCAGGCTTGCATCCATTCCGCGCGCTTACAAACAAGGCGAAATGAGTCCTCGAAAGAAAGCAATCCGCAATGCGCCACAGCAGCCACTTCTCCAAGCGAGAAACCTGCCGCTCCTTGCGCCCGCACACCTGCCTCTTCCAAAGCGGCCGCGCATGCGCAATCCACAGCAACCAAGCATGGCTGCGTATTGATTGTGTCGCTAAGCGCAGCGGAGTCTGCCTCAAAGCATTGGGCCTTTGTGCCCGGCCGCAATGCTTCCGCCGTGTCAAACACAGCTTTCGCGGCGGCGGATGTCTCATACAACGATCTGCCCATACCCGCATACTGCGCGCCCTGGCCCGCAAAGAAAAAGGCTATTTTACCCATCCGGCCGCTCCGTTTAACAATTGTTCCGCTTCTTTAAACATGCGCATGATGATATCCATCGCGAAAGCTTCGTCGTTAATCATGCCCGCTATCTGCCCGGCTAAAAAACTGCCCTCTTCTTCGTTGCCGTCACAGGCAGCCTTCCGCAGCGCGCCGACGCCAAAAGCTTCTATCTCTTCGTTTGTCATGCGCGTATCATACTCCATCTCCGCAAAACGGCGCGTAAAGGAGTTTTTAAGCGCACGCACAGGATGCCCCAGCCGTTTGCCGGTGGCGATCGTATCGATATCCTTCGCGCGCAGCACGCGCGCCTTGAAGTTAGGATGAATCGTGCATTCATATGCCGTCAGGAACCGTGTGCCGCATTGCACGCCTTTTGCGCCAAGCATCATTGCCGCCGCAATGCCACGGCCATCACCTATCCCGCCTGCCGCCAACACGGGGATATCCACCACATCGCATACTTGCGGCACAAGCGCCATCGTGGATAAATCACCCACATGTCCGCCGCTTTCACCGCCCTCCGCTACCACGGCGGTGGCGCCGAGGCGCTGCATCATACGCGCAAATCCGGTAGAACCAACCACAGGCACCACCTTGATACCCGCATTCAGCCAGTCTTTTATGTATTTGCTTGGCAGGCCCGCCCCGGTAGTTACGACGCTGACGCGCTCTTCCAGCACCACCTGCGCCACATCATCCACAAACGGACTCATAAGCATAATATTCACGCCAAACGGCAGCTTGGTCGCCGCCCGGCACTTCTTGATTTGCTCACGCAAATAGTCCGCATTTGCATTCATAGCGGAAATCAGGCCAAGCCCACCGGCATTGGAAACCGCACTCGCAAGCGAGGCGTCGGAAACCCAAGCCATGCCCCCCTGAAATATGGGGTATTCTATGCCAAAAAGGTCACAAATTTCAGTACGAATCAAAACATCCGCCTCCTGTTCGTTGTATGGTGCCGCCGCCAGCCATATCGGAATAACGGCCATATAACAGCGCCGTCCATACAAGGTATTTTTTCGTTTTGCTAAGCCGCCCGCCTCTTAGACGGATTTGTCTACCAGCTCCACCAAATCGGCAACCGTCTTCAAGGAATCACTCGTCTCAATGGAGATGCCAAATTCATCTTCGATCGCCATTACGATTTCAACCGTATCCAGCGAATCAAGGCCGAGTTCAGAAAAAGAACTGGTCATCGTAATCGCGCTTGCGTCCATCGATTTGTAATCCGCAAGTATAGTTTGAATTTTTTCGAATGTCATAATAAATACCTCCAAATAAATTTTTAAAATAGGCTTGATTATTTCACGGCATACGCCGGATCCCGCTCTACCAGCGCATCAACGCGGCGCCCGCCGTAAGCCCGGCGCCAAACGCGGCTAAAATAATGCTTTCTCCCCGCTTCAGACGCTGATGCCTGTGCAATTCGTCCAGCAGCAGCGGAATGCTTGCCGAAGAAGTATTGCCATATTTGTCGATATTGACGGGGAATTTTTCTTCCGGCAGGTGGAAGCGGGCACGCACGCCTTCAACAATACGCAGGTTTGCCTGATGCAACACATACAGCGCCACATCGTTTTCCGCGTGCAAACCGCTTTCCTGCAGCAGCGCCTGTATATCCTTGGTGGCGGTGGAAACCGCGAATTTATAAACTTCTTGCCCATTCATATAGAGCATGCGCGGTTCCGGCGCACAGAGCATGTATGGGCAGTTCCCCGCCGGATTTTTCGCGAAAAGATATTCCGCGTTCGACACGGTTGTCATGCGGAACAAAGCGTCATCTCCTTCGGCCGTAATAACCGCGGCAGCGGCAGCATCGCCAAACAGCACGCATGTGGAGCGGTCTGTCCAGTCCGCAAAGCGGCTCGTCGCTTCCGCCGCTATCACAAGTATATGGCGGTAACACTTGGATTTCAGGAGCCCCTGCCCCATCTCCAGCGCATACAGAAAGCCCGCGCATGCGCCATTTAAATCCAGGCTTGGACAAGTCGCCTGTATCCGGCCCTGCACCAAGCAGCCCAGGCCAGGCGTCAGGTAGGAATTATACACATTCGAGCAAAGAATATAGTCGATATCCTGTGGAAGCAGTTTCGCATCCGCAATGGCTTTTTCCGCGGCTTTTGCAGCTAAGTCTTCTAAAGTTTCTGTCGAAAGGATGTGCCGCTCCCGTATGCCTGTACGTGAAGCAATCCATTCATCGCTGGTATCTAAAAAAGAGGTCAGCTCCTCGTTTGTAACAGTCAACACGGGAACCGCACTACCCATTCCAATGATTCTCAAGATTGCTTTCCTTCCTTGTTCTTGGACTTTTCTATTTGCCGGCCTAAGAAGCCATGTAAATTCTCCAGCGCGTGCAGCAATACCGGCCTCGCATCATCGTCCACTTCCTTGAGCAGCGAACGTACCATTTGTTGATGAAAATAGCTATGCACGGCATCGACGCGCTTTCCTTTGCGCGTTAAGTGAATACGTACCACGCGTCCATCTGTTTGTGATCGAACCTTTTCAACATATCCCTTTTGCTCTAGCTTTTTGATAGCCACCGTTACCGTAGGAAGCGTTACGTTTAATTGCTGCGCTAGCGCGCTCACTGTACGGCCATCTTCTTCTGTTTTACCCACTGCCTCCAGCGTATGCATCTCCGTGATGCTTAAATCCAATAAAACATCTTTCAGCGAGTTTTCTTCTACGGTCAACACCGACTGAAAGATTTCTACAAGCAATTCATTTATTCTGTCCGAATACGTATCGCGCATAAAGAAGCCTTCTTATTAGTTAGTTTATCTAATTAAAGCATTATAAAGTACCTCCTTCAAAAAGTCAATAATCCTTCGCCTATCATCTTCCCTTCCAAAAAAATGGTAATATACTGAAATCGCAGTTTGCTTTAGAGAGTATGCTTTGTTATACTATGAACTGTATAAAATTTAAACGATCGGTTAATCCTACAGACCATTTAGACGTTTTCCCTTTTTGCGCCTGCTGGTTTGAACACGAGAAAGGATGCTATAATGAAGAAAACCGACTATATAGATCAGCTGCAAAATACACTGATTGATATGTATCAGGCCGATTTGCAGAGTGCGACGCCGGCGCAGTTACACAACGCGCTTTCTACAGTCGTCATGTACTCTATAGCCGAAAATTGGAACAAGAGCAAAGCCATTCACGCCAACCATCGCCGCGCTTACTATTTCAGCGCCGAGTTTTTGATGGGCCGCGCCGTGTTCAACAACCTCCACTGCCTTGGTATATTAACCGAAATCAAACATGCGCTTGCCGAAAAGGGTATCGACATGAATGCCCTTGAAGAAGCGGAAGACGCCGCGCTCGGCAATGGTGGTCTTGGCCGCCTAGCCGCCTGTTTCCTCGATTCCGCTGCTACCCATTCCATCCCGCTCGACGGGTATGGGCTTCGTTACCGCTATGGGTTGTTCCGCCAAAGTTTCAAAGATGGCTTCCAGCACGAAGATGCGGACGACTGGCAAAAATTTGGCGACCCATGGAGCAGACGGCGCGACAATCTCGCCATCACCATAGCCTTTGGCGGGCAAACATTCCGCGCCGTCCCCTACGATATGCCAATAATTGGTTTTGGCACAAACAACATCGGCACATTGCGCCTATGGCAAAGCGAACCAGTTGAAGCATTTGATTTTAGCGCTTTCAACGACCAGCATTACGAGCAGGCCGTTATGGTTAAAAATGCGGTAGAAAACATCACGAACGTGCTGTATCCCAACGATAGCACATATGCCGGTAAACAGCTGCGGCTCAAACAGCAATACTTTCTCTCCAGCGCATCGCTGCAGGATATCATAAAAACCTACAAAAGCGCACATGGCGGAACCATACGCGATTTTTCCGCCAATATCGCCATACAGTTAAATGATACGCACCCTGTGGTAAGCATCCCCGAACTTATGCGCTTGTTTATGCTCGAAGGCATGGATTTCGACACTGCTTTCGACGAAACACAAAAAGTGTTTTCCTATACCAACCACACCGTCATGTCCGAGGCGCTTGAAAAATGGGATGTCGACCTTTTTAAATCCGTACTGCCCGAAATTTTCGATATCATCTATCGCATCAACGCCCGCTTTTGCGGTGAACTCATGCACCGTAACTATCAGGACATCCATCTCGTATCCATCATTCAGGGCGGCGTAATCCATATGGCCAGCCTGGCCGTGTATGGTTCCCACCATGTAAACGGTGTATCCGAGGTACATTCCAGCATTCTGCAAAAGAACGTGCTGAAAAATTATTACTCTATCTTCCCCGAACGCTTTACCAGCGTAACAAACGGCGTCACACAGCGGCGCTGGCTTGGTTTATGTAACCAGAATCTCGCCGCCTTCATTACGCGCCGCATCGGCCCCGGCTGGGAAACGCAGCTTTCCAATATCGCGGAATTAAGAGCTTTCGATTCCGAAAAGGACATCAGCGAACTGAACGCCATCAAATATGCAAACAAGCTGCGCCTGTGCGAACACGCGCAAAAGATTACCGGCGTAGAATTGCCGCCAGATTTCATATTCGATGTGCAAGTCAAGCGCATGCACGAATACAAACGCCAGCTGCTAAACATTTTCGGCGTTATGGACATCTATTTTGGCCTAAAAGACGGGCGAATCAAAGATTTCTTCCCCACTGTATTCCTTTTTGGCGCCAAGGCCGCTCCAGGCTATTTCACGACCAAAACCATCATCAAGTACATCAACGAAGCTAGCTTACTCATCAACAACGACCCTGCTGTCAACGATAAAATGCGCATCCTGTTCGTGCCAAACTATAACTGCTCCCTTGCAGAACTCATTATTCCCGCAGCCGATATTTCTGAACAAATTTCTTCCGCCGGCACGGAAGGCAGCGGCACCGGCAACATGAAATTCATGATGAACGGTGCAGTCACCCTTGGCACCATGGACGGCTCCAACATCGAAATATTCGAAGAGGCCGGGCTTGAAAACAATTATAAATTTGGTAAAACAGTCGATGAATTAACGGCGCTTCGTCAAGCGTATGTCCCCCGCAGCCTATACGAAAATGAGCCCCGCATCAATCGCATTCTCGACACTTTGATCGATGATACATTTGCCTGCAACAAAACAGGCCTGTTCCAGGATCTGTTCAACGGACTTGTCAACGGTTATGGCTACAATGGCGCCGACCCGTATTTCGTATTGTTGGAGTTGCTGCCATATGTAGAGAAAAAGCTCGAAATCAATCGCGACTATCAGGACCGCGTCGCGTTTGGGCGCAAATGCCTGGCAAATATCGCCGCAAGCAGCAAGTTTTCCAGCGATAGAATGCTTTTAGATTACTGCAAAAACATCTGGCATATCAGTTCTGTCAAAGAGTAGTCCGCCCTGCTCAATCATTGAGATCGAGGCGATAGAGAACTCTGCCTCGCGTCCCGCCAAGGGGCGCGTCCCCCTCTCTCTTTTGCTGAAGTTTGGATGCAGCGCGCCTAACGCGCAATTTTTCCGCTATTTCCGTTATGCATCTTTTTTTCGACATAAACAAACAAAATTAGACCCTTCCGCTTCATTGTGATTGGTACAAATTATATGTATGATATTTCCAAACGCAAAGCATGGACAGGAGTGACCGCATGTACACAGTGCTTATCGCCGATGATAACAGAGGTTGGGTGGAAATCCTGGCCCGTAATATCAGCGCCAACGATAAATTTTCCGTAATAAAAAAGGCGCATGATGGCAAGGAAGCGCTCGAAAGCATCAAAAACTTGCAGCCCGATATCATCATCCTCGACATCATCATGCCTGAGTACGACGGCGCATATATCGTCAATTGCATCCGGCACGAAATGCCGGAATACAATCCTATCATCTACATTCTTTCCGGCATAGGCACGGACACCATCATCCGCATATTAAACGAGTTGAATGTGGATTACTATAGCATGAAGCCCGTAGATCTCACGCGCTTTATGCAAAAGCTTGAGGAAATGACCATACACCGCGCGGCTATATCTGACCCGGTTGCGCCGCTAAGTTCGCCGGCGGAACCAAAAAACGCGCTGCCTGATATCGTACAAAATATCGTATACAAGCTCGGTATATTGCCCCATTTAAAAGCCAATCAGTGCGCGCAGGTCGCTTTGCTTTACTACTTAGAGCAAACAGAAAATTTTCATCAGCTTTCAAAGCACCTCTATCCCGAAGTAGCAAAAAAAATCAAAACTTCCCCTATGGCCGTAGAAAGGAACATTCGTCGCGCTATCTACCACATGTTGCAAAACAAGACAGGCTTATATAAGCAGATTTTTGCCTATTATCCTGTAGAATACATTACAAACAGCGAATTTTTGTCCATCGTCGCTAACTACATTCTATCTCAGGTTTCGTAGTCTTTGTATTTATCCCCCGCCTTTGCGCAGCCATTTATGGCTGCGCTTTTTTACGCGTTTTCCACCTCAACTGGCAAAAAGCCTCGTACAGGCATCGAAAACGCACCTTTCTGCAATGTCACATTCTTTGTGGGCTTGCCGCCGCATACCATATAAAAAAGCAGCACGATGGAGGTACGCACGTGGAAAACAACGGCACAAGCAATACTCTCGGCCATTTAAGCATAGAAACATATGACCGAACCATAGGAGAACCGGCAAGCGGCGCTATCGTGTTAATCCGGCCATCGTCCGGCGATACCGGCATATCCGCCGAGCTGATAACGGATGAATCCGGCCAATCGCCCATGATCGACCTGCCAGCGCCATACTGGGAATTCTCATTTGATCCAGCGAGCAGTGAGCAGCCATATGCCGAGTACGATGTGCTTATCACTTTGCCGGGGTATAAGCTGGTAACGATCAACGGTACGCAAATATTCAGCGGAACGCAAGCCATCCAGTCCGTTTATCTGGAGCGGGCGGAAAATACGCCCGCCGCAGAACGAAGCATTACTATCCAGCCAAACACGCTTTGGGGCAATTTTCCGCCTAAAATTCCCGAAAATGAGGTGAAGGAACTGCCGCCGGCCCAAGGATATAGCGTGCTGCCCAATCCGGTTATTCCTGAATATATCATCGTGCACACGGGCGCTCCAACCGCGGACGCACAAAATTACTGGATACCCTTTAAAGACTATATAAAAAACGTGGCATGCTGCGAGATCTATCCAACCTGGCCCACAGAAACCATCAGGGCAAATGTGCTGGCCATCATTTCCTTTACTCTAAACCGTGTATACACCGAATGGTATCCTGCCAAAGGCTTCCCTTTCACCATTACAAATTCCACGGCATATGACCATGCGTTTTCGTATGGGCGCAATATTTTCACAGAAGTGTCCCGCGTAGTGGACGAAATATTCACCACCTTCATCACGCGCCCGGATATACGCCAGCCCTTATTTACGCAATATTGCGACGGCAAGCGCGTGCAATGCCCCAATTGGCTCTCGCAATGGGGTTCAAAAAGTCTAGGCGATCAAGGTTATTCCGGCATCGATATTTTGAAATATTACTACGGTACAGATATCTTCCTGATGCAGGCAAAATCCGTACAGGGTGTCCCGTCCTCCTTCCCTGGAACGAATCTCCAGCTTGGTTCTGTAGGCGAAAGCGTGCGCACGATTCAAGAGCAATTAACCGCCATTTCCAACAATTATCCTGCGTTGCCCAAAGTGCGGGACGATGGCATATTTGGCAACGCTACGCTTGCCGCTGTGGAAAAATTTCAAAGTATATTTGGGCTGCCGACTTCCGGCATTGTAGATTTTCCTACGTGGTATCGCATCTCAGATATTTATGTTGCGGTAACCCGAATGGCAGAATTACGGTAAATCAATGATCCACGCCAAATATAAGGCTAATTTTGTTATGGGGGTCAAACATGTGTCCTTACCATCATTCCAAAACCATACTGCGCAATCCGCCTTCCTTTCCGCCGCCGCTTATTCCAGCGCGCCCGCACGACTTTAGCCCCTATTTGGTGCAGCCGTCCTTTCTCCGCAACTACGCGCATTCTGTTTTTTTCGTTTGGCTGGCAACGGGCGAATCGTTCTGGCTTTACCCCACCGCGCTGCTGGATACTATGCTGAACGGCTATCGGTGGGTGGATCAAGGCTGGGCGCCCATTGAACTAAACTGGCATTATATACAGAGCTTTTACTAAGCTAGGAGGTCAATCATGCCAACCATAACGATGAACAGCGCTTCGCTGCGGCCGCTGATAGATATGTTCGCAGCAAATAATAAACGCACCGAGGTCATCGTTAAATATTCGGGTAATATTTTGCGACTGCAGGAACATATGAGCGACATCCAAATTGAGATTTTAAATGAAAACTACGCAATCATTACCTTGCTTTCCATGCAAATCGTTGAATTACTGGATTATCCGGAAATAGAATACATAGAGCGCTCAAAGCTTCTTTCTTCTGTGCTGCGCGAAAGCTTGCAGCAGGTTTGCG
>JAVBPK010000072.1:0-19677 GCA_031549625.1 Eubacteriales bacterium
AAACATCAAGGGAAAGGGCCCAGCTTTTTTCGAAATGTTTCGCAAGTAGCGCGCATTAAAACGGATATATAACCTGCAAAGCATGAATAGAAGAGGAGAAATATTTCTGTGAAACGTAGATTTTTTTGCCTTGTTTTGGTATTGTTCCTCATTATGGCAGTAGGCATGCCGATGGTAGCGCAAGCGCTTCCCGAACTAGGCGAGGATTGCGACGCCTGTCATGGCCCTGGCTTCAAAGCGGAACACGAAGGGGGAGCTGCAGCACCTGCGGATACGGCGGCGCCTGCGCCAACGGCGGACCCGGCGAGCGTTCCTACACCTGCGGCAACGCCGGTTCCAGCAGCAACGCCGGCGGCTACGGCGGAGCCAGCAGCAGCGCCAACAACCGCGCCAACAACCGCGCCAGCAGCTACGGACGCTCCGGCAGCCACAGCTGTGCCGCAGCCCGATCAAGGCGATACGCCCTCGGCAAGCGGCATGACGGATATCATACTCATTGTTGGGCTTGTATTGGTGGTTGGCGCCGTGGCGGCAGTAGTATTAAAAAAGAGAAAGTAAGCGAAAATTGCTTAGAGGGGGCTAGGCGTGAAGGGGATTCGTGCTTAGCCTCTTTTTGTGTTCGCATGGCCAAACAAGGCGGGTTTTTCTGAAAACCGGCGGCGCAAGACACGCTGAAGCGTCAAGGTATTATGCATGGATAAAAACAAACGCAAAAACCTCTATCGGCAAATGTCGTCAATGAAAACAGGCCTGATTCTTTTGGGAATTGCGGGGCTCGTGCTTGGCGTGGGATCGGTTGTTTTTCCGGATGGGTATACAAAAACATTTGTGTTTCGGCTTGTATTCCTGCTCGCCCTGCTCAATATGACGCTGTGTGCGGGCAATCAGTGCAAGCTCTTTTTCACGCGCTGCAAAGCGGGAGCGAAGGGGACGCTGTTGCGAACGGGCGCGCTGGCGGCGCTCCATTGTGGAATCGTGCTGATTATTCTGGGCGGCATGTTCTACTATTTTTCCGGAGTAAGGGGGCAGGTGCCGGTTCCGGAAGGGGAGCAGGTAGACGTGAACGCTATAAGCCTCGGAAAGATACCATATGCATTGCGCCTGGACAAGTTCTATATGGATTTTTATCCGGACGGCTCCGCGTCGCAATACAATGCGGATATCACCCTTCTGAAAGATCAGATAGAGACGGCGCAAGGTACAACGCGCATGAACGCTCCTTTTCAAGCGCACGGAGCAAAATTCTATATCAGCAAATACGGCTACGGTATCCAAATAAAAACGACGTCTTCAACGGAGTTACGCGAAAGCGATTACTTAGGCAAGGGCGAAAGCTTCTTGTTTTCGGGCACGCAGCAATCTCTGGAAATTGTTGATTACCTGCCAAATTACGATCCCGCGTTCGGCAACGAAAGCAAAACGGAAAGGCCGGATAATCCGCGCGTACTGTATTATATGCGCCATGAGGGGCAGGAAAAAGCCAAATTGCAGGTCGCAGGCATACAAGAATGGATCAAGGTCGATGAAGATTTATATTTCCAGTTTGCAGAAGTGAAACCATATGTGTTGATTACATACAAATTCGATCCGGGATTGCCGGTGGTTGCGCTGGGAGGCATCCTGCTTCTTGGCGGCGCTGGCATTGTGTTCATGAAAGGGAAAAGAAATTGAAAGAATTCATTTTAACATTCGTCATTTTGGCGGCCGTGCTGTACGCGGCCGCTGCGGCGCTATACCTGCTGGGGGTAAAAAGCAGGGCCGCGGCAAAGGCGGCTGTAGCTGCATTCTTGGGCGGTTTTGCCGTTAATATTCTCGCTATGGTAGCGCGCTCACTTTTGATTCAGCGCTTGCCGCTTGCAAATGTGGCGGATTTTGTGCTCCTGTTTGCCGCCTTTGTAGCTTTGCTCTATTTGTTTATCGAATACAAGAATAAATCCGCCGCCACAGGGGCGGCAGCGTGCATAATCGCTTCCCTTTTGCTATGGGTCGTTATCTTGGGTATGCCGAATCAGCTACAGCAGGCGCAGCCCTTATCGCCCGTATTAAAAAGCCCGCTTTTGGCCATCCATGTCGTAACGGCGGCGCTATCATACGCGGGGTTTGCGGTGGCTGCGGGCAGCGCCATCATACAGCTGAAAAAGGCGTCTTCCGATATATCCGAAAAAAAAGTATATGGCATTGTTGCCGCCAGTTTTGTTATGCTTACATTTACGATCATCATTGGGGCAGTGTGGGCGGAACAGGCATGGGGCACATATTGGAGCTGGGATCCGAAAGAAACCTGGGCCCTGATTACATGGATCATATATGCCATTTATTTGCATTTGCACCGCCTGAAAAAGTGGCAGGGCAAGCGCGCAAATATATTGGTGATTGTGGGCTTTGCATTGGTATTATTCACATTCTTTGGCGTAAACTTCCTGTTTGCAGGCTTGCATAGTTACTGAGCGAGGGGAAGGCAAGGCGCCATAGAGGGGAAAAAGAAAGGCGAGAAAGTGCTTTTCTTTTTTTGTTATTTTGCTCTTGGAATTCTCGCATAATAAGCGAGACCGCACCCTCCTGCCGGTACGGAAAACAGGCAGGATTGGTTCAAGTATGATAGTATAAAAAATAATAGGATAATAAGTTATATTACATATTGACATATAATTGTGAATATAATATCATGACATAGAAAATTGTTGGGCCAATCTTTCTGTTTCAAAACCGGGTACTAAAATAAAATAATACGCAGGGGGAAGAACACATGTCTTTCACAAGAAGAGAATTTCTTAAATTTGCTTCAGCGGGCACAATAGCGGCGGTAGGCGTCGGCTTTTTGCCGGGATGCGCGCCCGCGCCGGCAGCGGGCGGCACGGAGGCAGTCCCGCCGACAGTGGTGCCAACAGCGGCGCCGGTGGCTACGCCCGCTCCAGCGCCCATATGGGATTATGAAGTCGATGTAGTGGTAATGGGCGGCGGAAACGGCGGCCTCAGTGCGGCTGCTGCCGCGGCCGAAGAAGGCAAAAGAGTGCTTCTGCTGGAGATCAGTGGCTATTTGGGCGGTGGTTCCGCTTATTCCGGCGGCACGTTGCATGCCTGGGGATTGGAAACTTGGGAAGAATACAACAAACACACAGAAGGCCTCCACGATCAAATTCTGGCAAAAAAATACGTCGAAACACTTCGGAAAGAATACATTCCATGGCTCCAAAGCATAGGCGTTCCGCTCACGCGTCACACAGGCGGTGTGCGTGGCTATACGCTGGATTGGGGCATGGGCTCCGGTGAAAAAGGGTATTTAAGGCACAAAGCTTATTTTGACGCGCTGGCCACTTTTATAGAAGGCAAGGGCGGCACCATTTTGCTCAACACGCGCGGCATGAACCTGGCGGTAGACGAAAACGGAACGGTTTGCGGCGTGGTGGCGGCAAAGCAGGGAGAAGACACGATCATCATGATAAAAGCGGGCGCGGTCATATTGGCCACCGGTGGTTTCCAGGCAAACCATGGCCTCATGGCGCAGTATATGGGGCCAAACGGCGATCAAATCCGCAACCAGGGAGTGCCATACAACACAGGCAGCGGCATGCTGATGGCGCAGGGCGTTGGGGCCATGACGAGTGGCAGTTTTTCCACATTCTCCGGCACGCTTTGCGCGTTTTCTTCCGGCCCGTTCACGGAGCAAAACCCCGAAGAATACGAAAAAGCGCGTGGTGGAGATCCGCAAAGCCTGACGGGCATATCCGGTGGCAGGCTGCCGGTACCGCCGTGGGTTCACTACACATTCGAAGAAGAAACGCAGGGCGTCATGGTGAATCTGGACGGCAAGCGCTTCATAGATGAAACATCCCCTGTCGATGCGAAATATGCAAGGCCCGTGCAGATGGTAGCAAAGCAAAAGCGCTGCATGGCGTTCATGATTGCGGATAAAACCATCTACGATAAAATTACGTCTTCCGAAGCCATCATCAATATGATAGAGCCGCAGGGCGTCAAGGTGTACACGGCGGATACGCTCGAAGAGCTTGGCGCGAAAATGCAGGAAGGTTTTGGCCTGTATAAGGAAACATTCCTGAAAACCATGGCAGCGTATAACGAGGCGGCGGCAAAGGGCAACAACGAAGGCATGGAAGTGTCGAGGACGGCCAATCATGAGCCCATCGAAACAGGGCCGTTCTATGCCATTCCGGTTATGCCAAACGCCTATCACACCTTTGGCGGGCTGGCCATCAACGAAAACGCGCAAGTACTGGATGTGCAATTCAAGCCCATCGCAAACCTGTACGCAGCGCCGCCTACAGCCGCCATGTTCCGCGAAGTATATTGCGGCGGTATCGCCTCAGCGGGTACGTTTGGCTATATTGCCGGCAAGCATTGCGCCAAATAATCCACGGCAAAGAACGTGCAAAAGAAGATACGGGGCGTTTTGCCCCGTATCTTCTGGCTTCTTGAAGATAGATGCCTTTTGTGGTATAGTGGCATAAGAAAAAGAGATACGGAGTGGAAATATGTATTATGCCATCCATATCCTGAGTTGCCTGATGAACGGACCATGTTACGGATATGAAATAAAAAAGCGGATCCAACAAATAGAAGGCGCATGTGTTGTGCTTAGCAACAACGCGATATATCCTCTTTTGCGCGCATACGAAAAGCAAGGAGCTGCTGAAAAAACCGTAGAGGTGGTCGAGGGCAAACCCAATCGCATCATCTACAGCATCACGCCGATAGGCCATCAATTGTTTGCAGACACATTGCGTTGCTTTCCGGACGCGTTAATGATGAGCCGGGAAGAATTTTTCATACGGCTGCTCTATTTTAAGTTCTTAAATATAGAAACCAGAAAACGAACGTTGGAATTGCGCAAAGCGTTTTTACAAAATTCCACGGACATCCTCGAACGAAACGAGGCGGAAGCCGGCTTGCTGCGGCTGGTGGGCGATATGTCGGTTCTGGCAAACTATCACGCGCAGTTAAATGCGCTCGAATTTAACGTAATAGCACAATACGAGGCCAAGATCGACATGCCCTGCTGCCTGACAGACGATGGCTACATCATAGAAGATACGGCAAAAAACGCATAAACCATCCATACGATTTTTTAAAACCGGCAAAAGGGCTGCGCCGCTAAAAAGCGAGGCAGCCCTTCACATATCACCAAAAGTCAGGATTTTGGATGTTTTTCGCCTTACATGGCGCCATCCCAAGTAGAGACCTTGGTCTTTTTGGCTTCAGCATCGTCAAACCAGCGCGTAGTAACCACCTTTGATTCCGTGTAAAAACGAAGGCCGTCCTTACCCAGGCAATGTAGGTCTCCAAAGAACGAGTTTTTATGGCCCGCAAAGGGGAACATGCCGCCGGGTACGGGGATACCCACGTTCACGCCAACCATGCCGCCATGTGTGCGGCGTGCAAACTCGCGCGCATAGTAGCCGCTTTGCGTAAATATGACGGAGCCGTTGGCGAAGGGATTGCTGTTCATGAGGGCAAGGCCTTCTTCGAAATCTTTCACGCGCTTGATGCATAGCACGGGCCCGAATACTTCGTCTTGGCCGATGTGCATATCCGGTGTAACATGGTCAAATATGGTATGCCCGACAAAGAAACCGTTCTCATACCCGTCAACTTTTGTGTTTCTGCCGTCCAGTACCAATTTTGCGCCTTCCGCAATGCCTTTTTCAATCCAGGCGACAACCCACTTTTTATGGTCTTCACTCACAACCGGTCCAAGATCGGTTGTTTCGTCGTATGCGGGGCCAATCACCTTGGTTTTTACTTGCCGCAAAATCTCCGCGACAAGCTGGTCGGCAATGCTGTCTACGGCCACGACTACGGGCAGTGCCATGCAGCGCTCGCCCGCGCAGCCAAAGGCGGAATTGATAATGCCAGCGGCGGTGCGCTCAATGGGCGCGTCCTCCAGCACGAGCGCGTGGTTTTTCGCCTCGCATAGGCTTTGCACGCGTTTTCCGTGCGCTGCCGCGGTTTTATAGATGTGCAGGCCGATGGAAGTGGAGCCAACGAGCGTCACGCCTTTTACATCCGGATGCGTTAAAAATAGTTCCGCTTCTTTTCTGGAGCAGGTGACGACGTTGACGACGCCTTTTGGCAATCCCGCCTCGTTTAAAAGCGCGGCAAGCCGAAGTGAAGTCATGGGCGTCATGGAGGCGGCCTTTATCACAAGCGTGTTGCCGGTCGCGATGCACATAGGCATCATCCAGCCCATGGGAATCATGGCAGGGAAATTGAAAGGGGCAATGCCGGCGAATACGCCAATCGGTTCACGATAAAGTGTGCTGTCAAAGCCGGATGTCACGTCCATAAGCGCCTCGCCCATCATGAGGCTTGGAGCACCGCAGGCTACTTCCACAGGCTCTTTTACCTTTAAAAGGTCGCCGCGGGATTCTTCGTAGGTTTTGCCGTTTTCGCGGCAAAGCATATATGTAAGCTCGTCCATATGCTGCACGAGCAAATCGCGAAATTTGTAAAGTACTTCTACGCGTTTGGCACAAGGGGTGGCGCTCCAGCCGGGGAAGGCGTCTTTGGCTGCAGCGATCGCGGCATGTACTTCTTCCATCGTGCAGCAGGGCGCTTCGGCGATCACTTCGCCCACGCTGGGATCATACACAGGCATGAATTTCTGCGTTTTGCTTGAGATAAATTCTCCGTTGATAAAAACTTTCAATTGTTCCATAATGTCAGCCTCCTGTTTTTTTGCGGTCTTGGCTCGCGTGTTGTATCATTCTTTTTGCAAGGGAATGCCCAGCAAAATAAGCGATAATAATTGGTGAGGGGCGGCCTAAACGCCGCGGCAAAACTTATAGACATATTCTTCTTGCTAGGTTTAAAAACGAGTGGTAGACTGAAAACACAAAATAGTCAGCATGCAATGGGGCTGGCCGGTTTAACGGGAAAGTGGCATATAAATGCCACACATTTGGCTATTTTACATGGTTTTGGCCAGCGCGTTCGCCGCGCCGCAGCAGAGGTTCTATTTGACAAAATATAGTTTCTGGTAAATACTGAATGCTGGGGATCAAAAAATCCGGTCTGGCAGCTGCAAGTTGTTCATAGCTGTTGCTGCCAGTTGCGTAAACGCCAACAGTCCAACAGCCGGCGTTGTTGCCGGAAAGGATGCCCGCGGCGGTATCGTCAACTTTCACCACGCTGTCGGCCGGCCAAATATGGCTTTTCGACATGCAATCAAAAATCATGCAGGGGCTGGGGCGGCCGCGAACGATTTCGGAATTTGTGCACACATCAAACACAATATCAAATTCTTTGGCCAATCGCGCGGTAACAGACCTTGCGACATTGTCAAAGTAACCGGTATCATATCCCACGAAAATATCGGCCTCACGCAGCTGTTCAATGCACGCGGCTGCGCCGCTTACGGGTTTAATCAAATCGTCATCCAATGCGTAAAGCAGCAGTTCGGATTTGAACTCATCGAGCAGGGCCTCATATTCTTCCGGCGTGCAACGATGGCCATATAGGCGCATATACTGCGCTTCAACATCGGGATGGTTGAGCAAAAGGCGCAGATGCTCCGGCTTATACATGCCCATCAGGTGGCGGATGGTTCCCCAATCCACAATAACGCCGTGCTTCTTCAGCACAGCATAAAAGGGCAGGACAGGCGCCTTGCAGCCTCGCAGATCATCTTCCGGCCAGCGGTGCCTGAGATCGTGAGGGCCGTCGCATACGGTGCCTGCAAGATCCAGGATAACAAGGTTGATTTTGCCCGTATATTTGCGTGTATACATGATAGACCCCCTCGCTGATTTTGAGTTGAGTATAGCAAATTGCCGAAATAAAAACAATTGCCCGCCGGGCGGGGAAAGCGCGCACAGCGCAAAGTTCAAAGAACGATTTTAGAAAGGAGTAGCCGCCAGTCATGCAAAAGGAAATGATATATATCGCGTCCCAAAGCGCATATCCGCTGGAGATGCTAAAGATGCGCCTGATGACCGAAGGATATGATGTGGGTTCATTTCAACGGTATGACGAATTGAAGGTTGCTCTGTCTGAGGCCGCGCCGCCGCCCGATTTATTGATATTGCTCGATACGGGAGAAGAGGGCGGCATATTGGAAATGTGCATGCGCCTGCGGGATTTGACAAGCACACTCATATTCATAATAAGCGCGCAGGCCAATGAGATGTTTCAAATATCCACATTAAGCGCGGGCGCCGACGAATGCTTGCTGTATCCGTTCAGCATGGGTGTGCTGATCGCCAAGATTCACGCCTTTTTCAGGCGATCCAAGCTCTGCATCCGCCCCGAAGAAAAGGTCGATCAATATCTCATAGACTTGCCGGATCTCAAGATAGACGTTAAGCGGCGTGTGGTGATTGTGCAGTATAAGCATGTCACGCTCACATCGATCGAATTCGACATATTGGCGCTTTTGGCAGGAAGCCCGAATCAGGTGTTTTACACCAGCCAGATATTCCAAAACGTATGGGATACGAATAGCATACTAACCGGCGACGATAAAACGGTCACGGTGCACATCAGCAATTTGCGGCGCAAGGTCGAGATAGATCCGCTGCATCCCAAATATATCATTACTGTACGCAGCGTAGGCTACAAATTCGCCATGCCAAGCTGAAATTCAAAGAATATTCTTTGTCATTCTTTACTATATCTTTACTTCACCTTTATTGCGGCTTGTTAAACATACGCTATACTTTTTCATAATGGCGCACAGAGTTTTGCGTCAATGGCGAAGGAGGGATGCACCCATATGTATACACGTCGTTATACAGGAAAAATCAAGCTGGCGGTATTGGATACGGCTGGCACGTTCTGCGATGGCCCTCAAGATCTCAGGCATCGCTGGCCGGAAGATGATCTGCGAGGCTGCAAAGCACCCGTTGTGCCTTTCTATGAAACCTTGAAAAACCACAACATCTTAGTTGGATGGGATTCCATTCGCAAACCGATGGGCAATTTCAAGCCTACGCATTTGCGCATGCTCCTGGAACTGCCGGAAGTGGAAGAACAGTTCATAAAAGAATTTGGTCATAAATATACCGAACAGGATTTCGATATGTTGCTGGCTGAATTCAGGCCGCTCATGACAAAATACATCGTGGATGACGATTTGGCAAAACCCATCGCAGGCGCGGTAGAATGCATCGCAAAACTGCGGGAAGCAGGCATACTCGTCGGCTGCGACACGGGCTACTACGATGAGGATTCCAAGCTGCTTAACAAAAAACTTGAAGACAAATACGGCATGCATTTTGACGTAACAACCAATGCGGAAATCGTACCAGGCCGTCCCACGCCGCACATGGTATACGATTGTATGAAAAAGACGAACACCAGCGTAATCGAATCGGTTGTTAAGATCGACGACACCGCTGCGGGCATGATTTGCGGCAATAATGCCGGTTGCTGGACGATCGCGCTGTATGCTTCGGGCAGCAATGGGTATGAGCAGCTTGCGGCGGCCAAGCCGGATTTTCTGGTGCCAAACGTCTCGTACGTGCCCGAAATCATCTTCTGCCAAATCGAGCCGCGCCTGCGGAAGGGCGAACGTCCGGGTCAGGGTATTCTTGAAGTTATTTAAGGAGGGCGCTGTATGGCAACGGAACATCAAGCCGGCCGCACAGAGGGAGATATCAACCTCAGCGATCTAAGGACCGCATGGCAGGACAAGTTTCTAAGCGAAAAAGCGCGCGCCTTACTGCAGAGAGACAGTGATGTCTTCCTGCATCAGGCGCTTTCCACGCCCTGCATAAATATGGTGGAACGAGTGGACGGCATTCACATATACGACTGCGATGGCAGGCGGTATATGGATTTTCACGGCAACAGCGTTCACCAGCTGGGATATAATCACCCGCATCTGTTGCAGGCAATGCAGCGGCAGTTGGAGGCGCTCTCTTTTTCCCCAAGGCGATATGCAAACGACACGGCCACCAGGCTGGCGAAAAAGCTGGTAGACCTTATGCCGGGCCCATACAGGGTGCTTTTTGCGCCGGGCGGGGCGGAGGCCATCAGCATAGCGCTCAAGGTCGTGCGAAAAGCAACGGGCAAGCATAAAGTCATTTCCCTATGGGATTCGTTTCATGGGGCAACGCTGGATACGATCTCTGTAGGCGGGGAAGGCCATTTCCGCGCGGGAATAGGGCCGTTGCTTCCGGGCTGCGAGCATGTCATGCCGTTTAATTCTTACCGCGGCATATTCAGCGAATACCCGGATAACGCGGAAAAATGCGCCGAATATATCGAGTACGTTTGCAAATGCGAAGGAGATATCGGCGCAATTCTGATGGAACCCGTGCGCAGCACGGACGTGCAGGTACCCCCACCCGTGTATTATCAAATGATCCGGGATATCTGCGACAGATATGGCGTGGCGCTCATTTTCGATGAGATACCGACCGCGTTTGGGCGCACTGGCAAAATGTTTGCCTTTGAAAACTATGCGGTCGAGCCGGATATCCTCGTAATAGGCAAGGGCTTAGGCGGCAGCCTATATCCCATTGGGGCAGTGCTGGCAAAAGAAAAGTATAATGTTTGTCAGGAAATTTCGCTGGGGCATTATACGCACGAAAAGAGCCCGCTTGGGTGTGCGGTCGGGTATGCGTTGATCGAATACATAGAGCAAAACGATGTATTGGGTCATGTGGCAAAACTCAACCGCCTGCTGGAGGAACGGCTAGCCCGGTTGAAACAGGAATTCGAAGGCGTGGGCGATACGCGGTTAATCGGGGCGCTCTGCGGCATAGAATTGGTTACGAACCGCAAAACAAAAGAAAAAGATATTGCAGGCGCGGAAAAAGTGTTATATGCCTGCCTGGAAAATGGATTAAGCTACAAAGTATCACAAGGAAACGTTCTAACACTGTCACCGCCTTTAATCATCAAAGAAGACGAACTGAACACAGCCATGGATATCGTCGAAAAATCCATGGAGCAAAATATCCGGTAATACCAGACAAATCAAAACAATATATGGAGGAGACATTGTATGATGAAGCGGACTATCTCTATTCTACTGATTCTTGCTCTCGTTATTGCATTGGCGGGTTGTTCAAATGCTCCTGCGGCTCAACAGGGTACAGCCAGCAGCGGGCCAAAGGTGTATGATATTCGCGTCATGCTCCGCGCTGAAGAATCGCGCGTAGAAAACATTGAAGCTGCGGCGGCCAAAGTCGTGGAAAAATTAAAGGCCAATGGCGAAGATGTGACGATCAATATCACTCGTGACCGCCTGGATGGAACGGCGGAAGACTTCAGAAACGCGTTTGCGCTGCAATACAAGTCCAAGGCATGTGCGCAAATATTGGTGCAGGCATATGACGCGTGCGCGTTTTTTGCGGAAGCCGGTTATCTCCGCGAACTGAGCGATCTGCGCAACAGCGACGCGTATTCGGATGTGGTAGAATCGCTGTGGCCTGCCGTTGAGTACAAAGGCGGTACATATGGCATCATCCAGGATATCGACGCGCGCGTAGTATGGTATGTAAAAGAAAATATGCGCAAAGCCGGTTATACCGACGAACAAATGCTCAAGATCGAGCAGGATATCAAAGATGGCAACTTCCTCATGAGCGATCTCATTGCGCTGGCAGGGGAAGTGAAAACAAAGGTCAATCCTCCGCATGTGCTGCATCACCGTCCGCGCCCCGGTCCGGACCTCAGCGCCATGTTCCCCACGCTGTTTGGCGCGACCTTATACGATGAAGCGACAGGCAAACTCGTAGTAGAAAAGGATAAGATGCTCAAAACCCTTCAATTCTACAACGACCTCGTACGCACATATAACCTGATGCCCGCGGAAATGACATCCATCACCTGGGAAGAAATTGAAGGCGATCTGTGGCCAAACCAAAAAGTAAGCTTTTGGTTCGGTGGTATCTGGAACAAAGGCGACATGATGAGCGCAGGCGGCGTGGCTTCCGACTATGTGGATGAAAACTATGGCCAGTGGCTGATCCCCGCTGTGGAAAAGGGCCAGAAGCCGCTGACAATGTGCAACCCTTGGGTATACATGGTGCCGAACACGGTGAGTGACGATGAATATCGTATCATCAAGATGATACTTGAAGAAGTAGCGGAGCCGGATATTCAAAACAACCATACATTAAAGACGAGCCATCTGGCCATCAACAAACGCACAGCTGAGAGCGCGGCATACAAGGAAAACGTATTCCTGAGCCGTCTCACATACATGCTGGATTACGCTGTTATGCCTCCGAAGCACAATAAGTGGGCGCTGTATGACGAAGCGTGGTATTCCATCGTGCAGGCTGTGGAAATGGGTAAAGTAACGCCTGAAAAGGGTCTGGATAACTTCGTCCAAATGGTACAAAACGATCTGGGTGAAGCGGTGGAAGTCCGCTAATTCATTAAAACAGAATAGGCGCCCTGCGGATGGCGATGCGCTTCCGCGGGGCGCCGTCAATCATTATTTGTCATGGGGCGGAACGATCAGTTCCGTCGCCTCACACATTGCATAACAAAGGCAGCTGCTCCCTTTTTGTTCACCTCGGAAACTCTCCAGATAAGGAGGCCCTTTAATATGAAAAAAAAATTATACCCTTTCTTAATGATGGCCCCGTTCATTCTCCTGGTAACCGTATTTTTCATCGTGCCTGTTATCCTTACGGTAGTCATGTCGTTCACCGACATGGGTTTCACGTTGGAATGGAGTTTTGCGGGATTTGCCAATTTCGTTAAGATCGCGAAGGACATCTACTTGCCGGAAATCATCGGCAATACGCTGGTGTATGTGGGCTGTACATTGGCGGTCAACGTCATAATAAGCCTGTTGTTCGCGGTTTTGACATCCTATTTCATCACGAAAGAGAGCCATTCGCTTTTTTACAGAGCATTTTGGATGCTGCCGCGCATGACGCCTTCCACGGTCATCATATTCATGTGGGTGTGGTTCTTTGCTCCTACGAGCTATGGCTTTTTAAATGCGATCATTTCCGGCACTGGCGGGCAGCCGGTCAACTGGCTGATGGAGTACCCCATGGCCGCCGCCATATTGGTAAATGCCTGCATAGGTATTTCCTTTGGCATGCTCATATTTTCCTCGGCCATCAAGACTATTCCGCAGGACTTATACCTTTCCGCGCGCGTGGATGGAGCAAAAGACTCGGCGATCGTGTTTGGTATCATATTGCCGGCCATAAAATGGCAAGTCATGTATGTGACCATCGCGCAAACGCTTTCTCTTATGACATCCTACGAATACATCATGCTTTTGACGAATGGCGGGCCGCTTTATTCCACGACGGTTTGGTCGCTATACGCTTATCGGAAGGCATTTAAGCAGTCCGAATTTGGGTATGGTGCCACGTTGAGCCTGCTGCTGGTGGTTGTTTCGGTCAGCCTTGCGCTTGTACTGCTGCGTGCGTTCAAGTTCGACAAGCTGATGAAAACCACCCGCATCGATTAAATATAGAAAGGAGGTGCCACAAATGCAGAGCCAAGCACGCAAGCGCCTGGTCATCTATATCGTGATGAGCTTTTCCATTGCCGTGTTTATCATTTTATACCTTTCGCTCATCACAAACGCATTTCAAAAGGGCGGGAACCCATTCACATTGGAAAACTTCAAGTTCTTAAAAGAATCTGTGCGCGTAAAAACCTATACCATCGACCCGATCGGTTCTTATTTTGTGAATACGGTCGCTTTTGCGGTCATCGTCACGGCATTGCAGCTCATTGTTTCCTTGACGGCGGCTTATTCCATCTCGCGCTTAAATTTCAAAGGAAAAAAGGTGTTTTTGAACTCCCTGTTTGTGTTGGATGCGTTTCCCGCGGTATCGCTGCTGATCTCCATCTATTATGTATTGAGCTTCTTGGGGCTGATAGATACCATTTATGGCGCCATCATTGTGAAAGTCGCCCTGGGCGCGCCTATGAGCGTATACATGCTTAAGGGCTTTTTTGACGATGTGCCCTGGGATGTGGAATGGTCCGCGCTGGTGGACGGATGCACGCGGTTTGAAAGTTTCCGTAAAGTGGTTTTGAGCTATGTAAAGCCGGGCATCGCCTCTGTAGCCACGCTCACATTCATATCCGCTTGGTCGGAATACATCATTTTTGTTACGTACGTTTACGATAAGCGTTTTCACACCATGTCCATGTATCTAAAGGGCGCTATGGGTGAAGTGAACCAAAGCGGTTCTGACACAGGCGTAATAGCGGCCATTGCTTTGGTATACGTGGTACCGGTCGTCATTTATTTTATAGTAACGCAGTTTTCGCTGATGAAGAAAAATGCGGGAGGGAGCAAACACGTATGATAGAACTGATTGAGATTTCCAAAGTGTTTGAAGGAAACGTGGAGGCGATCCATGATCTTAACCTGACCGTGGAGGATGGCAAGTTTGTGGCGTTGCTGGGGCCTTCCGGCTGCGGTAAAACCACCACGCTCATGATGCTGGCGGGGTTATACAAGCCGACAGGCGGACGTATCCTGTTCAACGGCAAGGATGTTACGAAGCTGGAGCCGAAAGACCGCAATATCGGTATGGTGTTCCAAAGCTACGCCCTGTATCCGAATATGACCGTGCGTGACAACATCGCCTTTCCACTGAAGCAAAAAAAGGTCGACAAGCAAACACGATATGCCCGCGCGGAAGAAATTGCGCGTGTGGTGCAAATAGAGCAGCTTATGGATCGCAAACCGAGTCAGCTTTCGGGCGGCCAGCAGCAGCGCGTTGCGATGTCCCGCGCCCTCTCCAAAAACCCGGAGTTGCTCTTGCTGGACGAGCCGATGTCCAACCTGGATACCCGCTTAAAGATTGACGTGCGCGATGAAATTCGCAAAATCCAGCAGGCCATGGGAATAACGGCTATTATCGTAACGCATGACCAGGAAGAGGCGATGGCCATCGCGGACAAAATTGCAATACTGGACAAAGGCGCGATTCAGCAGTATGATACTCCTGATGAACTCTACAACAATCCGGTAAATCTCTTTGTAGCGCAATTTATGGGCAGCCCGCCGATGAACTTCGTCGAAGGGGAGCTGACGCGGGAAAACGGCAAAACCATTATCCGCGGAACGGACCTGTTCTATGTCATACCGGAGGGAAAACTGCCAGGCGAAGAGGTGCGTGAGCGCTCCGTGGTAATCGGGGTGCGCCCGCATGATCTTGTGGTGTGCGCGGAAAAAGATTGCGCGGTACGTGCAAAAGTGCTTATTAAAGAACACTTGGGGCGTGAAATCCTTGTAAAGAGCGAAGTGGGAGGGGCGTCGGTGCGCGTGATGATAGACGCGGGTGCCGGCTCCGACATTGGCGAATATATGAGCCTTGCGTTTGTGGATGAACGCGTTTCCATCTTTGACAAATCCTCAGGAGTGAGGATTTCAAATACTTCAACAAGAAATAAGGGGTGATAGTGTATGACAATCGATCCGTTTGCGGGTCCTGGGAATTGGTACAAGGGCAACCTCCATTGCCATTCCACAAAGTCGGACGGCATGATGACGTACGACGAATTAAAAACAGCATTCAAAGAAAGAGGCTATAGCTTTGTAGCTTTTTCAGATCATAACCAGTTCCTCGACACGAGCTTTTTGAGCGATCCAGATTTTCTTGCGCTGCCGGCCGTGGAGCTGGGCATCGTAAAAACACCGACAGATATTCGGGATTTTCATTTTAACGGCGTGATGGGTACGGATGAAATGCTGGAAAAGGCCACACTGCCCATGCTGAAAGATGGGGAATGGATCGGGCCTGTGCCGTTCACGGGGTATGAATGCGTGCAGGGTATGGTAGACAGTTTGGTAAAACGCGGTTTCTTTGTAACTGTCAATCATCCGCACTGGTCGCTGAACGAAATAGAAGATATTCTGCCGCTCAAAGGCTTGAACGCGATGGAAGTGTTTAACTATAGCTCTCATCACGTGGAAAACATGGGCGACGACAAGGTCATTTGGGGTTCCTTGCTGCGCCGCGGTATGCGGCTGTGGGGTCTGGCTACAGACGATAATCATGACGATTTCGCCCTGGACGCGCCCGACAGCGATTTGGGCGGCGGCTGGGTTTGCGTGAAGGCGCCGTCGCTGAGCCGCAATGATATCGTACAGGCGCTGGTGGACGGACGTTTTTACGCTTCGAGCGGCCCAACCATCCACAGCTTCCGCATCGAAGACAATAAGGTCATATTCGAATGCTCTCCCTGCGAAAAAATGTATATCAACGGCGATGTGCGCCAGTATGTGCATCGCATCGGCGAGCCACATCAGGACACGGTAACTTGCCTGCGCAAGAAGCTTTTGGGCACGGAAAAATATGTTCGCGGCGAATGCGTAGACCGCTTTGGCAGGCGCGCGTATTCCAACCCAATATTTTTGGGTTAATCAAAAGCATGCCTCTGGGAAAAAAGTTTGGGCCCATGCTGCTTACGTGTTGCTTTGTGTATGGGTGCGCGTATTTCTGCCGTGTAAACCTGTCCATCTCCATTCCGTATTTGCAAGCGGAGTTTGGGTGGGACAAAGCCGTTATCGGCCTGATTGCCAGCAGTTTTTTTTGGGCATATGCCATTGGTCAGTTGCTGAACGGCGTAATTGGCGACCGCTTCGGCCCCCGGTACTTTGTTGCCGTGGGGCTTGTTGTGGCGGGTGTGGCAAATATTCTGATGAGCAAAGCGGCTTCGCTTGCTTCCATGTTGGTGCTCTGGGGGATAAACGGGTATTTCCAGTCCATGTTGTGGGGCCCGATCGTGCGCACGGTGAGCGTCTATACGCCCAAAGAAAAGCAGTCGCTCATGGTCGTCCTATTGTCGTTTGCGATGGTATTTGGTTATCTTGGCTCGTATGCCGCCGTGAGCAGGCTGGCGACGCTATTTACTTGGCGGCATATGTTCTTGCTGCCGGGCTGTTTGCTGGCGGTTACCGCGGTGGTGTGGGTATGGATGCTGCGTGACTTTAAGAAAGATTCCGCCTCCATTATGAAAACCAATGCGGAAAATTCGGAGGAGCCGGAGGAAATTCACCCGCTGAAGGAAGCGGGGCCCGCGAAACTGATTTGGCGCAGCCGATTGTATATCGTAGCGCTGATTTGCGTTATGCAGGGCATCATGCGCGAAGGCATCGTGCTGTGGGGGCCAACATTCCTTTCCGAGTCGCAGCACATGGATTTTCAGTCGGCACTCAATATCCTTTCCATCGTGCCCATCACAAATCTTTGCGGTACGTTTGCCACCGGCTTCTTAAATAAGAAATTCCGCTATAGGGAAAAGCGTACGCTCGCTATGCTGTTTGTGCTGTGCGGCATATTTGCCGGGGGATTATATCTGTTTGCGCCGTTGGGCGCAGCTGTGCCGATCGTGTTTTTTTGCTTGCTTTCGGCGATGGTTTTCGGCGCGAATTCCGTGCTGACCACGATCATTCCGCTCAATTTCCGCCCGCTTGGGCGCGTGTCAACGGCAGCCGGGTTTGTCGATTGCGCGGTATATATCGGTGCGGCTATTTCGGGGCCGTTGCTGGGCATGATTGCGGATTGGGGCGGTTGGGGAAGTGTGATCCTGCTGTGGATAGGCGCGGCGGTTATTTCCATTGCGCTTTCTTTATGGAGCTCGGATTATAAAGCGGGCATACCTGCATAGGGGCTGATGGCGCCGGCAACATAGCTTTGTCGGCGCTTTCTTTTATAAATATTCCGCAAAGGGGAATGGGTATGATTTTTCTTGGTACAGGGGCCGGAGAAGGGTTTCCGGATCCGTTTTGCAGTTGCGAGCCGTGCCAAAGGGCCATGCGGAGCGGTGACCCGCGGGCGCGGCGGCGGCGTAGCGCCGTGCTGCTAAACGAGCGCAATATCATCGATTTTGGCGCCGATGTTATGCACGCGTGCGCGGAATACGGTTGCTCGCTTACCGGGCTGCGCAATGTGTTTTTGACGCATACACATGACGATCATTTCAGCATTTGGAACTTTGGCATTATCACGATGAGCCGCACGCCCATGGATACGATCACCGTATACCTTTCAGAGCCCGCGGCGGGGTGGCTGCGCGTTTTTGAAAGGCAAATGCTTGAAATGTGCGATCCGGCGTCGGTGGAATTTATTGAGAACACAAAAATACTGCACACCCATCGCGCCGTCGTGTTGGAACCATATAAAGAATACGAAGTAGACGGAATGGCCGTACTGCCCGTAAAGGGCCGGCATGGCGGCTTTGGGGTGCAGGAACACGCGCTGAATTATGTGTTCAAAACGCCGGAGCAATGCGTGTTCTATGCGTGCGATACGGGCGAATTTTTTGAGGAGACGTATGCGGCGCTCAAGAATACGCGGTTGGATGTTCTGATTTTGGAAGGTACATTCGGGCAAAAGCGCCTGCCGCCGCAATCGTCGCATATGGATCAATATACGATCTGTGAAACCATCGACCGTTTGAAGGCGCAAGGCACGGTGGACGAAGCAACGCGTGTGTACATAACGCATATCGCGCACCACAGTGGCTATAACCACGATGATTACGAGGCATATTTGCAGGGACGGTATGGTGCACAAATTCATATAGCCTATGATGGATTAAAAGTGTAAAAGCGGTTTTCAGACCTGTTGTGCCATAAAAATATTGCTTTTTTAAAGTCATGGTTGCTCGCGAAACGGGCGGTCATGACTCTTTTGTAATGTGGTATAATTGTTTGATGCAATGCTCGCGCTTTGCACCGGTTGCGCGCGGCGCAATCATTAATCGCTGTATATGGCCTGGCGAGAGGGGGGATTTCCGTGAAATTTGCCAAGTTCCTGTATGACAATTTTGAAGAGATATTCCTGGTCTTTTTTCTGGCGGTCATTGCCTGTATAATGATGCTGCAAATTATCATGAGGAAATTTTTTTCGTCTATGATTTGGCCGGAGGAATTTTGCCGGTATTGTTACGTTTGGACGGTATTTCTATCGCTGGGCTATACGATTCGCAAAGGCAATATGCTGCGCGTGGGCATTGTCATAGACAGTTTGCCGGAGAAGGTCAAAAAAATCGCCTACATACTTGTGGACGTGCTGCTGGCGGCCATATTCGCGGTTTTCTTTGTACATGCGGCCGGCTATACGAAAAACGTATATGA
This sequence comes from Eubacteriales bacterium, assembly GCA_031549625.1. GTDB lineage: Bacteria > Bacillota > Clostridia > Christensenellales > CAG-138 > JAISXK01. Next base: position 19,043 of record JAVBPK010000072.1, read on the forward strand.
AATGGGGCAGCGTTCTTCCGCTATGCGTATACCGATGTGGACGATGTACTGCGCAACGGTTGTCGGTTTTGGTTTGGCGGTGATCCGCGCTGTGGAAAGTATCGTCCGCTCCATCCTGCATTTTAACGAAACGGTGGAAACGGAAGCGGAACCAGCACAAAAAGCAGCGGAGGGGACGTCTGCCACTCAAAAAGCAAATCGGCAGGGGGGAGGCGTGGCCTGATGTCGCTGTGGGTATTCCTGATTTTTCTTGGGGCGTTGGTCGTTGCGGTGCCGATTGGCGCCGCGATGATGATGGGCGCACTGGCTCCGCTGATGTTGGGCGGAAGCGGGAGCTCCATCAATCAGCTTATCGCCAACATGTTTTCCGGTGCGGATACCACGCCCATACTGGCGGTTCCCTTATTTGTTTTGGGTGGAATAATCATGGCGGAAGGGGGCATATCCCGCAAGCTGTTCCACGTGTTTGCGTATTTTGTGGGGCGTATTCGTGGCGGCTTGCCCTGCGCGGTCATATTAACGTGCCTGTTCTATGGCGCGATATCGGGTTCCGGCCCGGCTACGACGGCGGCGGTTGGCGCGATGGCAATTCCGTTCCTTGCGGAAATGGGGTACGACAAAACCTGGTCTGCGGG
>JAVBPK010000036.1:0-27120 GCA_031549625.1 Eubacteriales bacterium
CGCAGTTCCCTGCCACTGGCCTCAGCCCCGCCTATTTTTACGCTTTGCACACGCCCGCTGGGATAGCGTTTTGTGACGGCCACCATATCGGCCAGCTTTCCTGCTTTTAGCTTTGCTTTGGGAAATCTGGCGTTAATCTTTTTTATAAATTCCTTTTCCGTGAATTTGCTTTCATCCGCCAAATGTGATGAGCCGACCTCGTTCGCGCTGCTCACGCTGCGCAAATATGGCTGGGCGGAGGCAAATACGTTTTCGCTATCCTCCGTTTGGCCGCCGGAGGCGGCGTGATACAGCGCTTCGATCAACTCTCCCTTATAGTACAGCGCCTCTCCCTGCGTTTGGAACACTGCCGTGGTGATTTTCACCATGTTCTTTTCATAGGCAGAACCCCACTTTTTCTTGCAGGCGGCTTCGCCGTCATAGGCCTGGCAGCATTTGCTGTTTGTGCAGATATCGGCGCCGCTTTTGCAGCCGCCCGCAGCAATTTGCCGCAGCGTGTAGGTACGCGCGGCGACGGCCTGCGCCTTTAGCGCTTCCTGTTCAAAGCTTGCGGGCATTTCTCCGGCGACCACGCCCAGCAAATATTCTTCCAGCGGCATCTTTGCTGTTTTTTTGCTTTCATGCAGATATACGGAAATAACAGGCTCCTTGTTCAGGCGCATATCCTGCGGCGTTTCTATGCGGCTTTCCTGCGGGTTTGGCCGGCAGGCGATCATACAACCGCGCCCCAGCAAGGCAAGGAACGTCAGCATCCCCGCTATCAGACATAACCGCTTCCAATTAATCATAGCAACGCCTCCACGGGAAAAGTCTATGTCCGTGGCGGCATGAACATACCCGCTTTGAGCGAATGCCGCGGCCGGGCGCGCCAAAACCGGGCCGGGCTTTTATGCCTTTGCGCGGCATAATGGCCGCTTTTTGTTGCTAAAATCATTCGAAATTCGATAAAATATGCTATACTGGTATTGTTCAAACCGATTCTCACCCGAATATGGCTATAGCGAAGGGGACGATATGTTGCGCCTTTTTCATAAACAATACTATTTTCCGCGCGTTGTTGCGGTTTTGCTTGTTGCCTGCTTCTGTGGCGCAAGCCTGTGCGGCTGTGGCGACGTTTCTTCTTTTGGGATTTCTGGGGCGAGGCCAACGAGCGGTGTGCTTATAAACGAAGTCGTTTGCTCCAATTCCCGTTCACTGGTGGACGAAACGTTGGGTTCGCCCGACTGGATCGAGCTGCGTAACACCGCCGATACCAGCATCAACCTCACAGGCTGCTTTTTAAGCGATAACATTCGAAATCCCAAAAAATGGGAATTTCCAGCGATCACGCTGCGGCCGGACGAATGCCTCGTGCTGTACGCCACCGATTTTTCCGGCGAGCTGCCGGAAGGCGTGTACTGCACCGGCTTCGGGCTTTCCAAAAGCGGTGAAAGCCTGTATTTTACGGATCGTTACCTTGGCATCCTCGATAAAATAGACATTCCCGCTTTGCCACAGGATATTTCCTACGCGCGCGATGAAAACGGCCGGTTTGGCTATTGCAGCGCGCCGACGCCCGGGCAGGCAAACACCACGGAAATCGTTTATGACCCAACGGAAATTTCGTATATTACGGCGGAAAGCGGCCTGAAACTGAGCGAGGTTCTGCCGGAAAACGCTTGGGGCATCATGGCGTCGGATGGACGGCGCTACCCCTGGGCCGAGCTGGTCAACACCACGGCGGAACCTATCCGCTTGCGCGAATACTGGCTTTCGGATGACGAGACAAACTTTTTAAAATGGCAGATGCCGGACACGGAGCTGCGGCCACACGAACGGCTGCTTGTGTTTTTCACGGGCAGCGGCGCGCATATTGACGAAATACACGCTTCGTTTCGCCTGGGCGGGGAAGATGGCGCGCTGTATTTAAGCTCCGGCCGCGGCGACGTGGTGGACGCGCTCAACTGGGCGCTGCCTATGGCCGCCGATATAGCCGTGCTTGCCGCCGATGGTGCGCCTGCCTATACCGCCTTTCCCACACCGGGGCAGGAAAATGATGCGCGCACATTTTCCTCGCTTGCTCCACAACCCATGGATTCTTCCGACCCGGTGCAGCTGAACGAAGTATTGGTGAAAAACCGCTACAGCGCCATGGACGCGGACGGCGACCGCTGTGAATGGGCGGAATTATACAACCAAAGCGCCATGCCCGTTTCTTTGCTCGGTTACGCGCTTTCCGACGACCCGCTTACGCCCTCCAAATGGCTGTTCCCCGATGTCACCATCGACGCGGGCGGCTTTTTGCTCGTGTTTCTTTCAGGCAAGAACCGGCTCGAGGGCGAGCTGCACGCTTCTTTCCGCCTTTCAGACAGCGACGAGGCCGTGCTGCTGACCAATATGGACGGCATGCGCCAAAGCATAATCACGCTCACACCCGGCATGCCGGAGAATATATCCATCGGCCGCGATGAGGACGGCGCGCTGCGCTATTTCGGCACGCCCACGCCCGCAGCCCCAAACGACAGCGCGGGTTTTGAACAGCTTGGCTCCGTTCCCTCCCGCAATCCTGACGGCGTGTACATCAGTGAAGTGGCCGCGGTTTCTTCCCCCAAAAGCGGTAAGCCGGACTGGATCGAGCTGTATAATCCCACCGGCAAGGAAAAAAAGCTGAACGGCTGGTATTTGAGCAACGACGCCGCCGACCTTAAAAAATACGAAATACAAGCGCTTAGCATACCCTCCAAGGGCCGTGTTACCGTTACGGCATCCACCAGAACGGCCAAGAAGGCGACATTGCCTTTTGCCATTTCCGCCTCCGGCGCTACGTTGTTTTTAACGGATCCCGACGGCATTTTGCGCGACTATTTTACCACGGGCGCGCTGCACAGCGGGCAGAGCGCCGGCCGCAACGAAGCGGACGCGACAGGCAAACGCGTGTTTTACACAACGCCAACGCCCGGCGCGGCAAACGCCCCGTCGCACTATCCCGGCTATGTGGCCGCGCCGGTATTCTCGCAAATCAAACTGTATCATCATGAACCGTTTGCGCTTGCGCTTTCCTGCGCCACAGAGGGGGCGCGTATTTTTTATACGCTGGATGGCAGCAAGCCCGATTCCGCGTCCGCCCTATACACCGCTCCGCTGCAAATATCCGCAAGCACGCCCGTGCGCGCCATCGCGCTGCGGGAAGGCCTTTTGGCCAGCGAAATTGCCACGCATACGTATTTGTTTACACAGGAACACACGCTGCCCGTCGTCTGCCTGAACGGCCCGCAAACTTTGCTGAACGAGGTATACGCCGCCACCGAACGCGCGCAGCGCGTAGAGCGTGAAATGCACATGGAATACTTCGATGCAGGCGGCTCTCTTGGCGTTTCGTCTCCTTGCGGGCTGCGCGCCACCGGCGCTTCCACCCTGCTGGCGGCGCAAAAATCCTTTACCATGTTTTTTCGAGGCGGGTATGGGCGCAGCGAGATCACGTATCCTTTTTTCCCGGGCTATGAACAGCAGACGTTTTCCGCTTTGACATTGCGCAACAGCGGGCAGGATCGCGGCAAAGCCCGCCTGCGCGACAGTTTTTTTTCGTTGGCGGCGGAGGGGCTTTTTGTGGATAACATTGCCACACGCCCCGTGATCGTATACCTAAACGGAAAGTATTGGGGCATATATGACCTGAACGAAAACCAAAACGAAGAGTATCTAGCCGCGCATTATGGCGTTGATCCTGACGCGGTGGATATCATCCGCCGCAATATTACGCCGCTTGCCGGCAACAACCGTGATTTTAAGCGCGTGCGCGCTTACGGCGTCGGCCAAAATTTTGCCGATCCCGCCGTATACGCCAAGTATTGCGAATGGGTGGATATGGATTATGTCATCGACTACCTGATTACGCAAACGTACTTCGCGAACGGCGACATATTCAACCAAAAATACTGGGGCAGCCACGATTATACCGTGAAATGGCGGCCCGTGCTGTACGATATGGACCTGGCGCTTTCTGCCAGCAGCCCCACGCGCAACATACTGGGCGAATATTTTAAATATGAAGGCGTACCCTCGCAGGATCTCAGCATCACGTACATGGACATTTACTGCGGGCTGCGCAACAACGCGGAGTGGCGCGAACGCTTCATCAGCCGGTACGTGTATGTCGTTACCCAGTTTTACACGTCCGAGCGGCTTTGCGCGCTGTTGGATGAAACTGCCGCCGAGCTGCGGCCTGAAATGGAGAGGCACATCAAACGCTGGGGTTCGCCTTCCTCACTTTCCGCGTGGGAAGGCGAAGTGAAGGCGCTTCGCAAATGCCTGGCAGACCGGCCGCCTTACGCGCTGAAATATTTACAAAACTATTTTAACCTGACCGACGCGCAAATGGCCGCGTACAAAAGCGCTGCGGAACTTGCGGGCCCAGACGCGAAGCCCGCGTGAACGCGCCACCCTATACGGAAATCCGACGGTAAACGGGGCTTGTTATTTCCAATATTCACAAAAAGAAGTTTAGGCATGATAAAGGCGGGTTTTTACCCGCCTTTATCGTCGCCCGGACCACACCTGGCTTCTGTAACCCAAAACGCCATTCTTTCCGGTCTATAAGCGAGGGTTTCCCATGTACTTTGCAGCATGTTCTCACCTCGATATTAGTATGGCAAAAGCAGATCAGCTTATTTATGGTATTTTCTTCCTAATCAAAACCGTGTATTCTCCGCAATATTGAAAAAAATGGATGTTTTGCCATGCGCGCTTATATTTCTGCGTCTGCATGGAAATAATGCATTTATATATCTGCAATTCCAATTGATGCAACTTTTGGCGGCATCAAAACGTTATTAAAGGAGAACGATAGCATGGATACAAATCGAACGAAGCTTGGCGCATTCAAACAAAACGTGGCCGCCTTCTTAAAGGCGCGTGGATTCTATGTGGTTTTGGGGTTGTGCGTACTTTGCATCGGCATCGCTGCCGCCGTGCGGTTTATCCCCAAGGGTACGCCGGATGGTTCTTCTGCCCCCCCCGATCAGGCAGCCAGCCAGAGCTCAGACGAACGCCTGGGCGCGGCGCTCAGCACACCGCAGCCGACAGCGACGCCGCTGCCTGTTTTTGCGGGGCTTACGGTCAGCACACCCTCCCCTTCGCCGCTGCCAACCTTAACGCCGACGCCAACGGCCGCCGCAAAAACGCGCGCCACCAAAGCCGCGCCGCCCGTGGAGGGCAGCGTCATTTGGGGCTTTGCAACCGAACAGCTGCTGTATTCCAAAACGTTGGAACAATGGACCACCCACCCTGGCGTTGATATCGCCGCGCATCTTAATTCCGATGTGCGCGCTATACTCGCCGGCACGGTATCGAGCGTATACACGCATGACGCGCTTGGCATAACCGTGGAAGTATCCCACGATGGCGGCATGATCAGCATGTATGCCAATCTGGCGGAAAACCCGCCCGTAAAGAAAGGCCAAAAGCTGAACGCGGGCGCGGTAATCGGCAAGGTCGGCGACACAGCGCCCAGTGAATGCGCGCTGGAACCGCATCTGCACTTCGCCATATACCGCGACAACACGCCGCTGGATCCAGCCGCCTATGTGTTGTTGGGGTAGAGCCCACATCGGCAGGGATTATAAACTAAATATGAACTTTGTGTGATATGGTTTTTTCTGGCGGCACGGGGATGTATAATAGGCGTGGGGGTTCCATGTATGGTTCCAGGCTGGGGCTCATGGTGGGAGCTCTTTTGCACTCCATGCATAGTCAGATCGTTTTAGGGCACGGTAATTACGAATAGGAGGCTTCACTATGAAACATGTTTTCAAACGTCCGCTCGCCATTGCATTAGCGCTGCTTTTGACGTTTACTCTGGCACTGCCCGCTTTGGCGGCCACAAACCAGAAGATGATCGTAACAAGCAGCACTGCCGTACGCAGCGAGCCCATCCAAAAGGACTCCAATGTACTCGCTACGCTTAAGAAAAACGACATCGTCACACAAACCGGCACCTCAGGCCTGTGGGCCATTCTCTCGTACAATGGGCAAACGGCTTACGCGCTGTCTTCCCATTTGAAACTGTACTCCACTTCAAGCTCTTCCGCGCCTGTGCGGATATACGAGCCCGAGGGCAGGCCGGCCACTTCGGAAACCATGTATGCCACCGGCACGGTAAATGTGCGTAAGGGCCCTGGCACAAACTACGCGAAAATCGGCCAGCTCGACAAAAACGACTCTGTCAGCAAAGTAGGCGTTTCCGGAAACTGGGCCATCATCAACTGGAACGACGGCGTGGCGTATGTCAGCTTGACGTACCTCGGCGGCAGTTCCAGCGGTTCTTCCGGCTCCGGCAGCACGAGCGACAACATCGTACAGGCCACATCCAATGTGAACGTGCGCTCCGGACCAGGCACAAACTACTCCGTAATCGGCTGGCTGTCAAAAGGTTCCACGGTTTCCAAGCTGGGCACTTCCGGCAACTGGACAAAGGTTACCTATGACGGCATCACGGCCTATGTAAGCTCCGCATACCTCACCGCGTATAGAGGTTCTTCCGGAAGCTCCGGCTCTTCGAGTGGTTCCTCGCAGCCGTATTCCGGCGTTTACCTGTATGCACGCGTGGACACCACCGTACGTCTTGGGCCAAGCAGCTCCAATTCGGCCATCGGTTACCTCGAACCGGGCCAGACAGTCCGCTATATCGACAGCTACGGCGCCTGGTACCGCATCGCGTTTGGCTCATACAGCAGCGCTTATGTATACGGGCCTGACATGCGCGTCGCCGGTTCCGACAGCAGCATCATAACCACGACCGGATATGTGTACGCGTCGGGCACGGTGCGCGTATACCAACACGCCGACACGAACTCCCGTGTGCTGGGTTACCTGTACGCAGGCGATACGGCCACGCGCACAGGCACTGTAGACAGCACATGGACGCGCATCGACTTCAATGGCGCCACAGGGTATGTTATCACATTGCAGGTGAGCTCGTATTACAGCGGCACTGGCTTGGGTGATACCTCAAGAATGGGGTACTGGATGTATAGCCGCTACAACAACGCGGCCTGCTACATCGCCCCCACGAGCAGCAGCTCCTACCTCGACGGCTATCTTTCCAAGGGCGAAGCCGTTTGGGCCATCGAAGGCAACTCCAACTGGACGAAGATCACGGTGGGCAGCCGCACGCTGTATACGGCTAGCAGCAATCTCACGACCTCGTCTTCCGGCAGTTACTATGACAATTACTACCCGCACAACAACCATTACAATGTTTCCGGCGACGGCATGATCCGCTACGACAGCACGCAGCTGTACGTTAACACGAGTCTGACCACGAAATACCAGGTCGGCGGCACGGATGTTAAGCTAAACGCGGGCGAGATCGTGCGGGTGTTGTACGACTACAACTGGATGACAGACTGTGTAGGCATCAGCTGGAACAACACAACGGTTTATATTCCCAGAAACTCCATCCGGATTTACTAAGCCGGCAGCACAAGCCGCGCCGCCGTTTCGCTTTTGCTGAGCGGTGGGGGCTTTGGGCCAGGGATACGTAACCGTATCCCTGGCTTTTCTTTTCGCGTGTGTGGCCGCACATGTGGAAAAGGGCGCATATTTTGCGCGAAAAACTTGTAAAACGGGTCTTTCTAGCATATGATAAATGAGGTTGAGCCTCGGTTTAGAACCCCGGCCTGAACCGCGACGGAGGTGTGTTTATGACGATTTGGATGGCTCTGCTTTTGGGGCTGGTGCAAGGCTTATGCGAGTTTTTGCCCGTTTCCAGTTCCGGCCACCTTGTGCTGCTGCATAAGCTGTTTGGCGTGACGGAGGGCGTGCTGTTCTTCACCATCATGCTGCACGTGGGCACGCTCATCGCGGTGTTTGCCGTGTATTACCGGATGATTTGGGCCATGCTGCGCCACCCTTTCCAAAAAAAGGTGGGCATGCTGCTTGCGGCACTTCTGCCTACGGTTGTGATCGCCGTGCTTTTTTCAGACTTTTTTGAGGACGCTTACGCCGGCCGTTACCTCGGCTTTGGCTTTTTGCTTACCTCCTTGGTGCTTACGCTTTCCGAGCGCAAGCGCGCCGGCAAAAAAAAGATGGAGACCATGCGCGTGCCCGATGCGCTGTGCGTGGGCCTTTTGCAGGGGCTTGCCATATTGCCCGGGCTTTCGCGCAGCGGCTCCACTATTTCCGGCGCATTGTTTTGCGGGCTGACCCGCAAGGAGGCCGCCGACTTTTCGTTCCTGCTTTCCATCCCCGCCATACTTGGCAGCGTGGTGTTTGAGCTGCCGGATGTTATTCGCGGCGGCATGTCGGGCGTAAACTGGCTGCATGTGTTTGCCGGCATGGCGGCGGCAGCCGTTTCCGGCTATTTCGCCATCCGCTGGATGCTGCGGCTCATTACCGGAAAACGCCTGTTTCCCTTCGCTATTTACACGGGTATCCTCGGCGTACTGGTGCTGGCGGATCAATTCGAGTTTCACATTTTCTTTTAGCCGCCACGGGGCACATTTGGCCAGAAAGGAGCTTTTCCGATGCGTGTTGCCTTGCCCGGCAAGCTGACATTGCTGGCCCGCCTTTTTGATGAAGCGGGCGCGCCGCTATATGTTGTGGGCGGGCTTGTCCGCAACGCGTTGCTTGGCGTGCCGCCCAGCGATATAGACATTTGCTCCGCTATGGCGCCGGACGATGTCGCCGCGCTCTGCCGCGAATGGAATATCCCCTGCATATGCAAAGCGCCGCAATTCGGCACGGTGGAACTGCATTTAGGCGGGCACGCCTACGAACACACCACGTTCCGCAGTGACCGTTATGACGCAGGCGGCGCCCACAGGCCCGCCGCAGTGTGCTTTGGCAGCACGATACAAGGCGACGCTTTCCGGCGCGATTTTACATGCAATGCACTATACTTAAACCCGCTTTCCGGTGAGATTTCCGATCCTACCGGTGGGCTTTGGGACATATACCGCAAGCAAATACGCGCCACAAGCGAAGATCCGGCCATTATTATGCGGGATGACGGCCTGCGCGTGATGCGGCTGTGCCGCTTTGCCTGCGAGCTTGGCTTTTCCGCCGAACCCGCCACGTTGGCCGCCGCGCAAGAGTATGCGCCGGGGCTTTCGGATATCGCCTGGGAGCGAAAACGGGACGAGCTGTGCAAGATTCTTTTGTCGGATATCCGGTATCCTTCGTTGACGCACGGGCAGGAATCGCCTGTGCTGGCCGGGCTTACCCTTCTGTATGAGACGGGCATTTTTCCGTGGCTGCTGCCGGAATTGCTGGAGGGCGTGGATGTGTTGCAGCGCCCGCAATATCACGCGTATGACGTTTTTCAGCACGGCCTGCACGCTTGCGCCGCCGCCGAATCTACGCTGACATTGCGCCTGGCCGCCTTGCTGCATGACGTGGGCAAGCCTGCCGCGCTGCGCGAAAAGGGGCTGCCGACCGATGCGGGCGGCGCAAACGCCAAGGATTACAAATTGCCCGGCGGCGTCACGCCCATGCTGAACCATGACACGCTTGGCGTGCCCATCGCCGCAAAACTGCTGCGGCGCCTCCGCTTTCCAAACGCGTTGATCGCCGACGTTTTATTCTTGATAGAGAACCATATGTATGACCTGAACCTCAGTGCGAAAGACAACACGCTGCGCGCGCGCTTTTCCCTTTTCGGGTATGAGCGCTCTTTGCAGCTTTGCGCGATGCGCGAGGCGGATATACGCGGCAGCGGGCTTGTCGATGATTTTACCGCCACGCGCTGGCGCGATATGCTTGCGCAAATGAAAGCGGAGGGTGCGCCTTTTTCGCCGGACGAGCTTGCCTGCACCGGCAGCGACCTGATGCATTGGCTTTCGCTTTCGCCCGGGCCATTAATCGGCGAATTAAAAATGCGCCTGCAGCTGCACTGCGCGCGCTACCCGCGCGACAATATAAACGCGCGGCTCATGCGCATAGCGAAAAACACGCTCAGCGATATCCTTTCCAGCGCGCGGAACGAATAATCCGCTTTTTTCCGCTTTCTTTAACACACGCATCATCGCGGGTTCCGCGGGATGGGTGTTTTGTTTTTTTGGGGGGCTTTTTTCCGCGAAACGCATGGTTTTGCGTTAGAAGTTTCACAAGGCGGCTGCGCCGATTTATTAGATATATTCTTGCTTTTTTCATAAAAATATATTATTCAAAACCCGGAAATCCGTTTATCAATAGCATGACAATATTTATGCGATGAACGCTGAAAAAAGGAAGATGGCATTGGTACAGACGGATCAGAAAAATAAACATGCAGGTGTGCTGGCATTCGCCGCCATTCTTTGCTGCGCGCTGCTGACAGGTTGCGGCCGTTCCCACGGCAAGGCGCTGGCCGCCTCCGCCGCCGGCGAAAAGTATGTCGGCCCCGCGCCGTCGATCAGCGAAGTTATGCCCGCAAACGGCAGCACTTTGCGCGCGCACGACGGCAAATACTACCCTTGGGCGGAAATAGTCAACAACAACGGCGTACCCGTGCAGCTTGGCGAGCATTGCATTTCAAACAACTGGGAGGACTACACGAAGTGGCAGTTCCCCGCTATCGTTTTGCAGCCGGGTGAAAGGCAAGTCGTTTTCTTTTCCGGCCTGGAGGGCCAAAATGGTGAGTTACACGCGCCCTTTACGCTGGAAGAAAAGGATGCCGCCTTGTTTTTGGCGGATCAAAACGGCGATATGCTGGAGCGTTTTTCCTGGCAGAAAGCGCTCGTGCCCAATCTTGCCGCCATACGCCTGGCCGATTCCGTTATAGGCTTCACCGCATTTGCCACCCCCGGCGCCGAAAACGATACGCGCTGCCTGCCCACGGCTCCCCCGCAGCTCATGGATGACAGCGACCTCGTTGTGCTGAACGAATTGCAGCTGAAAAACCGCCGTGAACCCAAAGATATGGATGGCGATTATCCGGCCTGGCTGGAGCTGTACAACCGATCTTCCAGCAGCGTTTCTTTGCTTGGGTACGGGCTTTCCACCCAGCTGGAAAATCCCGCGCAATGGTTATTCCCTGATATCAGCATAGGGCCCAACGAATACTTGATCGTGTTCCTTTCCGAAAAAGACAGATATGCCCCCGAGCTGCACGCTTCCTTTAGCGTGGCCAGCGATACGGGCTGCGTATTTTTACGCGATACCATAAACAACCGTGTCGATTTTATTCCCATTCACCCCGACATGCCGGCCGAAGTATCGGTAGGCCGCGCGGGCGACACCATGCGCTACCTGACCTCCTCCACGCCCGGCGCGGAAAACGAGGAGCTGGGCTTTGAAATTTACCGCGGTTTCGTCTTATCCGACGCACCGTAAGTATCATTGTTTTCTCATGGTAGCCCTTTCAAAAAGAAAACCCTGCGCAAATCCGCGCGGGGTTTTCTTTTCTCGCTTGCGGCATATCTGCCCGGGCGGCGCAAAGGCAGCCGATTTCACCAAACCGCTCACTTTTCTAATATGCTTTGCATCAGTCCGTCAAACGCTTCAAACTCTCCGCTCTCTGCTGCCAAAGCCGCCGCCTCAAAAATCTGCTCCCGTGCAGCGGTATACAGCGTTGGTTCGGGCGTAAGCGGCATGCGGTACGCCTCGTAAAACTGCTGCAGCGCGCTGTCGCTAAACCGCGGCGCGTCCGAAAGGGCCACGGCCGGCAGCGCACCCAAAGATACCAGTTTATTTTGCGTCTGTCCACTTAAAACCGAAGCGATAAACAATTCCGCGTATTCAGCCCGGTTTTCCACGGCGCCCGCGTCCTTGGCGATATACAGCGCCTGATCGGTAAAACCACCGAGCGGCACAGCCTCAAATGTAAATCCGCCGGAGGTCATTTTACGCGAAAGATCGCCAAAGGTGCGCGCATCGCCTATGCGAAAGGGCGCTTGCCCCGCGTTAAAATCGCCTTCCAGCGCAAAATGCCCGTGGAGCCGCAGGCGCGCGGCAAGCAGCGGCGGTACGCAAAGCGCGCCGTATCGCGCTGTGGACTTCTGATTCATCGCCTGCTGCAGCAATTCGCGCAGCGGCTCAGCGTCACCTGCCGCAAGGCGCTCCGTTACCGAGCGGTCGGGAAAGGAAAGTCCCAGCTTGGGCAAAAGCGCTGTATTTGCCAAAAGGAAATATCCGCTGTACAAGTAGGGCAGCGCATAGACGTCGCCGTTTTGGCGCAGCGGAGCAAGATTCCCTGCAAACGCGGGCAGTTCGTTTTGCGCAAGAGGGGAAAAGCGCTCCGCGGAAAACGCGCCAAGCGGAAAACTCCATAAATCCGGCCGCTCTCCCTGCTGCAGGCGCTCCGCCGCAACCTGGGGGCTGAGCCCGGTCACCTCTATATACACACCGGGATATTTTTTTTCCAGCTGGGCGGCGCAGCTTTCTAAAAAAGAAGTCACGCTGCCCTGATACGTCTTAAACTCCACAATGTGCCAAAGCGTAAGGATTCCACCCCAATCCGCGGGTTCATCGCTGAGCCATTCGCGGTAGTAATTGTGTTCCAGCGCGGGCCCAAGGCGGGCGGGCGCGCCCGCCAAAAACAAGATCAACAACGCGGCGATAGCCGCGCGCAGCAGCAGCGTGAGTTTTTTCATGGCTAGATCCTCCCCTTTGGAAAGACATCGGCAGCAGGTTTTGCGCTCTTTTCATCATATGTGGTGAAAAAAACATTGATGTCCCTGAATAGGAGAAGGGGAAGCTGGGCATACTGCAAATAGGGGGAGTCTAGTCTTATGAAAAAGCATGAAAATGAGCCGTTCGACACACAAAGTGGCAATCGGGCAAAAGCCCTCGTTTTACAACAAAGGAGCAAAAAAAAGAAAAGCGAATTGTATGATTGGCCGATGTGCGCCGCAAATGTTTGCGCAACGGCAAAAGGCGGGCCGGGCCGTTTGCCCGGCAAAGGAGGCGAAGGAATGGAACTCAAAGCAATCCGCAGGGGGCCGCGCATCAAAGTGGAACTGACCGGCGATGTCGATCACCATAACGCGGATTCCATTCGGGAGGCGTTGGACGCGCTGATTATGGACAAGCAGGTGACCGAACTGGTGCTGGATTTATCCGCCGTAACGTTTATGGATAGCTCCGGGCTGGGCGTGATACTGGGTCGTTATCGAACACTAACGCGCAGGGGCGGGCGGCTGCTGTTAAGCGGCGTACCGCACGCGATAGACAAGATACTGAAAATGGCCGGCATCTATTCGCTTGTGGATCGCGCGTAATGTCGCAGGCCGTAGCGGAGCTATGGCGGATGGTCACATTTTGAAACCGGAACGAGCTTCCGGCGAAGGAGAAGAGGGGTATGGACATGGTTGAGAACGAAATGCGGCTGCAATTTAAGAGCCTTTCACAAAACGAAGCGTTTGCGCGCGCCGTGGCGGGGGCGTTTATCACGCCGCTGAATCCCACGCTGGAACAGCTGACGGACGTGCGGACGGCAATATCGGAGGCCGTCACAAACGCCATCATCCACGGGTATGGAAACGGCGACGGCATAGTCACGCTCACGGGCACCATAAAGGGCGGCACATGTACATTTACAGTCAGCGACGAGGGCGTAGGCATATCGGATGTGGAGCAGGCGCGGCAACCGTTTTTCACATCGCATCCCGAGCTGGAGCGCTCAGGCATGGGATTTACCGTTATGGAAACATTCATGGATGAAGTGAGCGTGGAAACGGGGCTGGGCAGGGGCACATCCGTAATCATGACAAAAACGCTCAGGGAGCTGGACGAGAAATGATGGAGGCGATGCCGCTTCCCCATGATACGGTGCTGCAGCTCATCCGCGTGGCGCAAAAAGGCGACGAGGCCGCCATGGATCGCCTGGTGCGGCACAATACCGCGCTGGTAAAATCCATCGTAAAAAAATATCTGGGCAGGGGCGTAGAGTTTGACGATCTGTACCAGATCGGTTGTTTTGGCCTTGTAAAAGCCATACAAAACTACGACGAAGCGTTTAATGTGCGCTTTTCCACATATGCCGTGCCGATGATAGCCGGTGAAATCAAGCGTTTTTTGCGTGACGACGGCATGATAAAGGTAAGCCGCTCGCTCAAAGAGCTGGCGGGCAAGGCGGCGGCCGCGCAAGAGCGGCTGCGCCGCGCGATGGGAACCGACCCCGGTATTCAGGAGCTGGCGCGCGAAGTGGGCGCCGAGCCGGAAGAGCTTGCCGTGGCGCTGGACGCCGTGCGCCCGCATATGTCGATATATGAACCGGTGTACGAGGATAACGCGGAGACCACGTTGCTGGACCGAATGCAACAGACAAACAGCGAGGATACCGCCGTGGTAGACAGAATAGTATTAAAGGAACTGTTAGGCAAGCTGGAAGCACGTGAACGCCAGTTGATCGTGATGCGCTATTTTCAGGACAAAACCCAGGCGGAGATAGCCCGCCTGATGGGCGTTTCACAAGTGCAGATATCCAGGCTGGAAAATAGAATCATTGCCAAGCTGCGAGAGACGGCGGAGTAAAGCCGCCCTTTTGCGCATGTAGCAAAACGCCGTGCGTTTTCTTGCATGCTGGAGCAGGCCGGATCGTTTTTTTAACGTGGATGGCGGGATTTTCCGCATTGCCTCCCGCCGCTTGTACTCCGTACCGCGCGGCTTTGGTCGGCAAAGCTACCCGGCCACTAAAAACGATCCACCGGATCGTTTTCTTAACGTGGCTTCAAATCCCTCCAAACAATAGACCAAATAAAAAAGAATACCTGACGGTATCCTTTTTTATTTGGTGCGGATGGCGGGATTTGAACCCGCAAGGTTTCCCCGACGGATTTTAAGTCCGTTGCGTATGCCGTTCCGCCACATCCGCGTGTTTTTGCTCTTACATTTTACCATGTGGCATGCTTTTGTCAATTCTTCACACAAAAATGGCTGAAAGCTTCATGCTCATTCTTGAGCTTCGTCCTTTGGCGCGTTTCTATTATGGAATGAGCGAATTGGAGATTTTTCGTAACCCTATCAGGATATAAAGCTCCGGCCCGGAGCGCAAACAACTATTTAGCTGCGCGCTTGCATGTTTTTGCATTTTCCTCTTGATGCAGTCGCTATTCTGTGATATTATATTCTTACTACTAAGTAATGATGCATACCATCGTTAAAGAATACCGATGGGCCGCCCGCATAAAATAACGAGGAGATGATTCTATGGAGAACTTGACCGAAATGCTCAAGGGTGTGCTGGAGGGTTGTGTGATGAAAATCATTAGCCGAGAGCAAGTGTATGGATATGAAATCACACGGCGACTCAATGCGCTTGGATTCACGGATGTCGTCGAAGGGACCGTATATACCATTTTAGTCCGGCTTGAAAAAAATAAACTTGTGGAGATGGAAAAAAGAGCGTCCGATATGGGCCCGCCGCGTAAGTTTTACATGCTGAACGATGCCGGTCGCGAGGAATTGGGCCGGTTCTGGGGAAAATGGAATTATGTGGCATCGAGACTGAATGAGCTGAAGGAGTGGTGATCATGAATATTTGGGATCAAATCACTGGCAACGATATGAGCAGAGAAATGAAAGCCTTTGAAGCGCGCGCCGGGAAGTTGCCGGACGATTATCGGGCGGCATGGGAAGAAATCAAAGCCAATCTCTGGCCGCATTCCGATTTCACCGGACGCAACCTTATGCCGATCATCGACAGTGCGCTTGGCCTGCTCGAAGAGACTGCGGCGGATGGCCAACGTGCAAAGGATGTCCTGGGGGAGGATATCAAGGGTTTCTGCGCCGCTCTTGCCGGCGAAGACGGGGCGAACACGTACCGCGACAAATGGCGTGAGCAACTCAACAGCAGTATCACAAAAAAGCTTGGGAAGTGAGGATGAGTGGCATGGGTATTCGCGATATCATCGACGGCAAAAAGGAGTGGCGTGGCCACGTGGCGCGCATCAAGGCGCTGCCGCAGGATTATCAGATCGTATATAAAGAGATTCAAAAATACCTCTTCAAGGTTGGCCCGGTGGAGCTCACCGAAGGGGTCGGGCTGTTATCGGGAATAGCCGATCTTTTTGATGAGGGCGTGGCAGCAGGGAAAGGTGTGCTGGATGTCACCGGTAGCGATGTAGCGGCGTTTTGCGATGATCTTATCAAAGACTCCAAAACATATGCGGACAGCTATGAGGAAGCAGTTTGCCAGGAGGTCAGCAAAGCGATGAAAAAGGCTACGGGCAAATGAGTGAAGGGAACTGCCTGCCTCCGGAGCAGATACGCACAAAGCAGATAAGCCTGCCGCAGGGGGGAGTGCAATATGCCAAACTCGAATCAGTGGTTATGCAGAGACTGGAATACATAATTAAAATGATGATCGGAGAATAAAGCTATGCAGAAAATCGCCCCTTGCATCTGGTATGACCGGGACGCACTCAGTGCCGCCGAGCTGTACGTATCCGCGTTTGAAAACAGCCGCATAGAGTATGTGACCCGCTATCTGGAGGACAATCCTTTTCCCACAGATATTCCCGCCGGTACGCCGTTGACGGTGCGTTTCACCCTGTGCGGGCAGGAGTTCAACGCGCTGAACGGCGGCCCGGTTTTCAAGCCCACCCCCGCGATTTCCTTCTTTGTGGATTGCGAGAGCGAGACGCAGATGGATGCGCTCTGGGACAAGCTCTCGGACGGCGGCTTTGTGCTGATGGAGGTTCAGGAATATCCGTTCAGCAAGAAGTTTGGCTGGCTGGCCGACAAATTTGGCGTGTCCTGGCAGCTCAGCTTTTCGGGGCAAAAGCAAAGGATTTCGCCTTACCTGATGTTTACGGAAGGCGTTTTTGGCAAGGCCGAGGAATCGATGCGGTTTTACTCTGACCTGTTTGCGGACGCAAAAATACAGGACATCCACCGCTACGGCAGCGACGCGGGCGCAGCGGTGGGAACGGTCATGTTCGCGGGTTTCCAGCTAGCGGGCCAGCCCTTTATGGCGGCGGACAGCGCTTATCCGCATGGATTCACTTTCAATGAAGGGATTTCTTTTTACGTCTATTGCCGCGATCAAGCGGAAATCGACTTCTTCTGGACTAGGTTGACCGACGGTGGTGAGGAGCAGCCCTGCGGCTGGCTCAAAGACCGTTTTGGGGTAAGCTGGCAAATTGTTCCCTTGGATATGGAGAAGCTAGCCGATTCTGCCGACCCGGTTCGGGCTGGGCGTGTAAACGCGGCGCTGATGACGATGACAAAGATCGACCTTCGAGCTCTGAAGAACGCTTAGAATGACTTGACATGAAAAATGATGGAGAAATCGATTGGCCTTATGAACCTTCAGTCTGTGGCCTGCGCCGTATAAGGCAGAAGCCAATTTTTTGCCTGCTATGATAGTGATTTAAAGATTTAACGCCGGGTTATCATGGCACTTCCGCAACTCAACATAGGCGGTCATTTCATTATGATAGCAATTCATCTGGAATGTGCAGTTGGCATATTTGGAGATGATCTTGCGCACATGGTTCAAGCCGATGCTGAAATAGCCGGATTTGTCTATTGAGCCCGCAGTAAATGTGCTCGTTGTGTTGGGCAGGGGCGGCATGCTGTTGGTGATGATAATCAAGCGGGAATCATTTGGCCTGTTTTCGATAGAAAAGAACACCCGCTTTTGCTCCGCTTCGCTGGCGGCGGCGATTGCATTGTCCAGCAAAAAGGCGATGATGCGGCTGATATCAAAATCACGTATGGGCAAATCCGCAAGCGGGCACTTTAAAGATATATCTAAGAGCACATCCTTGCTTTCCGCGTGCTCTATTTTATCGACCAATAAGGAAATGAGCGCCGGGTTTTCGGCCATTCGGAGGCTTAAATCCAAAGCGTCCCCGACATGCCTGGTGGTATGCACGAGCGAATCGTGGTATTTTTTACAGGCGGCAAAGTCACCCAGGGCGAAATAGCCGTTGTAGGTTTGCAGCACGTTGTTAAAATCGTGTTTTAACGCGCGGAAATTATCCGAACTTCGTATCAAAGTGTTGATGTGCGCCGCTTTGTTGCGTGAATCGGTGGCTACTTGCTGGTAGAGATTGAAAAGAATCGTTGTAACGAAAAACAGAGAGAGCACAAATAAAATAATGATGTTGGCAAATACTTCGCCCGGAACGAACATTGGAATGACGGTTAAACAAGCATAGATCAGGCACGTTTTTGCGAAGAAGAAAAGCCAATCTCTTTTGGGGTGCGCAAAGGGCACCACATTTGAAATAAAAGTCGCGTGCCGCCTGTTCAGCAAGTACATGGTCGCTTTATAAATGGCAAAAAACAAAGCCATATAAACAACGAGCTGGGTCGCGCTTAGCAAAAAGTTATAATGGTTGAGCGGGTCGGGTTGCGAAAACCAGATAGAGGTGATGGTGCGATTGAAGGTATCCATGATGATTCCCTGCAGGCAGATATGCCCCATCAGCTTGACGGAGCGCATGGGCGGCAGTTTAAGCACCTTGATGCCAAGGCAGCAAAACAGCACCGCGCTAATTGGGTTGATATTGGTGAAAATAAGATATTGAACAGGCGTAAAGGAGCGCATGCCGGACAGCAGATAGATCAGATAGACGGGGATGCTTGGCATGCAGATGCCGGTCAAAAAGGCAAACGCCGCTTTTCGTTTGATGCTGGCTCTTTCACCGTAAATGTGCGTAATCAGGCATGCCATCAGGTACATGCAAAAAAACGTTTGCACAAACGAAGTAAGCACGAGTATGATTTGCATTTGTTCGGAATAAGCAAATGCGGAAAACATGGCTTAGATTCCTCCCGGCTATTGGTGCTAGTTCCGTATGGGAAAACCGCGGTGCACGTATGCGCATATAACGAGTTATCATAATATATATAAGAACCAATGTTTATCAATTTTATCATAAATGGGATACAAATAGAATCGGTCAATTGTTAATATTCAAACAAAGCTAAAAGCTTTGCCCAAAAACAAATCTCCGGCTGCGTGAGCAAGCCGGAGGCGGGCGGTCATATATAAGCAGAAAACGCGCTCTTTTAGGGCAGCAGGGCAACGATGGCCAGAGCGATTAGGGCGCAAAGGGGCACGAAGGCATACGCCCAAAAAGCAGGCCTTGCTTGTACTGGTTGTTTGGAATTCGGGTTGGCGCTTGTAAGTTTCGCGTACATGTTCAAGACCTCCTTGCGTGCAGTGAAGCTAAGCTTCAATTCTTTCTATACTATATATAACGCAGTTTGAGCATGTTAAGTTGCAAAAGCGAAAAAATTTTGCGGGCAAGCGGAGGCGACCGCGAAACAGGGCGATCGCCATAAAAGCAGGAAATCCTGCATATTGTGCATATATTCTTGCAATGCAAGAATTTGCGTGCTATACTGGTCGAGTACTTCTTTTGAAGTGCCGTATGGGGGGGGCGTCGGTTGTAAGGACCGCCGCTTCCTTTATTTTTGCCGCAGTACTAATAAATCCCAAACAACACATAAAAACAAAGTATGAATGCGCGCTATGCCACATTGCGCCTATGTTCGAATGGTGTTACAATGTTTGCATAGTTTTGAAAAAGGAGAAATAATACAGTTTGCGTAAAAGATCTCTTGCAATATGTATTGCGCTGGTGTTGCTTTTGAGCGCGTGTCGGGTTCCCGCGGCGGATGTAAACGCGGGCTCTACAAACGCGCCGGAAACGCAGCCCGGACAGACGACGCCGGTAGCGCCAGACGCCACGTCAGGCCCCGGAGCGGCGCAAGGCGCGCCTGGCGCGCTTAAGCTGGCGCTTACAGATATGGCGGGCAGAAACATAGAAGTGCCCAGCAGGCCAGGGAAAATCATTTCCTTAAGCCCTGCCGTCACAGAAATAATATACGCGCTGGGGTGCGGCAGCTCCCTGATAGGCGTGGGTGTGGACAACGATTTTCCGGCCGAGGCAGCGGCGGTAGCTAAATTCAAGTCGGATGACGTAAACGCGATCGTGCAGGCGGCGCCGCAGGTTGTGTTTGTTCCAAACAATTCGCCGCAGGCGGATGTAGACGAGCTGACGGCGGCGGGAGTCTGCGTGGTATACGCCGAAGCCGCAACGTATCCGTCGGTATACGGAAGCATCGCCTTTGTTGCGCAGATCATGGAGGTGGATGCTTCGCCGGTCATTGAGAATATGCAGGCGACGATTCTGGAAATAAGCGGCAGAGAAAACGATTTCGAATCCGTAAACGTTCTTTTCATAACGGGCGTCGAAGGCGAAACATTTGCCTGTTCGGAAAAAGCCTCGTTTCCAAACATGCTGATTGCCCTTTTGGGTTCCGCTTCTGTCACAGAAACAATGGAAAGCGCAGCGCTCAGCGCGGCGCAAATACAAGCGGCAAATCCGCAGGTCATCGTGGTTTCCGACGATATCGATCTCGAAAAATTAAAACAAATGGCCGGCATGCAGAACATATCGGCGGTAAAGGATGGCCGCGTATATCCCATGGATATGGCGCTTGTGCAGCGGCCGGGCCCGCGGATTGTGGACGGCGTGGACGCGCTGTTTGACATATTGGAACAGGCGGCGGTCAGCTAAAGCATTTCTGAGCTGAGGGCCCGCTATTATTACAACAAACAACCGGCAAAGCGTCGTTAGGCGCTTTGCCGGTTTAGGGTAACAAGAGTAATCCGAACCTGGCTCAAACGGTTGATTTTGCGGGCAGCGCAAGTGGGCATAGGAATGCGTTTCCAAAGGGGCGTGTCCCGGAGACTAGTCCCCTTGGCAGGGTATAAAGCAGCGCCCGTCGTGCCTTGCCCTCAGTCCTCGCCTCCTCTGCTTTCAATATTTATTAGGCAAAAGCGGGGCGATCTATGATATACTAATATCTGTATGACGCCAGGGCGGGTCGGTTACCCGAAATTATAAGAACCGCGTAAAATATGGCGCAAACGCCATGTGTAAGAAGGGGGAGGGCATTTGAAAGGCCGCTGGTCGTATTGGCGTATTCCGTTTATGTGCGTGTTGGCGGCGCTTTGCGCGCTGGCCATGTTTGTAGCGAGGCCGCAGGCAGCGCCGGCGGGTTTGTGGGCGACGCCCACGCCAATGCCAACGCCAACGCTTCCGCCGCCGGTGGTAACGCCGGAGCCCACTCCCGTTTTTGGCGCGGTTACCATCTGCGCTGACGGCAAGGCAGTTTGCACGTTGCTGGGCGAAGAGGACGCGCAAGAATTGCAAATATGGCAATTAGAGCAAGCGGAGGCCATGACCCCGGAAAACGAAGAGCTGATGATGTCCGGCTTTCGCCAGCAAATCACCACGCGCAGCGCTATAGTTGGCGAAGTGCCCATGACGCTGGATGACGCGAAAGCGTCCTTTACCCAGAATGCGGCGCTGCTGCCCACATATATCGAAACGCGTACGGTGGAAGTGGAGCCCATTCCCTTTGCTACAGAACAGGAAGAAGACGCGCGCATTCCGTATGGAGCGCGGATTGTGCGGCAGGTGGGCCGTACGGGCGCGCACACGATCATTACGCGGCGCACCTACGAAAACGGCGAACCGGTCGGCGATCCGGTGGTGGAAGAAAGCAAGATCGAACCCATGGAAGAAGATATTGCGGTCGGCACGTATCTTGCCGCGAACCCATACGTAAAGGTAGGGCGCAGCGAGGGGGTGCGGGGCAGGGCGGGCCCGGAGGGTTTCCCGCTGCACGCGCCGGTGGAAGGCAATATCAAATCCTATTTTGGAACGCGTGACGAGGAAATGAACTACGGGCTGGATTTCTCCTGCGTGGTTGGCGAGGCGGTTTTTGCGCCGGGCGCGGGAACGGTTATGTTTGCGAAGCCGCGGGGCAGCTATGGCCTCGTTGTAGAAATCGACCATGGCGACGGGTTTGTTTCGCGTATAGCGCCGCTTAAAGATGTGGAGATAAAAGAGGGCGATTTGGTGGAGCGCGGGCAACAGATAGGCACGATGGCGGCGCCGTTGGACGACGAGCTGGAGCCGCACCTGCATTTCGAATTGCTGATAGACGGCATTCCATACAACCCTTTGCAATATTTAGATTAAAACCAATGCCCTTTTTGCGTGCGGCGGTCCGGCGCAAAGCGGGCAGTACTTTTTTCGAGGAGAACGACGTGAAGCAATGGTACACGATACAGGGCGGTAAGCCGCTGGAAGGTACGGTGACGGTAAGCGGGGCCAAAAACGCAGCAGTGGCGATTATTCCGGCCGCGCTGCTGGCGGATGAATGCTGTATTTTAGAAAACCTGCCATGCATAGAAGATGTCAGCGCGTTACAAGAAATATTGACATGCATTGGCGCCGGGGTGACGTTTACGCCCGGCGATTGCATGCGCATCGATCCGTCCGGCATTCACACCTGTACGATCGATTTTCATATGGTCAGCACGCTGCGGGCGTCTTACTATATGCTGGGGGCGATGCTGGGCCGATTTGGCCGCGCGGAGCTTGCGATGCCGGGCGGCTGCGTGATAGGGCCGCGGCCCATCGACCAGCATATTAAAGGCATGCGCGCGCTGGGCGCGAAAATAACGGTGGAAGACGGGCTGGTAAAGGCGCGGGCGGACAACGGGTTGATCGGCAATGAAGTATATTTTGATATCGTCAGCGTGGGCGCCACGATCAACGTGATGATGGCAGCGTCGGTGGCGGAGGGGCATACCACGCTTGTAAACGCGGCGAAAGAGCCGCATGTAGTGGACGTGGCAAACTTCCTCAATATGATGGGAGCCAAGATAAAGGGCGCGGGCACGGACAATATCCGTATAACGGGCGTAAGCCGTTTGCACGGCTGCAACTACGCCATCATACCGGATCAAATCGAAGCGGGTACATTCATGATTGCGGCGGCGGCAACGGGCGGCAGCGTCATCATCAAAAACGTCATACCGACGCATTTGGAGGCGATTTCCGCCAAACTAATGGAAAGCGGGGCCACGGTCATCGAGGGCGACGACGGCCGCGAATTTTTTATTCAGGTAATAGGCACAAGCAGGCCGCGCGCCATCAATGTGAAAACACTGCCGTACCCGGGTTTCCCGACAGACCTGCAGCAGCCCATGATGGCGTATTTAGCGCGAGCCGACGGCAATAGCTTCATCGTGGAAAACATATTTGAGGAGCGCTTCAACCATGTGAGCGAGCTGATGCGTATGGGCGCGAGCATAGCGCTAAACGGGCGCACGGCCATGGTGGAGGGAGTGCAGCGGCTTTCCGGCGTACCTTTGTTTGCGTCGGATTTGCGCGCGGGCGCGGCGTTGATGGTGGCGGCGCTGAGCGCCAGGGGTACATCCACCGTGCATAATATAGAATTGATCGATAGGGGATACGAATATCTGGAACAAAAACTGACGGTTCTGGGCGCGGATGTAAAGCGCGTAGTGGAAGAATAGCGCGAGGAAGGGCAGCGATCATGGCATATTGCATACATTGCGGAAACCAAATACAGGAAACAGACCGTTTCTGCTGCCAATGCGGCGCTAAGAGGGAGGTTACTTATAACCAGCAGGCAGCGCGGCAGTGGGAACAAGCGCCCGCTCAACCAAAAGGCGGAGGAGGGCAGCAGGCAACGCAAGGGGCAAGGCTGCTATATGAGCCGCCCACATACACTTTGCCGGGCTTTGGCGTGCAGCCGCAACAGGCGGCACAAACGAGCGAGGAATGCTATGCACAGGCAAACCAGCCGAAGGAAACGGCTAATATATATGGAAATAACATGCAGACTCCGGCGCAAAAGCGGGAGAAACCGGCCATGGGCATGGGCGCGTATTTGGGGGCGCTGCTGCTGATGATGCTTCCGTTTGCGGGCATCGTTATTGCGCTGGTGTGGGCATGCGGCGGCACGGAAAATAAAAGCAAGCGAGATCTTGCGCAGGCGTTGCTCATCATATATGGTATTCTCATCATCATCGCCATGTTGCTGGGTTTATTGATGCCTGTGCTGGCATTCCAGTGCTTCCTGGATGCTCCGTTTGCGCCGAATATGCCGCGCGGCGGGCGCTGGCGGGAGGGGTTCCCGGAAGCGCCCAGGTCCGAAGAATTTTGGCCCGAAGCGCCATGGAACAGCATTCCCGGTTAGAAGACGCGCTTGATATCTTTTTAAAGTGCCGATGACGCACGTGAAGGAGGAGCTATATGAATTTTTGTGCAAATTGTGGGGAAAAAATCACAGAAACGGCCAAGTTTTGCGCGGCGTGTGGGGCAACCGTCCTGAGTGGGGCGGGGCAATCAGCGGGTCAGCCAAACGGCCAGCAGCAAAGTGGCTATCAGCAAGGTGGTTACCAGCAGCAAGGTGGCTGCCAGCAGCAAGGCGGTTACCAGCAGCAAGGTGGCTACCAGCAAGCGCCGCAAACCCGGCAGCGCAGTTATGAAGAGGATTGCGATCCACACGCCATGGGCGTGGGCGCGATCAGCATGTTTGCTTACATGGGCGTATTGTTCTTTATACCGCTGGTAGCGGCAAAAGAGTCGCGGTTTGCGCGTTTTCACGCGGCGCAAGGGTTGACGCTGCTGCTGCTTGCCGTAGCGTACAGTATTGCGAGCGGTATACTGGCGGGCATCGCCACGCTGATTTCTTTCGGATTTGGCATAATAGTGGGTGCATTGACGAGCCTGTGCGCGCTGGCGTTACCCGCGCTGATGATTATAGGCCTCATTAACGTATGCAAGGGCCAAATGAAGCCTTTGCCGGTAATAGGCGGCCTCACATTCATCAAGCTGTGAAACCACGAAACGCGGAGATGACAAAATAAACGGCAGCGAATCACTTGACAAGTAAATATGACCTTAGTATAATATGCCACAGTTGCAAATGGGAGCAAGGCAGCGAACAAATGCGCGCCGGTCGCGCTTCCATGCAAGAAAACCACATACAACCATCTGCTATGACTGCGAAAGAGTACCAGGAGTTTGGCCCTCCAGAGAACCGCCGGTTGGTGCGAGGCGGCAGGGCGCGGCTTGGGAATACACGCAAACAGCATTCCACCAAAAGGCATGCGCCCGGTAGGCTGGAACGGGTTCGCCCGTTATCGCGGTAGAGTATCGTTGAAGTTTGCTTCGCCGTACTTGAAAAGGCTGACACCGTGAGGTGTTAGCGAATTGAGGTGGTAACACGGGATTTGGCGCTCGTCCTCTTGTAGAGGGGACGGCGCTTTTGTTTTTCCGTTTTGTCGTCCGGGGAGGCATCGCCGCCAAAAGATGCCGCCCGCAAATACATGCGGCAAGCAACTTGCCGGAAGACGAAAAGGAGAACAATGACCATGACAAACATCAAATTTTTCGGCGGCGAAACATTCCCTCTTGAAATGCATAAGGTGCGCATCGTGCAGCAGCTGCAGCTGCCGCCGGTGGAGCGCAGGCTGGCTGCCATCAAAGAGGCAGGCAACAACACATTCCTGTTGAAAAACAAAGACATTTTCCTGGATATGCTTACGGACAGCGGCGTAAACGCCATGAGCGACGAGCAGCAGGCCGCCATGATGCGCGCCGACGACAGCTACGCGGGCAGCGCCACGTTCACGCGCCTGTGTGAATCGCTGGAAAATGTGGTTGGCACAAAATATTTTCTTCCGGCGCACCAGGGGCGCGCATGTGAACATATACTCGCGCAGGTATATGTGAAGCCGGGGGATCTCATCCCTATGAATTACCATTTTACAACCGTAAAGGCGCATATCACGCGCATGGGCGGCGCGATAGTGGAGCTTGTGAAAGCGGAAAGCCTGCAAGCGGAAAGCGAAGATCCCTTTAAAGGCAATTTTGATCTGGATGCGCTTCGGGCGGTGATCGCGCAAAAAGGCGCGGCAAATATCCCGTTTATTCGCCTGGAGGCCGGAACAAACCTGATTGGCGGGCAGCCTTTTTCGCTGGAAAACGCGCTGGCCGTGTGCCGGATAGCCCGCGAGAATGGCATCCGCACGGTGCTGGACGCGAGCTTGTGGCAGGACAATCTCTACTTCATCAAAACGCGCGAGACGGCCTGCCGGAATATGACAACGCGAGAAATTACAAGGAAACTGGCCGCAGAGGTGGACATTATCTACTTTTCCGCAAGGAAACTCGGATTTGCGCGCGGCGGCGGCATTTGCATGCATGACAAAGCGCGCTTTGATGAGATGAAAGAATTCATTACGATGTTCGAGGGCTTTCTCACATACGGCGGCATGAGCGTGCGGGAAATGGAAGCCATTGCCGTGGGCCTGCAGGAAACCATGGAAGAGGCAGTGATCGCGCAGGGGCCGGAATTCATCGCCTACATGTGCCGCGAGCTTATGAAGCGCGGCGTGCCGGTGGTGACGCCGGCAGGCGGATTGGGCTGTCACCTGAATGCGGCAATGTTTGTGCCGCATATCGCGCCGCAAAGGTACCCTGCCGGCGCGTTGGCCGCCGCGGTATACATCGCGAGCGGCATTCGCGGTATGGAACGCGGCACGATGAGCGAACAGCGCGAGGAGGATGGCAGCGAGCGGCTTTCGGATATGGAGCTGCTGCGCCTGGCGATGCCGCGGCGCGTATTCACGCTTTCGCAAATCAACTACGCCATAGACCGCATTGCCTGGCTGCACGCAAATAGGGAGCTGATCGGTGGCCTGCGCTTTGTGGAAGAACCAAGCTCCTTGCGCTTCTTCTTTGGGAGGCTGGAGGCCGTGAGCGATTGGCAGGAAGCGCTCACAGAGCGCTTTCAGAAAGATTTCGCCGGAAGCCTGTAGCGGCGAGGCTGTTGCTTGGGGGGGTGATGGAGCAGTCCATCACCCCCTATTTCTTGCATCATCACAGGGGGCGCGTTCAAAAACAGGCTGGTTTTTATAACGGCAAAATTAACAAATTTTACATCATATAGGGTATCGCTGTTGGAAAATATACACTATATGGGGTTTTTTGTCGAAAACCGCTTGACCCTGCAAAACGTTCATGATAGGATAAATACAGCTAGGCGCACGCGGAGAAAGCCTTTGCATACGGCTTTTGGTATGCGGGGCAGCGGAAGCTGCCGGTTTACAATTGCAAATACCGCCGGTTTCCGCGCACCCTTCCCGCGCGCCCATTCCGGCAAATATTCGCCCGGAGCAATACGTTCTATTGCGCCGGGCCTTTTTGTTAAGCGTTACGCGATTATATAAAAAAAGGGGCTGTAGCAGTAAGCAGGCCAAAAAATGAAAAAAAGCGAGCCAAGACAGGAGTCAAGGCTCGTTTTTTGTAGTAAACTGAATCTGTGAAAACAAAGCTACTACAAAAGAAAGATACTGGAAAGCAGCGAGAA
>JAVBPK010000137.1:0-13597 GCA_031549625.1 Eubacteriales bacterium
AGATAACCTTCTTCTCGCATTTTAAGTACCGTTGGCAGTATCGCCTGCCCATAATGCTTTCCCATATGAAAACCTCCTATCGCTTTTCTCTTACGATAGGAGGCCTTTTTCTTTTTGTCCACTTTATTGGGTTCAGTTCACGAACGGGCCGCCCTTTTGTTTTTGTTAAGGGGGATGATGTCTGTATCCGTTTTGTTATTTTGCCTGGTCTTCTTTTATCTTTGCCTGTGCAGCCGCCAGACGTGCGATCGGCACGCGGAACGGCGAGCAGGAAACATAATTCAGACCCAGCTGGTGGCAGAACTCGATGCTGGACGGGTCGCCGCCATGCTCCCCGCAAATGCCCAGTTTGATGTTGGGCCTTGCCTTTTTGCCCAGCTCGCAGGCTATTTGCATGAGGCGGCCTACGCCGACCTGGTCTACACGCGCGAACGGATCGCTTTCGAATATCTTCTTTTTGTAGTAGTCATCCAGGAACTTGCCCGCGTCGTCGCGGCTGAAGCCAAACGTCATCTGGGAAAGATCGTTGGTGCCAAACGAGAAGAATTCCGCACTTTTTGCTATTTCATCCGCCACTAGCGCCGCGCGCGGCACTTCGATCATTGTGCCGACCATGTACGCGATGGGCATGCCGCGTTCGTCCATGACCTCACGCGCTGTACGGTCTACAACTTCTTTGATGAATTCCAATTCTTTCGCGTCGCCAACCAAGGGGATCATGATCTCAGGCGTGATGGCAACGCCTGTTTCCTGGCGCACTTCGATGGCCGCTTCAATAACGGCGCGCGTTTGCATTTCCGCGATTTCGGGGAATGTGATGGCCAAACGGCAACCACGATGCCCCAGCATGGGGTTAAACTCGTGCAGGGTTGCCACTGTCAACTTTAATTCTTCAAAGGAGATGCTCATCTGCTTCGCCAATGCCTTGATATCTTCATCCTCGGCGGGCAGGAACTCATGCAGCGGTGGATCCAGGAAGCGAATGGTAACCGGGTATTCACCCATCGCCTTGTAGATGCCCTTGAAATCACTGCGCTGCATGGGCAGCAGTTTGTTGAGGGCGCGGCGCCTGCTGGCTTCGTCCTTGCTGACGATCATTTCGCGCACGGCGGAAATGCGGCCTTCCCCGAAGAACATATGCTCTGTGCGGCACAGGCCGATGCCCTGCGCGCCGAATTTGACAGCTTGCGCGGCGTCATACGGCGTATCCGCGTTTGTGCGCACTTTCAGCGTGCGCATACGATCTGCCCAAGTCATGATTGTCGCAAAATTGCCGGATACCCCTGCTTCGACCGTGTCCAGCTTTTCGCCGTATACATTGCCCGTGGAACCATCCAGCGAAATCCAGTCGCCTTCATTGAATACGCTGCCGCTTGCCGTGGAAAAGCTGCGGCTTCTTTCGAGAACCATAATCTCGGAGCAACCGGCTACGCAGCAAGTACCCATGCCGCGCGCTACCACTGCCGCGTGCGAGGTCATGCCGCCGCGCGCCGTAAGGATACCTTCGGAAGCGTACATGCCCTCGATATCTTCTGGAGAAGTCTCTTCGCGAACGAGAATGACCTTTTCGCCGCGCTTGTTGGCTTCTGTCGCGTCCACCGCCGTGAAATATACGCGGCCGCACGCGGCGCCCGGGGATGCCGGCAAACCATGCGCAACCGGCACGGCCTTTTTAAGCCCCTTCGGTTCAAACGTGGGATGCAGCAAAGAATCGAGCGACTTCGGGTCGATCTTGAGTATGGCTTCTTCTTTTGTAATCATGTTTTCGCGCACGAGGTCTACCGCGATTTGCAGCGCGGACGCCGCTGTTCGCTTACCGTTACGAGTCTGCAGCATGAAAAGTTTGCCGCGTTCGATGGTGAATTCCATATCCTGCATGTCGCGATAATGTTTTTCCAGCGTTTCCGCAATCTTGGTGAACTGCTTATATACATCCGGAAGAATTTTTCTCAATTCGTCGATGGGGGATGGCGTACGGATACCCGCCACAACATCTTCACCCTGCGCATTGAGCAGAAACTCGCCATACAGCTTGTTTTCGCCCGTGGAGGGGTTACGCGTGAACGCAACGCCCGTGCCGCTGTCATCACCCATGTTGCCGAACACCATGGCCTGCACGTTTACCGCCGTGCCCCAATCGGAGGGAATGTCGTTCATGCGGCGATACACAATGGCGCGAGGGTTGTCCCAGCTGCGGAACACGGCCCTGGCCGACTGGATGAGCTGCTCTTTTGGATCTTGCGGGAATGCATGACCCTTTTCGCTGCGATATAGCACTTTGTACTGCGCAACAATTTCTTTGAGCTGTTCCGCGTTCAGGTCGGTATCGAGTTTGCATTTATTTGCTTTTTTGACCGAATCAAAAATTTCGTCGAACTTCGCTTTTTCAACTTCCATAACGACATCGGCAAACATTTGAATGAAGCGCCTGTAGCTGTCGTACGCAAAACGTTCGTTGTTTGTAAGCTTGGCCAGCCCTTCTACTGTTTCGTCGTTGAGGCCCAGATTGAGGATGGTATCCATCATGCCCGGCATGGACGCGCGCGCGCCGGAACGTACGGAAACCAAAAACGGATCCTTTGGATCGCCCAGCTTTTTACCGGCTACTTTTTCTATAGCTTCTACTGCTTTGAATATTTGTGCTTTGATATCGTCGTTGATGTGTTTGCCGTCTTTATAGAACTGCGTGCATGCTTCGGTCGTTACTGTAAAACCAAACGGTACGGGCAAGCCCAAACCTGTCATTTCCGCCAAATTAGCGCCTTTGCCCCCCAGCAGATTTTTCATCTCCGCATTTCCTTCATTAAAAAGGTATACGTATTTGTGACTCATAATTTCCTCCTATTTACTTTTTAAGTGTTAAAATATGTAAATGCCGCAAGGCAATTGCTTCTTTTTGACTCAATTATTATAACTCAAACGTTTCCGTAAGGCAACCTTTCAGGCTTTTTCCTTGAAAATATACTTTTGCGGGCAATCTCCCGCCATTTTATGCACGCAAAGCCTGCAGCGCGGTGATCGGCCTGTCCAGCGTGTACTCCACATAGTCCTTCAGCAACTGGATCAGCTCCGCCCGCACCGGCGCCGGAAGCTTTACCTTCCAGATGTCTTCATCATCCAGCAGCAGCATGCGCCGCATCGCCTCCAGTGAAATATGCCGCACAGCCCGCGCGCCCCCCGCGCAATCTCCACACAGCGCGCCCCCCGCCCGCGCGGAAAAAAATATGTTCTTTGCGCCCCGCACATCCGCCCCACATGCCGCGCAAGCCGTAATGGAAGGGCAAACACCCGCCTCCCGCAGCAGCTTCACAAAGAAGCAAATAGCGACATCGAGCGGCTCTCCTCCCCCATAACACAGGAAACTCAGCGCGTGATACAGCGTATAAAACAGCGGCTCATTTGCCTCGTCCTGCTGCACAACCGCCTGCGTCACAGCTACCATTGCGCTTGCCGCCGCCAGCTTGTCCATATCTTCCCGCAGAGGATAGAAGCTTTCTTTGATATCGCATTGGTCTACCGTGTAATGTTCCTTGCCCGCAAACAATTGAAATTCGCCATAAACAAAGGGCTGCGCGCACGGCAGAAGCGGACTTTTGGGCCGCCTGCAGCCTCTTGCCTTGGCATCTATCCGCCCGCTTTCTCTCGTGAATATGCTTATGATCCGGTCATAATCTTTATAGTTGACGTAGCGGGTGACGATGCCCGTTACTTTGACATATCCCATTGCCTCCCCAACTTTCCCTGCGTGGCTTTCCCTTGCCTAGCGCGGGGACACTCTCCTTCCGGCTATGGCTGGTTTTGTTTTTCTTTCATGGCGCAATAGACAAGATACGCGCCTACGAGGCCTGTCTCAGAGAAGTTTTGCCAGGCTTTTTGCTTGTCGCTATACTCGTTCATTGTTTTTCTCCTCGTCTGGATTTGGTTTTAGCCTGTGCCAAAAACGAGTCAAACATGACTGGAAAATACGAGCATCATCGCCAATTGAGCTATTCGTAACCCAATTCTCTAAGCGCGAACTGGCTGTTTCTCCAGTTTTCACGCACTTTTACGTACAATTGCAAATTCACTTTTACCCCAAGCATCCATTCTATTTCTTTGCGCGCTTCCATGCCGATTTGTTTGAGCGTGGTGCCCGCTTTGCCGATGATGATGCCTTTATGGCCTTCGCGCTCACAATATATGGTCGCCATGATATCCATGAGCGGCTTGTCCGTTTCGCTTTGCTGTTCACGCAGCGCCATTTTGTCAATATCTACGCCCAGGCCATGCGGTACCTCTTCACGCAAAAACAGCAGCGCTTTTTCTCGGATAAATTCCGCGCAAAGCACGCGCTCCGGTTGATCCGTCACCATGTCCTCGGGGAAATATTGCGGGCCCTCCTGTAAATATTGCTTTAAAATATCCAACAACGCGTCAAGCCCTTCGCCCGTAGCCGCGCTTATTTCAGCGATATGCCGGCACACGCGCGCCTGTTCCAAATATGTTCGCGCCGCAGCAAGCTGGCCCTCTTCCGCGATATCCGCTTTGTTGACCAGCCCTATGACAGGCGCCTTTGCGCGGCGTACTTTTTCTAACAAAGCGTCATCCCGTTCGCGCAAGCCGTTTACCGGATCGATTACGAGCAGGATGGCCTCTACCTCGTCCATTGCGCCGTCCGCCACTTTTTGCATATATTCACCCAGACGGTTGCGCGGCGCAGCCGCGCCCGGCGTATCCAAAAATACGATTTGGTATCCTGCGCCGGACAGCACGCCCTGAATGCGGTTGCGCGTCGTTTGCGCGCGCGGCGATACGATGGCTACTTTTTGGCCGATCAATTTGTTTAACAACGTAGATTTTCCTACGTTTGGGCAGCCTATGATCGAGACAAATCCGCTTTTGTAGCTCTTCTGCGTTTCCGTCACTGCTTGTCCCCCACACGAAACGCCAGCGGTATCAGATCGCCCACATAATGGATCTGGTATTTACCGTTTCTGTTTGCGCAGATGACGGGCATATCCGGATCGCATAATTCCGCAAACACCTGCCTGCATATGCCGCAAGGTATGGTGATTTGCGCACTGCTGGATACGATGGACATCGCCTCAAACGAGCGTTCCGCTTCGGTTATTCCTTTGAATATGGCCAGCCGTTCGGCGCACTCTGTGGCAGCGTAGGACGAATTTTCGATATTGCAGCCCAAGTAATACGCGCCGGACGCCCCTTTTATACAAGCGCCCACGCGCTGTTGCGAATACGGCGCATATGCCCTGTCCATCGCATCGTTTGCCAAGCGCAGCATGTTTTTTATTTCGAGATCGTGAATGGTTCGCCTCATTTTAAATTCATCCTTTCGAGTATCAAGGTTTGTAATTTCCGCATATGCATTTCTTCTTCTTCACGCTCATGGTCGTATCCCAATAAATGGAGCAGACCATGTGCTGTCAAAAAGGCCAATTCTCTTTGAAGCGTGTGCCCGTATTCTTCCGCCTGCGCCCGCGCGCGGCTTAAACACAACACGATGTCGCCCCAATACCCATCCGCGGGCGCCTCCCCCGCAGGCATGGCAGGAAAACTAAGCACATCCGTACCACTATCTCTATTTCTATGTTCTCTGTTCGCCGTGCGAATCTCGTCTTCATCCACTATAAATATATCGGCGCTGCCCCGCTTGCCGCAAGCCGCAAAAGCCGCTTCCGCCGCTTGAAGGATGACCGCCTCCTGCTCGCTCTCCAGGCACTGCGTTTCGTCGTACACCCCGATCATGCTCTGCCCTCCGGCATCTTTTTTTGATCCGGATAGGCGATGCGTTCATGCATGATGGCAGCGAACGAACGCAAAAAGCTTTGCTGGATCAATGTCAGATCGCGCAAATCCAACGGAGCAATGGCCAACTGACCATCCTCCAGCTTACCCTTTATGATTTTGTCCACGATCATTTCCACGTCTTCGCGCGTGGGATTTTCGAT
This sequence comes from Eubacteriales bacterium, assembly GCA_031549625.1. Lineage (GTDB taxonomy): Bacteria > Bacillota > Clostridia > Christensenellales > CAG-138 > JAISXK01. The sequence continues at coordinate 5,949 of JAVBPK010000137.1, forward strand.
AGAGCGCACCGCCGCTTCACAGCTGTCGGCTAAATGCACGATGGCGCTTTCCTTTGTGCTCGGCCGCGCGCCCGGGTATCGGTAATTCTTTTGCTGCAGCGCTTTGCCGCCGCCTTCCTGCGTGGCCTTGTGATAAAAATACGCGACCAGCGTGGTGCCATGGTGTTCATAGGCTATCTGCACCACGGCGGACGGCAGTTTATGCTTATTCAGCAACACGACGCCATCTTTTAGGTGGGCAATGATGATATTTGCGCTTTCCGCCGCCGGGAGCGTATCGTGAATATTTTCGCTTGCCTTTTGGTTTTCTTTGAAATAGATCGGCCTTCTCAGTTTACCGACGTCATGATAATACGCGCCCACCCTGCAAAGCAGCGGGTCGGCTCCCACTTCTTCGGCCGCGTTTTCCGCCAGCACCGCCGTCATCATAGAATGATGATATGTGCCCGGCGCTTCTGTCATAAGCTGCCTGAGCAAGGCGTTGTTTGTGTTGCTGAGTTCGTTTAACCTGGCGCTTGTGGCGATATCGAATATGTTTTCCCACAGCGACATCGTGCCCACCACCAGCACGGCGCACACCGCATTGCAGCCAACCGCCCATGCCGCCGTCACCAATGTGGGCAGCAGCGTACGCGCTGTCATGACCTGTGCCGCGACGATTACCAGTGTAGACGCCAGCCCCGCCACAAGCCCCGCGGCAATGATTGTGCCGCGCTTTTGATTGTCGCGCAGCAGAAATACCGCCACCTGGCCGCCTACCAACATGGCGGCAACCATGACCGTGGATTCGTAACCCATCATACCCGCGCCACGCCCGCCTGCCAGAACCGCCACACACAGCGCAAGCAGCGCGTTTACAGCAATCGCCGCCCGCGCCCCCACCAGCAGCGTAACAAGCATGACGCCGATGAGGCAGGGTGCTACGCGGCCATTGATGGCGGAAAACGCCAGCGTGGTCGCCATTGTGAGCGCGATCGTCACGGTGATAATAAGCATCGTTTTCGTGTTTACAAATACGCTGCGCTCGTAAATAATCATGTAGGCGGTAAACACACCGAACACACAGAGCAAATACAATGCGATGCCTATCCCCGCCTGCGTATCCGCCCTTTCTGAACGCACAAGTTCCAACATACGCAGAATATCGTATTCTTCTTCCGTGACGACGGCGCCTTCTTTTATGATAACATCCCCGCGTTTGATTTCGACCGCCTCCACCTGTGCCGCCGCCACATCGCGCGCCTCGCTTGTGGCACGCTCGTCCAGCACAAACGTAGGCAGCAAAAACGCCGACAGCGCCTTTTCGCCTATCGTTTTTAACGGATTTGGCAGGCTGGTGGCGTTTAATTCCTGCACATAGGCCGCCAGCCGCGCGGGGCGCGCCGTTTCCTCCAGGCCCGCTTGCAGCGACGTGGTGAGTTTCGGTAAAATCGCATCCTGCAAACGCAAAACAGCGCCATCTTCCGCTTGCATTAGCGCCCAGCCTTCCTCAGGCGTCAGCTCTATTGCAAACCGCTTTAATAATTCGCGCTGTTCGGTCCCGCTTATGAGCAGTTTCCATTCGTCCAACCGGAGTTCGCCCTGCAGCGGCAGCCCTAATCCCGCCGCCCGCACCTGACGCAAGCCTTCCGCGTCGGAACGATATTCTGTGATATTCTTAAAGAAATTTGTAGCGTCGGTAATGTGCTTTTCTATGAGAGCGTCATCCAGTTTATAGATCGGCGGCGTTTCTTTGCGTGCCGCATTGCGCAGCGCTTCCGTCGCCGTTGTGTTTTCAATTGTACGCGGAGAAGTGATTGTTTGGGAGGCCATTCCGCCCACGGCCACGTTGTACCGTTTGGGCGTGAGCACCGAAAATGCCACAAGGTAACAGATGGCAAACGCCACCACTACAATGAGCACCGGCAAAACACCGATGCGCTCTTTGTTTTCCTTTCGTTTCGCCATCCACCGCTCCTTTAACGCTCCTTTATGGGCTTGACAACTCTACCGTTTCTGTTTCTCGTAGGCGCGGATGATGCGCTGCACCAAATCGTGGCGCACCACATCCTTGTGAGTCAGGAAGATCTGTTTGATGCCCGGCACATCTTCCAATATGCCCAACGCATGCACCAGCCCGCTCCTGCGCTCTTGCGGCAAGTCAATTTGGGTGATATCGCCGGTTACCACTACGCGCGAACCTTCCCCAAAGCGGGTGAGGAACATTTTCATTTGCTCTATGGTGCAATTTTGTGCTTCGTCGAGAATGATGTATGCGCTATTTAACGTTCTACCGCGCATATACGCCAACGGCGCAACCTCAATCGCGCCCCTCTCCGTAAGGCTGCGATAGGTTTCGTTGCCAAGGAAGTCGTTAAGAGCATCATACAATGGACGCAAATATGGGTCAACCTTGTTTTGCAAATCCCCGGGCAAAAAACCTAATTTTTCGCCCGCTTCCACGGCCGGCCGTGTGAGAATGATGCGATCCACTTCTTTGTTTTTGAAGGCCAAAACCGCCATGGCTACGGCCAGATATGTCTTTCCTGTGCCCGCCGGGCCCACACCAAACACAAGGTCGCTCTCCTTTAACGCCTGGACGTATTTCTTTTGCCCCAACGTTTTGCATTTAATCTGGCGCCCCTTGTTTGTAATGGCCACTACGTCGCCCATAATTTGTTCGATTAGGTCGGCGTTGCCCTCTTTTGCGAGATCCACCGCGTAGCGTATACGGCTTCTGTTGATTTGTTCGCCCTTGCGCAGCATATCGAGCAGCTTTTCCAGCACCGTGGCGCAAAGCGACACCGCCTGCTCCTCGCCTTCCACACGGATGCATTCGTCGCGCACGCCAATATGCGCGCCCGTTTCCATTTGCAAAATTTCCAAATTTTCATCGAATGCGCCAAAAAGCCGCATCTGCTCGTCCATAGACTGGATAGGCAAAAAAGCTTCCGCTTTTTTAACCGCGCTTTCCTGCGCCATCGTTTCCTCGGCGAATATCAATTCTTCCAACTGTTGCTTTCTGCCTTTCTTGTGCAATTTCCTTATCGGTTTATCCAGAAATCGGAGCCATCACGCCTATTTGCTCTAATACGGAAACCCAGACCGTAGCCGTTACGCTGCCATCTAAACTCCATTCCGCCGCGCTTTGCTTTTTTATTATTTGCGCTTCCTGCGGTACCTGCCATAGCGCATCCAGCTCCGCCTGAAACAGCGCTTCCGCCAATGCTTCTTCTTTGTCCGCCGGCTGCTGCAGCTCTTCCAGCTCGCAATATTTTCCCCGCTCCAGCCGCACAGGCAGTACAAGGCCCTTCACCAGCGCGGCGGAATCCGTCACCATTTCGCTGCGCGCGAATCTGCTCTTTGCGCGGTATACCGGATACCCCGCCACATACAGCGCGGTATACGGTTCCGATTTGCCACTGCGGCCCCACACCTTTTGCGTGCCTGTTTGCCTGTTTTGGGCGATGTAGGTGACTTCGGCAAGCACTTCACCTTCGGCATATACCAACAACTGCTCTGCCGCGCCCTCGCGCGTGATATCGCCGCGTATGAGCAGTTCCCCTTTTCGCACCACTGCCCCGGGCAAAACCGCCGCTTTGCCGGAAAACGCCGTGACGCGTTCTACAACGCCGTCCTTTGCCGCTACTATGTTTGCGGGCTTGCTTTTATCCGGCCTTTCCGGCGGCACATCCGCTTCCACCAACTGCACACACAGCGCCACGCCTTCCATGCGCACACCCGCCCATGCAATGCGTTTGTCATACGTGCGCAGCGCCTCGGCCAGCGCCATGGTCTCTACTGCCTTGCGCGGCATGAACCGCTTGACGCCTTCTTTTTGCAGCGCCTCGGCTATGCGGGCGGACGGTATATCGGACAAGCCCTCCATGCGGACAAACCACACACGTGTTTGCGCAAACGCCAACAATCCTGCGCCCAGCAGAACGCCCGCAACCAAAACCTTTCTAAACCGTGCCCTTGCCAGCAAAAACGGCATGCCATGCCGTTCCATGATATGTATGCGGCAGCGCAGGCCTTTTTGAAGCTTGCGCAGGCGCATAAAATCCTTTGCGCGCAATTCCGCCGTCATGCTCACGCCGCTCTCCCGGCGCACATTCCAGACGGGAATATCATCTTGCAGCATGCGATTCAGCATGCGCTCCAAAGACACGCCATGTAAGCGTATCATAACATATCCTTTGATGGAATTCCACATTGGAACAGCGTCCACCTCCTTTCATCCTGTCATACGCGCCGGAGAATTCTTTCTTAAGACGCAGCAATATGAAGCACCGGCGGTATAGAAATACTCTATGCGGAATGCCTTTCTCCGCCTATTCCTCAAACCGTATTCCCGCTATTTCTCCGCGAATATACGCCCGGCTTTCCGTCATTTGCAAAAGTTCCAGTTTTTTGCCCGCCACTAGCACGATGCCCTCATGCGTTTGCAGCCGCACCTCGTTTATATCGTATTTCAACACGCCTTTGTGATTTTCAACCAGCATATCGTGCTTGCTCACAAGCGTGATCTTTTGTACGGTCGGCACGGTTTCTTCCGGTAAATCAAGCGCTGTAAACACTTTACGTTTCCAGCCCGGCAAACGTATCAGCTGCCTTTTCTTTCCCTTTTTTCTCTGTCTTTTTTTCGCCGCCATATTCCATTCCCCTCTTCGCATAGTAAAACGTATGCGCGAACATGGAAAAATAAACCGCGTGCGCCGCAACTCCGGCATCTTGCCCCTTTTAGCCTGTTTGCGGTGCCGCTAAAATTTTCCCATAAATTAACTTTTTTATTTCACTTTTTGAAACGCCCCTATTTAGGCGTTTTTTCGTTTGCTATCACAAATGTGAGGCGCTGTCAAGGCCGGATAAAAAGAAATTCCAAGGCAATCATAAACGATACCAAGGCAAAAATAATAGCGAATGTAGGGGGATCATCTGTTATGGCGCTCAATAAGGTTGAAATATGCGGCGTGGATACATCCAAACTGCCTGTGTTGAACCAAAAGCAGATGCGCTCCCTTATTTTGCAGGTAAAAGGCGGCGACGCGCTGGCGCGCGATGAATTTTTGCGCAGCAATCTTCGCCTTGTTCTCAGCGTGATACAGCGCTTTGTCAACCGCGGTGAACAGATGGACGACCTTTTTCAAGTTGGTTGCGTAGGCCTGATAAAGGCACTGGATAATTTTGATTTATCGCATGACGTGAAGTTTTCCACGTATGCCGTACCCATGATTATCGGCGAGGTGCGCCGCCATCTGCGCGACAACAATACCATCCGCGTTAGCCGTTCCATGCGCGATACCGCGTACAAGGCCTTACAGGCGCGCACCGGCCTAATGGATCAATTGGGACGCGAGCCCACGATCAGCGAGATTGCCAAAGCATTAGAAATTCCCGAAGAAAACGTGGTATTTGCCTTGGACGCGATACAAGATCCCGTTTCACTGTATGAGCCCATTTACCATGACGACGGCGACGCCATCTTCGTAATGGACCAAATCGGTGACGCCAAGGTTTCAGACAGTATGTGGCTTGACAATATCGCCCTTTCGCAAGGCATCGATAACCTCAGCACACGGGAACAGCGAATACTGCAAATGCGTTTTTTTGAAGGAAAAACACAAATGGAAGTTTCAAAAGAAATCGGCATATCCCAAGCTCAGGTTTCACGGCTGGAAAAAAATGCGCTAAAACATATGCAGAAATATGTGTGACGCGTGCCCGGCCGAGAGGCATGACAAACACGGCATAGCCGTATCGGCCTTGCCCCTCCGTATGGCACACACGCGCAACATGCGTTTATTCCATGCGCGCTATTTCTTTGCGCAGGCGCTTGATTATTCGCTTTTCCAAGCGGGAAATATAGCTCTGGGAGATTCCCAGCTGATCGGCCACCTGCTTTTGCGTGCATTCCTGCTCTCTGTTTATGCCAAAACGCAGCTGGACGATGGTTTGTTCGCGCGGTGATAATTTGTTCATGGCGGCGATTAAAAGCTCTTTATCCACTTCGTCTTCTATGCCCCGGCCGATCAAATCCCCTTCTGTGCCAAGTATGTCGGAAAGCAAGAGCTCGTTGCCGTCCCAATCGATGTTGAGCGGCTCATCCAGCGATACTTCCATTTTCAGGCGGCATGTTCTTCTCAGGTGCATGAGTATTTCGTTTTCTATGCACCGTGACGCATATGTGGCCAGTTTGATCTTTTTTTCCGGATCAAACGTGTTTACGGCTTTTATCAAACCGATTGTGCCAATGGATATCAGGTCTTCTATACAAACGCCCGTGTTTTCAAACTTACGCGCGATATATACTACCAACCGCAGGTTGTGTTCTATCAGGATATGCGGCGCTGTTTGATCCCCGCCCGCCAGCTTTTCAATCCATTGCTGCTCTTCCTCCAGCGAAAGCGGCGGCGGCAGCGTCTCTCCCGAATGCACATACCAAACGCCGCGCGGCCTCTTAAACAACAACCTGCTTATCCACGCAATCAACCTATGCACGCATTTGTTCCCCCTTTTGTTAACTCTTGCCGCTTTTATACGGCAGCAATCTTTGTTTTGCCAGCGAAAAGCACCATTTTATATGTTCTTCCGCTGATTCCGGCGGCAAAGCCGCTATTCCCATAATCGCCTGCGCGCCACGCACCTGCTGCGGCGCCCGCGCTACCATGATATCCACTTCATGCCAACCGCTTTTCAGCTTAATTTGCGCGCTTTCCACATGCCCGCATAATAATTCTCCCGCTCCGCCCACGCTTGAAAATTGCACCGGAAGTTTTTCCTTTGTTTCGGGACAGTTGTTTATCAGTACCACGGGCAGGCCCGTTACCGGCTCTCTCAACAAATTACCCGTATCCAAAATAGCCAGCACCTCAAAGCATTTGCCCGCCATCGTCACGCGCAGCCGGATGTGGTGCTCATCTACGCGCGCAGCAGCGCGAAGCCGGCGCAAAAAGCGCGGCAAGAGCGCACTTACTCCCAGGCATACCAACACGGCGCGCAATCCTACCGTGCCTATCATCACGCCATTTTCCATTGCCACGCTGTTTTTCAATCCCAGGCTTGGCAACGCCAGAAGCAGGCCCCCCAGCAAAAACGCACACGCCAGCACCGACAAAAGCGCACGCAAATACCCGCGCCATCCGCCAAAACGCAGCCCCAGCGCCATCACACCCGCAAATAAAAAGCGCGCCGGCGCAAGCAGCAAGACCTGCCATACCCCCATTGCCAGCATAGCGTATATTCCACCGCACAGCGCCAATACACCGGCCAGCGCCGGCCGCAGCCGCAGGCCGCTCAGTGCGGCGGCGCAGCACAGCACAACGACATTCATCAGCCAGTTATCGAATAAAAAGATTTCTATTGAAACGCGCATGCCCGCACCCTCTGCCGCCTTCCCGCTACGCTTTTGGCACATAAGTGGGCACAGTATAGCATACGCATTGTGTAAAATTTGTAGAACAACAGCCGCGATATATGTAAGATTTGCGTGGTAAGCATATATACGCGCAGGGTCTGCTTTTCAACACAAAAAAGGGGCTGTAGCAGTAAGCAGGCCAAAAAATGAAAAAAAGCGAGCCAAGACAGGAGTCAAGGCTCGTTTTTTGTAGTAAACTGAATCTGTGAAAACAAAGCTACTACAAAAGAAAGATACTGGAAAGCAGCGAGAA
>JAVBPK010000142.1:0-13845 GCA_031549625.1 Eubacteriales bacterium
AATAGGGCGCGAAAATCCGAATGATCTTTGAGCAAGCTCATATTCAGGAGCAGTATGTTGCCGTTACTAAGCTCCACATCGATCATATTCGAGTCCAGAGCACCTACGCGAACAATACGCATCATATGCCTCGCTATGGAAGTTGATGCTTTCATACTACAGCAAAGGGCAGTGGTTATGGAGATTGTATAGAAACCTATACCGATGTTTTGTATTGGAGTGAAAACAAAACTATGATAAAATAAATGAGATTTACATGAGTAAGTACACAAGCGAAGGGCGGATGGGCTTTTGAAGCAGGCACGCATTCTGCTGATCGAAGACGAGACAGACATTTTATCTCTTAACACAAGGCATTTGAGAGCACAGGGCTTTGAGGTCCTGACGGCGGAGACGCTCGCCGCAGCGAGAGCGATCGTCTATGAACAGCCACCCGACCTGTTTATCTTGGATGTGCAGCTGCCCGACGGCTCGGGTTTTGATTTTTGCGCGGAAATGCGCGGAATCACCACCGCGCCGATCATCTACTTGACTTGCCTGGATGCGGAAAGCGACGAGATCAAGGGGCTGACCAGCGGCGGCGACGATTATATCACGAAGCCGTACAGCCTGGACGTGCTCTGCGCCAGGGTGATGACCATGCTGCGCCGCTCCGATTCCTTCGGGCGCATTGAGCTGCCGCCGCTCTACATCGATTTGCAGCTTGGCCGCGCGACGCTTTCGGGCGCGGAGTTGCCGCTGTCTCCGAAGGAGCTTCATCTGCTCGCGTTTCTGGCGGGCAACGCAGGCCGGGCATTTGCTCCCGAAGAATTGTATCAAATCGTATGGGGCAACACCGCGGGAACGCCTGTGAACACGGTCAAGATGCACATTTCAAATATTCGGCAGAAGCTCCGGCTCGACGACGCAAGCGCGTTCGAACTAAGCCTCACCCCCGATAGAAAATACCGTTTTCAAAAAGTCAGCTTTTGACGGGCAGCGTAAACCGCACGGTCGTGCCCTTACCCAATTCGCTTTCGATCCAAATGGTTCCGCCCTGTGCTTCGATGATGTGCTTCGAGATATACAGGCCGAGTCCCGTGCCGGTTTCACGGTTTCCTTTCCGCCCATTTTTATCCGTTTGTGTTTGATAGCGCTCGAACAGCATCGCCATGCGTGCGGGTGGAATACCGGCCCCCGTGTCGGCGACGGATACTTCCGCAAAGCCGTCCTTCTCGGATAAGGCGATTTCGATTTTGCCGTCACGGGTGTGCCGTGCCGCGTTTGCTATCAGATTGACCAAAACCTGTGTAACGCGGGAGGGGTCGCAAAGCACAGTCGGATTTGCGCAATCTCTTGCCAGCGTCAGCCTGTTGTTTCCTTTGGAAAATACGGGGTAGAAGGTGGAGATCGTGTCCTGCACGATGCCCGTAAGGGAGCATGGCCGGATATCGAAGCTCATGCGCCCCTCGTCGACACGGCTCGCGTCGAGAATCTGCGAAACCATCAGCCCCAGGCGCTCGGCCTCGGATGAAATCAGCTTCATGCTGCGCTCCATTTTTAGATCGCCGTGCGCGGCCTTTCCGCTCTCCTGCGCATAGCCGGAAATAACGGTCAGCGGCGTTTTCAGCTCATGGGCGATATTCGCCAAAAACTCGGTTTTCAACTGGTTGATCCGCTCGAGCTGAGTAACCTCAAGAGCTTTGAGCCGCTCAGCCTCCCTTGCGCTATCGGCGGCTCTATGGTTGCCGATAAAAAGGCTGAGCATCTGGGCGAGCACCAGCACGATCATGGCAGGTTCAGTCGTGTCGATCCCCGGAAGACCCCAGAGGCTATCGAAGTTGTTGTAACGCAGCATGTAATAAAGGGCGGCCAATACAAAGAGGATCAGCCCGTAAAGCGAGACATACTGCTCCGGCGTGGGGTTCCGGAGCTTGCGGATTAGGCAATACGAGACCCAAACCACGGCGACGAACATCACAACCTGATAATACTGCATCAACCACGTGTGGATGCGCGGATCGATGCACGCGATCAGCGCTGCATAGATGAAGGAAATACCGGCGATGGCATATTTCATGAAGCCTTGGAATACGTTCGGATAGACGTCGTTCAAGTACAGCACCAGAAACCCGGTCATTAGCGGAAAGCCCATGCATTCGAAAGCAAACGACAGATTGCCGCTGATAAATGGAAAAACCTCCGCTAGCTCGTCGAATTGCCCGACTCCGCCGTAGCGTAGGCCAATGGCAAGGCACGCAAGACAGAACCAGAGATTTTGCTTCGCTTTCGGGCGGGCGATGAACATGAGCAACAGCAGGACGGAAGCGCCAAACAGCGCGCCAATAACCAGGTACGTCACCTTGTTCTCTTCCCAGGGGTATGGGTACACGGTTTCGGGATGACTGACCCAGAAGGGGAGCAGCCCCGCCCGGTCGTCCCAAAGATTGAATACCGCGGTGTGCGCCACGACCTCGATCTTGCCGTCAACCGGTGTAATGTAGCAGTCGATCACCCGCTCCCGCGTCTCGGTATCCCTCCAGGAATAGCCTGGATTGCCGTTTTGCGCATACAGCTCGCCATTGATATAGATTCTCGCGGCAGCGGCACTCGTCTTGAGGCGATAGGTTCTCTCTTCCGGCAGGAGGATGGTGAGCCGCTGGGTCAGATAGTCCGCCGTGACTCCCCTTTTTTCATCCAAGATGACGGGCGTAGCCCCCTCGATCTGATCGGGCAGCAGATACGCGTTTGGATAGTATACGGAGGTGTGCTGCAACACGCAGATTTGGTCGTCCATGTTCGCCCTCCGCAGGTCGTAAACGCCATTCGCGTCATTGAAGGACTCGAATTTATCGACCGTGTAGGTTGTAACGCGAATGGGGTGGCTGGTGATGGCGGCCGCAGCACAGAACGTAACAAGGATCGAAAGGAGCATCATTGTGAATCGATTCTTGCATAGGCGTGAAGCAAATCTCTTTATCATGGGCCGCCTGCTTTCCGGTGCGTTTTGTAGCAGTTGATTTTGGGTCGTCGCCGCGTCATCATCAGCCGGCCTTTTCAAACTGCTTATCACTGAATAGGCGCGTTGCAAGCGCATATATTCGCTTATCCTTAATGCGTGAAAGAGCTTATACAACAACATCACGAAGATTTTCGTTATCAGAGTTAATAAGGGATAACAATAGTTCAATATCAAGAGGAAAATCGGCAAACAGGTGACATATATTTCTTTTCTGCCCCTTTATAGTTCACGCCACAAAAGTTTCTCGGCTACAATAAATGATGTGTCAGGCTCTTGCAATACCTTTCTGTTGAGAACGTTCTTTGGATCAAACCCGACATTGTCGGCCCAGACAATTAAATCATCATCCAAGCCGGGGATTAAGTCTTTATGTATAGCAAGATAGCAGTCAGAAATGTCACAAAAATAATTCTGCTGCCAACCAACTATGTTCATTTTTCTCATGCCTACAAAACGTAATTCAATGGTTATTGGAAGCCCTTGTCTTTGAAAAACTACATCAACTATCCTATCTTTTGCTTCACCAGAAAACATGGCTCGTTTGTCATTGACTCCTGCGCCGCTTAAATATTTAAGCTCTTTAATGCAAGAATCATGAAAGCCGCCATAAAAACTTTGCAAGGTATTTATATCTTCCGCATTTACTATTTCATGCCAACCGCTCATACAACACCGCCTAAATACATCACGAACACCACCAACAGCGGCAAAGCCCGCGGCAGCGCCCACGCGACACCTTTGCCAGCTTGCTGGAAAGTGTCAGAGTGGGTCACACGCTTAGGATAAGCGGGTGAAACGTCCCCTGTCCCTGTCGTGTATACGATAATAGAATAGCATAAAAACGTAAATATTGCCATAATGATAATCCAAGCCCTTCTGCGGTCAGACGTCGCCGCCGAGGGGCTTTTTCTATAGAAAACTAAAACAGAAAAGGAGATTTTTATGGCAGACCAGAAAGAAGAACTGAAACTAATCCGTATGCATGAGGTCGAGGCCACTGGGATAAGCTGGCTGTGGTATCCGTATATCCCGTTCAGAAAAATCACGGTAGTCCAGGGCGATCCCGGCGACGGGAAAACAACGATGGTGCTGGCAATCGCCGCCGCCATTACAACAGGCGCGGCCTTGCCCGAAAGTTTCATTGCATTTTTCCTACTCGCGCTTAACAAATTCCATGCTGATGGTTTCATGCAGCAGGTGTGCAGCCCGCAAGACAAGAACCCTGGTTTTGACCAAAGTATTCAAATCACGCATTCCAGCCAGCCGCTATTCTAAATTCATTCCTTCCTCGCTTTCGAGTTATAAAAAAATCCAATAATGGCAATTAGACCATAAAGAAATGTATATTAATACATAATTAGCACAAAATCTCACTGGAATTTGTTCACGTCATGGCTTCTTCGTTACATCTTTATCCTATCTTTATCTTCACTGTGCCCAACGTACGTTACAATATTAACAGGGAGTGATCCCATTCATTTCTCTATCCATACTACAGTTTTAGGAGGGTATAACATTGGTAACTAAACGTATTGTTGCACTGCTGCTCTGCCTGGCGATGCTCGCGTCCTTGGCGGCGTGCGCTCCGGCCAACGACCCCGCGCCTTCGCCGTCGGCGGCGCAGTCTCCCAGCGCGGTGGCACCCAGCGCTGCCCCCAGCGCGCAGCCCGCCGGGCTGAACTTCACGCCCGGCACGTATACGGCGCAAACGAGCGGCCGCAACGGCAAGCTGGAGCTTTCGGTCACGGTGGACGCTTCGAGCATTACCGAAGTGAAAGTGGTTAGCCACAGTGAAACGGCTACGCTTTCGGACGCGCCGGTCAACCAAATCCCGGCGGAAATAGTAAAGTACCAAACGCTCGACGTTGACGCCGTGTCCGGCGCGACGCTGACGAGCTACGCGGTGCTGCGCGCGGCAGAAGACGCGCTGGTGCAGGCGGGAGGCGACGCCAACCTTTTAAAGCAGCCGGTTGAGAAGGAAAAGACCGTACACGCCGACACCGCGGTGGACATCGTGGTGGTGGGCGCGGGCGCCGCGGGCATGACGGCGGCTATCCGCGCTGCGGAAGCGGGCAAAAAGGTGCTGGTCGTTGAAAAGCAGGGCTTTTTAGGCGGCGGCGACTCTATGTTTTCCTCCACGTCCCTGCGCGCGGGCGGCTCGCGCTTCCAAACCGAAGCCGATCAAAGCACCGAGGCGTTCTATAAGTATCTCGAGGCGCAGGCGCTTAAGTATCGCCCCGACGAGTGCGACCTCGAGGCCGTGAAGATCTACGCGGATCGCAGCGGCGAAATCGTCAACTGGCTGAGCGATATCGGCGTTCCGTACGGCAGCGTGGACAAGGGCAGCTTCGGCGTGAAGACCACCGACGGCAGCGCCCCCGGCACGCACAACATCCGCGCGATGGCTGCGCGTATGGCCGAGCTGAACATCGAATCGCGCGTGAACACCAAGGCCACCGAGATTTTGATGAAGGATGGCAAGGCCATAGGCGTGGCGGTGGAAGACAAGAACGGCAAATACAACATAACCGCCAAGGCGACGATCATCTGCACCGGCGGGTATTCCAACAACCTCGACCTCGTGGCCAAGTACGCGCCCGACTGGCTCAACCGTCCCACGACCGGCGCGCCCTCCTGCACGGGCGACGGCATCCTCATGGCCGAGGCCATAGGCGCCAAGATAACCAACATGGATCAGGTAAAGGCCAATGCGCTGTGCTATGTGCTGGGCGGCACCGGCATTTCACTCACGGCGATCACCGATTACGCGGTGCTGGTCAACCATGAGGGCAAGCGCTTTATGAACGAGCGCGGCGGCACGGTTATTTCGCGCGCCGAGGCTCTGATGAAGCAGACCAAAAACGAGGCCTACGCCATTTTCGACGAGACGGTGATCGAAAAGCTTAAGCTCATCAAGGGCTATAACGATTCGGGCTACTTCATCGTGGCCGATACGCTCGAAGAGCTGGTCACCAAGCTGGATGTGGATAAGGACGCTTTCCTCAAGACGATGGCGGACTACACCGAAGCCGGAAAAACCGGCCTTGACGCCGAGTTCGACAAGGAGATTTTCGACCCAATCGACACGCCCAAGTACTACGCGGCACTGGTAACGCCTTCGATGCAGAGCACGTACGGCGGTATCACGACCGACCATTCCACGCACGTGGTGGACACGAACGATAAAGTGATTCCTGGCCTGTACGCGGCGGGCGCGACTTCAGGCCACAGCTGCTGCGGCGGCGAAGTGGGCGCGGCGCTGATCGTCGCGTTTGTGTACGGCGAAATCGCCGGGCAGACGGCGGCGGCGGAAATCGGCTAACGCTTATCGGACGCAAGGCAATACAAATGAGGGCGGTTCCTGCTCAGGGGGCCGCTCTTAGTTTTTGGCTATTTGCACGTAACGCGCAAAGTATATGATTATAGGAGTATGGGCTAATGTATGTCCGTACAGCGCCAGCACTTTTATTCCTCCTCCAGCGGCAGCCGCAGCACAAACGCGCTGCCGCGCCCAATCTGACTGGTGGCGCTAAGCTCGCCGCCGTGCGCGTCCACGATGGCTTTGGTGATCGAAAGCCCCAGCCCGGCGGATTCCGGCCCGCGCGAGAGGCTGCCCTGATAGTACCGCTCAAATATGTGCGGCAGGTCGCTTTGCGCAATGCCCGGCCCGGTGTCGCTGACAGTAAACACCGCGAAGCCGCCCTGGCGCTGGACGCTAACGCATACTTCGCCGCCCGGCGGCGTGTACTTTACGGCGTTGGATAAAAGGTTGCCCAGCGCTTGCCTGAGCCGGTAGGAATCGCCGGTAACCAGCAAGCCGCACTGGCACTTTCGAGCGAAACGTACGCCCTTTTTTTCGGCTAGCGTGGCAAAGCCTTCGGCGACCGATGGAAAAAAGTCGTCGATGCGCACGCGATACTGTTCGAACTTCACCTGACCTTCGTCCAGCTTGGCGGCCAGGAACAGTTCCTCGCTCAAGTGCTCTAAAAAGTCCAGCCTGTCCTTCAATACGGCTAATTTCTGCTCGGACGCCTCGTCGGCGGCGCGTATGCGCTCGGCGGAGCCCTGTGCGCTAAAAATCGGCGTGCGCAAATCGTGGAACAGGTTGGTCATGATGTTGCGCTTGCGCTCCTGCTCGCTTATAAGCAGCTCATTGGCGCGCTGCAGTTCCTGTGTACGCTGTTCCACCTTTAAGTCCAGCGTGGCGTTGGCTTCCTCCAGCTGCGCGGCCAGCTCGTCCGTCTGGCGAAACTTGCGCCCAAACCGCTCGTTGATCACCAGCATGCAGCCTAAAACAAATATGATGCTGCTTAGCTGCGGCATGTAGAAGTACGAGAAGAACGGCGCGCCGGGAATGACGTCGGCGTTGATCAGGCGGTAGTAAATGCGAAGCGCTTCGCGCGCTGCAACGCACAGCATGAACGGCAGCGCACAGGGCACCTTGCGCGCGCAGCCGCTGGCGCACGCCAGCCCCGCCGGAATAATCAGCAGGTAGGAAAGCTCGTCGGTGATCCTCTCCAGCTTGAGCAGGGGAAAAACGTACAGCAGCGCCGTAAAGCATAACACGCCCTGCCATGAATAGAGGTAATGCCATTTTCCTCCGGGGCGCACGTCCATCAGCAAAAAACACAGCGCGGTGCAGAACGTAATGCGGAAATAGCGCACCGGCTGGTCGATATTGTGGATGCCCTCTACGGCGATGGTGGAGTTGGAAAACGCCGATAAAAGCGCCACCACCGAAAGAATTACGATATAGAGCAAATACCGTTCGCTGCGCTTTTGGTAAAACAGCGTGAGGCTGTAGAAGATGATGAGCAAGTATACGCCGATGGTAAGCATGTTGGCGCCGTCAGACCAGCTGCGGTACAGCTCGGCCTGCGCCAGCGTGCATACCAGTATGCGGTTGCGATCCGCCATTACGGGCATGGTGAGCCTGAGTGCGCAGCTACCGTCCGCGCGTTGCGGCAGCGGCACGATATTTGCGCGCTCATACCCGCGCGAACCGTCGTACACCGCCAACAGCGCGCCGTTGCAGGTGAGCACGTACGAATCAAACTCACACAGCACAAGGGCGTATACTTCGTCGCCAGCAGGGAAGTGCAGGGTGAATTCCTGTCCCAACAGCGGCTTCCAGCCCAGCAGCACATGCGTTTTCTGTGCCACCAGCGCGGGCAGGGGTGAAGTAACGTCGGCGGTTTTGGTATGGCTGTTAAACAGCAGGCATGCGGCTACAACGGCGGCTACGGCCGCGGCAAACGCGCCCGCCCACAGCGGGAACTTGCGCATAAGTACACCTTTCAGTACAATAATAGCAACTGCGATTACTAGAAAGTATACCATGCGGTGCGGAGATTGCCTATGGACAGGATTTTACTGGTGGAGGACGATGCCTCTGTTGCGGATATCATCAGGGGTTATGTGCTAAGCGATGAGCGTTACGCCGTAGAGTGGGCTCAGAACGCACAGCAGGCGCTGCAAATAGCGCGGGGAGGCTGCGATTTGATATTGCTCGATATCATGCTGCCGGATGTTGACGGGCTGGCTCTGTGCGCATCCTTTAGACAAACGCTGTTTTGCCCTATCCTGTTTGTCAGCAGCCTGGACGACGAGCGCACCATCGTGCGCGCTTTGCAGCTAGGCGGGGACGATTATATCGTTAAACCCTTTAAAGCGGCGGTATTGCTGGCTAAAATCGAGGCAAACCTGCGGCGGCTACGCAACTCCTTTGCGGCGGCCGTGGAGGAGAAGGGCGCGCTGGCGCTGGATGAAAACACGCATACGCTGAAAAAACTCGGGGGCGTCGTGTACCTTTCGCCCACCGAGTTCTATATCATGCAGTTCTTTATGCGCAATCCGCGCCGCACGCTGGAGCTGGAGGAAATCTTCCGCGCCATCTGGCAGCAGCCCAGCTACGGAGATGTGCGCACCGTGCCAGTACATATACGCAACCTGCGCAAAAAAATTGAGGACGACCCGGACAACCCGCGGTATATCAAAACCATCAAGCGCATAGGGTACTGGTTTGAAAACGTGTGAAGCGGCCGATCGCCCTGTTTACTTTTGCCCAAGAGGTGTATCGGCCTGGTTCTTTAGCTATTTGCCCTCCCGCTTTTGCTTGGGCTGCATAGCGTATTCCAATAGCGCATCCGGCGAAATCGGGCGCGAGAAGTGGTATCCCTGGGTACATTAAGCATTGATGTTTCGCTCCATGCGCCCTTTATAAATATCGTAAAAGATATCCAAACGATTGATGATGTGCTGACTGTATCTCAAGGATGCTTTGAGGCAGAACAAGTCAATTCCAGCATATGAA
Organism: Eubacteriales bacterium; assembly: GCA_031549625.1. Lineage (GTDB taxonomy): Bacteria > Bacillota > Clostridia > Christensenellales > CAG-138 > JAISXK01. The sequence goes on from JAVBPK010000142.1 coordinate 9,315, forward strand.
AACCGTTGCGGACATAGCAAAAGCTCCCCATTACAGGGAGCTTTCGCTAAATGGTGCGGTCAGTGAGACTTGAACTCACACGGTTGCCCATACGCCCCTCAAACGTACGCGTCTGCCGGTTCCGCCATGACCGCAAAAGGCTATATAAAGCCGCAACGCCGCGCGCTGCAAAATTAATTATACTGAATGCCCGGCGCGCTTGTCAATCCTTTTTCAGCATGTTTCTCGCAGGCGATTATAAGTGTTGCGGCATAACGCCGTTGAGCTGGCAGAAGCGGCAATCTGGCCGGCAAAGTCGGAAATTCCCGCTTATACAACCACCAATGTTAAGCCCGCTTATGCAAAGGGCGCTCCCACCGTTCGTATCGGTGGGAGCGCCGCGTTCATTTCGCGTTCCTTGCTATATCTTTCCTTATGCCTCGGAAAGGAACCGAAGCATTTCCCCGTTATTCCCCACAGCTTCTGCTTAAATTAACGGGTAAATATCAGCGTGACGCCTTCCTGATCCAGCGTGAGGGTTTCGCCCTCCACTTTAAGGTTCAAAGCAGCGCCTGCGTCGTCGATATTAATGGTGCCGTTTTCTTCGGTGTAAGCGCCTTCGAAGCTCTGGCCGGCCATGTTATAAGTCACCGCGCCATCGGCTTTAAATTCGAAAGAGATTTCGCCAAAAGCCGACAGCTGATCGCTCGTTACTTCAATGCCCGCAGCTTTCGCGCCTGTCAACACCCATTTGCCCATAACGCCGCTGTCCGCTTTGCCTGCGTCCGCGGAACCTGCGTCGCCGCCCTTGCTGCCACATCCGCTGACGATGAGCGCGCAGCACATAACCAATACGAGTACCAATGCGAGTGTAGATTGTTTCTTCATTGTTTGTCTCCTTAAAATTTTTTAAATATATATTAGCCGGTGGAAGCGGGCACCGCCGCCACCGGTTATCAACCACAAACTAGTCTATTATAACACAAACCAGAAACTGTGCAAGCCTCCGCCTTTATCCATATATTGTTTTTTTCAATTGCCCGGCGCACGCGTTTTATATGCCCATAACCACGCTTCGGCGCGTTTGAAACACGGCTTTTTCCGTGGTATACTAAGCCAATCAGCCCCCCGGTCATATTGCATGCGGCGGCGCAAAGCGGGCCGGCTGTGGGAAACAATGTACATGCTTCGGCATAGAAAGGATCTCCGTGCTCTCCTTTGAACAGGCGGAACAAGCTTTAACCACCATAGCGGATGAATTGCCGCCCGAAATATATAAGCATCTGAACGGCGGCGTTTTTTTGCTGCCCGATTGCAAACTGCATCCGCAAAGCCAAAGCGCGCCGTTGTACATCGAGGGCGAATACCACTACCAGCCAAACGGCATGGGGCGCTATATCGCCATCTATTACGGCTCTTTGCAACACACGCAGGCGCATATGCCGGATGAAAGCATGCTGCGCCGTCTGAAAGAGGTATTGTACCACGAACTTACGCACCATCTTGAGAATCTGTGTGGCGAACGCGCGCTGGAGCGCGAGGATGCCCGCCATATGCGATCGTACTTGCAACAATTTCGCGATTCGTAATTTTTCCACTTATTATATCATGATGCATAATTTATCATTTTGCCAATATCGCTTTACCAAACGTAAAACATATGGTATACTGGCTCTTGTCCATGAGGGAGTAGTTGGCGCGTTTTAAGGTAGCATCAAGCAGTTGGTGAAAACGCGCTGCAAGTCAACATACTGGCTTCGGCCTGGCTTGCATGAAATAACAAGACTCATGTACAGCAAAAGCTGTGCATGATACCACACCGTCGAGCGCAGTCATGCGCCCGATTTTTTATTGCATAAACATTGAGCAACAGCGCATTCCTGTTGCGAAGAAACGAGGTACCCTATGCATTTCTTTGAGCTACTTCTGATTGCCATCGGCTTATCCATGGACGCTTTTGCCGTATCCATCTGCAAAGGCCTGGCGTTGCACGACCTGCGCACGCGCCATGCTTTGACGGTCGGCCTGTATTTTGGCGTGTTCCAGGCGCTCATGCCGATAATCGGCTATTTTATCGGCATACAGTTTGCCGACTTGATAAAAAATTTCGATCATTGGATCGCTTTTGTTTTACTGAGCTTTATCGGCGGAAAGATGGCCCTGGAAAGCCGCAAGCAGGATGACGAGCCCGCCCCCTGCGAGAACTCGCTGGCCTTCAATAAGATGCTCCTGCTTGCCATAGCCACAAGCATAGACGCGCTTGCTGTGGGCATCTCCTTCGCGTTTCTGGGCGTAAACATCGTGCCATCCTCTCTCATGATTGGCATAACCACTTTGGTCATCTCTATGGCTGGCGTAAAAGTCGGGCATATATTCGGCACAAAATACAAATCGCGTGCCGAGCTGGCAGGTGGCCTGCTCCTGATCGTAATCGGCCTGAAAATACTCATTGAGCATATAACCGCGGCTTAATGCATTCCTTTTGCCTATCAGCAATTCATCTTTCCTTGCGCCTGCGCTTGAGTTTAATCTCGTCTCTGCCGATTATAAATAATAGGGCAAGCGCGCGGGCTCTTCCCGTTTGCCCGCCAAACCGCACCAGCCTGAGTAGAAACAGCGCCAGCAAAGTTCCTATCACGGCATTTTCCCTATGTAGCGGGGCAGCCGCCCATGCGGCACGCTTGACCTATATCGGCACCGCGCTTGCGCATACACGCCACTTCGTATAAGGAGGACATCGCTTTGCAAAAACAGGAAAGCATCCGATTCAAGAACATGAAGGTTTCGTCACGCCTTGGTCTGGCTTTTGCCATAGTTGTTGGCATATTGGTTGCCGTCATCGCTTACTTGCTAACCACTCTGTTACAACAGCGGAGCCACAACGAAACGCTGTTCAATAACCATGGCAACTCTCAGGGATACCTCGGCTATGTCATCGGCGCTTTCCAAGAGCAATACATCGCCATGTCCGATATCATCATCTACAACACACCGGAAGATATCGAGGAATGCCTCGGCACCTTGGATACATACGGCCAGGAAATAGAAAAATACCTCGCGCTCTATAAATCCACTTGCGTATCCACGGAAGACGATGCGGAATACGAGGCCATTACCCAATATTTTGATGAATTTAACGCCATATTGGCGGAATACAAGCCAGCTGCACAGGCCGGGCAGCTGGACGCATGCATGGATATATTTACCAGTGACGAGATGGACGTGCTTGGCACAGCCATGACGGGGGCCCTTTTCGCGGCGGAAGAACGAAACGTGACACAGGCGGAGCAGGCTTTGCTTGATTTGAAAACCCAAAATAAACGAATCCTGCTGTCTATCGTCGGCATTGTCGTTCTGGCGCTGGTCGCCATATCGATTATCATATTTGTCATTGCCAGGAGCATCACGCAGCCCTTAAACGCTTTAACGCGGGCCGCTAAGCAAATAGCCGCAGGCGACACAAACGTGCGCCTCCATCATTTATACGGCAAAAGCGAATCCGGCCAGCTTGCAACTTCGTTCGGGGATGTGATAGACGCCATCCGCAATTTAATCACCGATATGGGCGCGCTGGAAGTGGCCGCGGCGGAAGGCCTGCTTGCCACACGGGCGGATGCAGCCAAGCACCAGGGCGCATACCGAAATATCGTAGAAGGCGTAAATAGCACGCTTACCGCCGTGGTAGAGCCTATACAGGCAGCGGCAGCCGTACTGGAAGAAATGAGCGGCGGCGACCTGTCCGCGCGTGTGAAAGGGAATTTCAAAGGCGATCATGCATTGATACAAACCGCACTAAACAACACGCTAAACCGCATCAGCGCTTATATCCGTGAAATGCGTGAGGCGCTCACCGCCATGAGCCAAGGCAATTTCAGCAAAGAAATCACCGCAGAATTTCTGGGTGACTTCGTCGCTTTGAAAGACTCCATCAATATCATTTCCATCTCGCTCAGCGACGTGCTTGGCAATATTTACACCTCCTCCGAGCAAGTAGCGACGGGCATCAAACAAGTATCCGGCGGATCGCAGGCTGTTGCCCAGGGCGCTACGGAGCAGGCCGGCAGCATTGAGCAGCTCACGTCGACTGTCACGCTTATCGCCTCACAGGCGCAGCAAACCGCCCAAAGCGCAAACAGCGTGAATGCGCGCATGCAGGAAACGAAAGAAAAAGCGCTTGAAGGCAACACCCGCATGCAGGAAATGCAAACAGCCATGACGGAAATCAGCGAATCTTCCGCCAATATTTCCAAAATTATCAAAACCATCGACGACATCGCCTTCCAAACAAATATACTGGCGCTAAACGCGGCTGTAGAGGCTGCGCGCGCGGGCGTACACGGAAAGGGATTTGCCGTGGTTGCGGAGGAAGTGCGTAATCTGGCCGCCAAGAGCGCCGAAGCCGCGCAAGAAACCACCGCGCTCATAGAAAATTCCATGCATAAAACAGGTGCGGGTACGCAAATCGCAAACAACACCGCACGCGCTTTGAACGAAATATCCGAGATGGTCGGCAGCACCGTAGAAGCGCTGGGGCAAATCGCAATCGCTTCCA
>JAVBPK010000067.1:0-21652 GCA_031549625.1 Eubacteriales bacterium
GTTTCTGCCAGAGGCCCATCTCATAAACGCTATACGCGCAAAAAAGCAAACCGGAAACCTGCAAATCGGTTCGCAAAGCGTTTACGGTATAAACACAAAAGCCGGCGTGAACTTTGGCGCTCTGACCGCCAATCGCCCGGCAAGCATAGTAAAGGCCATCGGCTGCTCATACACTATGGTCGGCCATTGCGAAGAGCGCGCGGACAAAGCCGGCATTTTATCGTTAGCCGGCCAATATGACCCGAACATCATCAACCGCATCATGAATCAAGAGATCAAAGCCGCCATCGATCAGGGCTTAAAGGTTTTATACTGTATCGGCGAAAAAAGCGAAGAGCTTGCAAGCTGGGAGGATGTACTGGGCAACCAGCTGAAAATTGGGCTGGAGGGCGTTGATAAAAGCAACGTCGTTATCGGTTACGAACCGATCTGGTCCATCGGCCCGGGTAAAACACCTGCCGACAGCGCATACATCACCAAAATCGCCAAGTTCATCAAAGCCACGACCGGCGGTATCGACGTGGTATACGGCGGCGGGCTAAAGCTGAGCAACGCAAATATGCTCGCGCAAATCGCCGAAATGGACGGCGGGCTGATCGCGCTCACCAGATTCGAAGGCGAAATCGGTTTCTATCCTGACGAGTATCTGGAAATAATCCGCGCGTACCTGGCCTGATTATACAAACACGATTCGGAGGCAATCATTAATGAAACTGGAATTTGAATACGGCGCCGGCTTAATGCCTGCCAACCTGCCCGATAATACCGATATTTTCATACCCGGCACCACGATAAAGGATCCGGATTTTATCCCCGAATCGCTGATAGAAGAAAAAACACGCGAATCGGTACGCAATCCCATCGGCATGCCGCCGCTCTGCGAGCTCGCTCATAAAGGCAGCACCGTCGTTATCGTCATTCCCGACATTGTGAAGGGCGGCTGTCAGGAAACGTCGCACAGGAAAGTCGCCATCAAGGTCATACTGGAAGAGCTCTACGCCGCCAGCGTGGAAAAAAAGGACATTCTCCTGCTGTTTTCCAATGGCTTGCATCCCCGCACGACCGTACCTGAAATGCGCAAAATTCTTGGTAGCGACATCTTTTACGAATTTTTCCATTCCGGGCAGATAACCAGCCACGATTCTGAAGACTACGACCACCTGGTCGACCTCGGCAAAACGAGCCGCGGCGACAGAGTAATCATGAACAAGTATGTGTTCGACTGCGACATCCCCATTTTGATCGGGCACACGCAAGGCAACCCCTATGGCGGCTACTCCGGCGGATACAAACACTGTACAACCGGCATCACTCATTGGCGCAGCATCGCCGAGCACCACGTACCGCACGTTATGCACCGCAGTGACTTTACGCCCGTTTCCAGCCATTCCCTCATGCGCTCCAAGTTCGATGAAATCGGCATGTTCATGGAAGAAAAAATGGGCAAAAAATTCTTCTGCTGCGACGCCGTTCTGGACACGTATTCCCGCCAAATCGAAATCCACAGCGGGTACGCCGAACAAATGCAGCCCTTGTCATGGGCAACGGCCAACAAACGCACTTACGTGCCCTTTGCCGAAAAGAAATATGATATCATGATATTCGGCATGCCGCAGGATTTTCATTATGGCGACGGCATGGGCACAAACCCCATCCAAATGATGCAGGCGCTTTCCGCGCAGGTCATCCGCCACAAGCGAATCATGAAAGACAACTGCGTCATCATCTGCTCCTCCCTGTGTAACGGGTATTTCCACGATGAGCGCTGGCCATATGCCAAAGAGCTGTTCGACCTTTTCCAGCACGACTATATGAACGTATTGCCTGACCTCGATAGATACGGCGAATACTACGCCACCAACGCGGAATACATCCGCAAATATCGCTTTGCGAACGCGTTCCACCCCTTTCATGGTTTTTCCATGATCTCCTGTGCGCACATCGCGGAAATGAACACTTCCGCCATCTACATCGTCGGCGCGCAGGAGCCGGGCATCGCCAGAAGCATGGGGCTAAAGACCAGAGCGACCTTTGAAGAGGCTTTAAAAGACGCCACGAATAAGTTCACCGGCCCAAATCCCCGCATTTTAGCTTTGCCGCAGGCATTCAAACTCAGCGCCGTTCATCTTTGCATGAAAGCCGACGACCTGAGCAACGTTTGAATTCCATTTTGACGTATTAAATGGCGTCAATAAAAAAACAACATAAATCGATCCAAAAGGAGTACAAAAATGAAACGCTTTATTTCCATTCTTATGGTTGCCCTGATGGTAGCCAGCCTCGTGGTTGGCTGCGGCAGCCCCGCCGCCCCCGCCCCTGCCCCCGCCGCTTCGGCAGCTCCTGCCGCCAACGGCGCTCCAGCAGCTCCTGTGGCACCCGCAAAAGAGTATACGCTCAATGTATCCGGCATCGACGGCAGCTTGACCATGTTGCCAGTTTGGATCGCCGAGGAAAAAGGCTGGTTTAAAGAAGCCGGCCTGACGATCACCAGAACAGGTTTCACAAACGGCCCCGTTCAGATGGAAGCCATCGACTCTTGGGATATCGGCCTCACCGGTATCGGCGGCGTTCTGTCCGGCAGCATCAACTATGACGCCATCATGATCGGCACGGTAGGCACAGACGACGGCACGCAGTTCCTGTTTGTCCGCCCGGAATCTCCGGGTGCCGCCGTAGGCAAGGGCAAGACCACGCTCAATCCCGAAATTATGGGCGACGCCGAATCTTGGAAAAAGATGAAAATCAACTGCACAAACGGCAATGTTCTGCACTATTTGCTGCTTAAAACCCTCAGCGGTTTTGGCCTGACAGTGGATGACGTCGAGGTCAACTGGATGGATATGCCTACCTCCAACGCGTCCTTGATCGCCGGCGAAGGCGATGCGGCATGCGTTTCCGGCCAGGTCAGCTTCGCGCCTGACAAAGACCAGTTCCAGATCGCGTCCAATGGCGATATGGCCGGTTTGGGCCTGCGTACAAACATCATGGCCAATCCCACCACCTATGCCGACCCTGAAGTGCGCGAGGCTACCAAAATCTTCCTGCAGGTGTTCTTCAAGACCGTTGACTGGATCAACGACAACAAAGCCGAAGCCGAGGAACACCTCATCGCATGGTGTGACTACGCCGGTTCCACGATAGATGCGCGCATGTCAAACATCTATCTGTCTGTTGATGAATACTACAATTTGGATAAAAACTACGAAACATTCCACGCCAACGCAACGGATGGCGGCAGCTACTGTGTCATTCAGGAAGACATCGTCAACGTTCTCAAGTTCTTTATCTCCTGCGGCAACTACAAAGAGGGCGACGACGCGAAATTCCTGGATGCAAAACACATTGACACATCCCTTATCGACGAACTTTATAACGAAGCAAAATAACGGTTTCCGACTGTTGTTTTTACGAGCGGCGGGACAGTGTGAAAAGCACTGTCCCCGCCAAGCTATTAAGGTGGTGATAAAATGTCTGCAAATAAAGAGATTTTAGAACAGAAACTAAAAGTATACAAGGAAACCAAGCGCAAGCAATCCATAAAATATGCGCTGCTTTCTTGTGCCAGCATACTCGTGTTCATACTCATATGGCAGATCATCGTGCAATTCAAGGTGGTCAACGTGAGAAATCTGCCCTCCCCCGTGCAGGTTTTTGAAACGCTCATCTACAAATTTTCCAATAAAAATCCCGACGGCAACACGTTGCTGACAAACATTGGCGCCAGCCTGCAGGTTGCGCTGAGCGGATTTGCGCTTGCCATGGTCATCGGCGTACCGCTGGGGCTTTTTATGGGATGGTTTATGCCGATCGACAAATTCGTTCGCCCCATTTTCGAACTGTTAAGACCCGTTCCTCCTATAGCGTGGATTCCCATTATTGTTGTTTTCTTTGGTATAGGATTAAAGGCCAAAGCAATTATTATCTTTCTCTCCGTGTTTGTTCCCTGTGTTATCAACTCATACACAGGCATTAAGCTGACAAACCGAACGCTCATCAATGTAGCCAAAACATTTGGCGCCAGTAATTTTGAAACATTCATTAAAATAGGCATACCTTCGGCGACGCCTATGATATTTACCGGCCTTCGCGCGGCGCTGAGCGGCGCGTGGTCAACTTTAGTAGCGGCGGAAATGCTTGCCGCAAAAGCAGGTTTGGGAAATATGCTGCAGATTGGCCGTAACCTTGGCCGCGCGGATATCGTGGTTGTAGGTATGGTGGTCATAAGCATGCTCGGCGCTTTGCTGGGCATACTGCTGAACTTCATCGAGCGCAAGCTGCTGAAGTGGAAAATAAAAGCTTAAAGGAGTGTGGTAGCAATGTTTTCAACATCCAAGAAACTGTCACCCGGTATGAAAGTGTTCTACGCGCTCCTGCCGGTTGTATCCGTACTGTTGATCGTCGTGCTGTATTCCTACGCGGTAAAGCAAATGCCGCTGCTGCTGCCTGATGGCGCTGCGTTGTGGAAGCGGTTCATGATGACATTTACCAATCCCATCAAGGGCGTAAACCTGCTTGGACATATCTGGGCCAGCTTGCGGCGCGTGCTGATCGCTCTGGTATTCGCGTGGACGCTGGGAATCAGCTTTGGCGTAATGATTGGCTGGAATAAAAACTGCAAGGCCATTTTCGGCAGCATATTCGACATCTTTCGCCCCATCCCGCCGATCGCCTGGATCCCTATCATCATCATGTGGTTTGGCATTGGCGAATTCCCGAAAGAGTTGATCGTATTCATCGGCAGCTTTATACCGGTGGTGCTCAACACGGAAGCGGGGATTCGGATGGTTGACCGCGAAAGCATAGACGTAGCCAAAGTATTTGGCGCAAAGAAAAAAGACATGCTGATGGAATTTGTCATTCCGACGGCTATGCCTTCCATATTCGCGGGAATACGCACCTCCGTCAGCGCGGGCTGGACGGTTGTGTTGGCAGCAGAAATGCTCGGCGCAAACAGCGGCATTGGCTCGCTGGTCACGCGGGGCTGGAACGCGAGCGATATGGCTCTGGTCATCGTCTCCATCATCTGCATCGGGATTATTGGCGCTATCCTCGCCTTCCTCCTCAACAGACTTGAAAAGGTGGTATGCCCATGGAACAACTAAATAAAAGTCTGCAAGTCAAAAACATTTCCAAGACCTTTTTTAGCAGCGAGGGCTACTTTACAGCGGTCGAGGATGTTAGTTTCGAGCTCCATGACGGTGAATTTCTCATATTGCTTGGGCCGGGGCGCAGCGGCAAGACGGTGCTCCTAAACATCATAGCCGGGCTGGAAACGAGCACGAGCGGCGAGGTCTTGTATAATGGCGAACCAAAAAAGGGCTATCATCCTGATTTTGGAATGGTTTTCCAGCAGCTCGCGCTTATGCCCTTTAAAACCGTTATGGAAAACGTCGAAGTGCCTCTCAAACTGCGGGGCGTCAAAAAAGAAGAGCGCCGCAAAGTGGCTCAGCATTATATCGACCTTGTTGGTCTGAGCGGCTTTGAAAAATCATACCCGCATGAGCTTTCTGGCGGCATGAAACAGCGCGTCGGCATTGCCCGCGCCTATACCGCAAAACCAAAGGTGCTCATTATGGACGAACCGTTTGGTCAGCTGGACGCACAAACCCGTTATTCTATGCAAAACGAAATTTTGCGCATTTGGGAGGCGGAAAAGCGTACTGTCATCTTCATTACCAACAACATTGAAGAAGCTTGTTACCTCGGCGACCGCATCATTCTGCTGAGTGATTGCCCTGCCACGGTAAAAGAGACATACCCCATAACCATGCAGCGGCCAAGAGACATGACAAGCAAAGAGTTCCTCAGCACACGCGTAATAATATCCGAAAATACGGATTTGGCTATTTAATTACCTAGAATTGGGGTGAAAGATTTGGCTGTTCAAGCAGTAGATAACAGGCCAATAAAAGTCGAAGTAAAAAACCTGACTAAAAAATTTGGCGACCTGCTGGTTCTCGACAAGTTGAATTTCAATATCAAGAAAAATGAGTTTGTCTGCGTCGTCGGCCCGACCGGCTGCGGAAAAACCACATTTTTAAACGTTTTAACCAGGATTCACGAACCCACCGAAGGGGATCTGTATATCGACGGGGCGCCCGCCGATCCGCGCAAACACAGCATTTCGTTCGTGTTCCAGGAACCATCCGCGTTCCCGTGGCTAACGGTCGAACAAAATCTGGCGTTTGGGCTAAAGGTAAAAAATCTGCCGCAAAAAGAGATCGATGAGCGCGTAGAAAACATCCTTAACCTGATGGGGCTGCAGGGTTACCGTAAATCGTACCCGCGGGATCTTTCCGTCAGCATCGTGCAGCGCGTAATCATCGGCCGCTCGTTTGCCATGCAGCCCGATTTGCTGCTGATGGATGAGCCTTACGGTCAGATGGACGTAAAAGTCCGCTTTTACCTGGAAGACGAAGTCATTCGGCTTTGGCGCCAGCTGGAAAGCACGGTGGTGTTCATCACACACAATATCGAAGAAGCCGTTTACCTTGCCGAACGCGTCATAATTTTGAGCAACAAACCGGCAAACATCAAGGAAGAGGTCTTTATCGACCTGCCCCATCCGCGGGACATCACCTCTCCCCAGTTTGTCGAATACCGCAATTACATCACCGAAAAGATCAAATGGTGGAAATAATATGAAAACACTCGAATTGACAGAGCCAGGGAAGCTAAGCCTCAGTGAGGTTCCGCTCCCCCTTGCAAAAGAGGGCGCGGCGTTGATCGGCATGGAGTACTGCGGCATTTGCGGTTCGGATTTAACCGCTTACACCGGCAAAAATCCTACGGTGCGCTATCCCATCCACGCTCTTGGCCATGAAGGCATCGGCGTTATCAAACAAATCGGGGATAATGCCTATGGCTTGAAAGCCGGCGACCGCGTGGCGATCGAACCGTATATCCCCTGCCTGAAGTGCCATTCCTGCGCTCAGGAACGTTTCAACAACTGCACGGATATCCACGTTGCGGGCGTACACACGGAAGGCGTGATGGCCGAAACCATCTCCTTTCCCATCCGCCAGCTGCATAAATTACCCGACGGCATGGATCCTTTGACGGCAGCGCTTGTAGAGCCGTTGACCATCGGCCTGCACGCTGCCGCACGCGCGCGCGTGCAAAGCGGCGAATACTGCGTCATCACGGGCGCGGGGCCCATCGGCCTCCTTGCGGCATTGGGCCTGAAAAGCCAGGGCGTCACACCCATTCTCATCGATATTATGGATGAACGGCTCGCTTTTGCCCGCGAATGCGGCATAGAGTATGCTTTCAACAGCCGGTCCGGTGACCCGGTCGCCTATCTCAAGGAAGTAACCGGCGATATGCCGCACGCCATGCTCGAATGCACGGGGTCGCCTGCCATACTCGCCTCCATGCACGATTATGTCCGCCATGGCGGGCGTATTGCGCTGGTCGGCTGGCCAAAAGAACCCGTGATCGTAAATACGGTGCGCTGCATACAAAAAGAATTGGATATTTGCCCTTCCCGCAACTCCAACAAACAGTTCCCCGCCGCGATTTCGTTGATTGCCAGCGGCAAGGTTGACGCCGCTAAGCTCATCACAAAGGTTGTGACCATGGATGAGGCGCAGGCAACGCTGACCGATATGCTCGCCAACCCCAAAGATTACATGAAAGTGGTCATTGATCTGCAATAAGCTTGCCTTAGGAGGGCCTTTTTATGCTTGTTACCACCGCGCAAATGTTGCAAGACGCTTACAAAAAGCATTATGCTGTCGCCGCCATCAATACCCAGGGCGGTACATATGATATCATTCGCGCCATCTGCATAGCTGCAGAAGAACTAAAAGCTCCGGTCATACTGGCGCATTACCTGAGCACCGGCGCGTATTCCGGCCATGACTGGTTTTACGAAACCTCCAAGTGGATGGCGCAGAAGGTATCGGTTCCCGTCGCTATCCATCTGGATCACGGCGATACGGTGGAAAACTGCGAAAACATGCTGAAAATAGGCTTTACCTCCATCATGTACGACGGTTCCGCGCTGACCATAGAGCAAAACGCCGCCAACACAAACAAAGTGATCGCCATGGCCCACGCGCGCAGTATCCCCGTCGAAGCGGAAATCGGCGAAATAGGCCGAACAGACAACGCGCCCGATGTAAACTCCGCAAATGTCGCCGACCCGGAGCAAGTGCGGTATTTCCTAAGCCTGTGTCAACCTGATTCTGTGGCGATCGGCATAGGCAACGCGCATGGGTTTTATAAGGGCAAGCCGGACATCCATGTGGAAGTGCTGAAAGCCGTGCGCGAATTCTCCGATATCCCCTTTGTGCTGCATGGCTGCACAGGCATGGACGAGCAAATGATAAAAGACGCGATTACTTACGGAGTAGCAAAGATCAATTTTGGCACGCAGGTTCGCCATAATTACATGAACTATCTCAAGGAAGGTTGTCAGATGGATTTCCAGGACCACGCCTGGAAGCTTTCGCAATTCGCCGAGGGCAAGCTGCGCGAAGATATCAAGGGAATCATCCGTCTGGCGGGTTCCGAGGGCAAAGCCTGAACCGCAACCAGAAAAAAGGTAAATATTGATTACATTCTTAGCTTTTTTAATATGCATTATAGCAACTGCCGTCGGTGCTATTTCCGGCATCGGCGGCGGTATTTTGATAAAGCCCGCGTTGGACGCCATGCTGGGCTTGCCTGCCGCATCCATCAGTTTTTTATCCGGCTGTACGGTGCTGGCCATGACCATCGTCTCCTTGCTGCACACAAAGAAAGAAGAGCTGCTTCCCCTGTTTGACCGGATCATACCGCTCGCTATCGGCTCCGCTATTGGCGGCGTAGCCGGTAAATGGGTGTTTGATTTATTGTGCGTGGGTTTCTCCGACCATCTGGTTGGAATCACGCAAAACGCGCTCATTATTTTGCTTACCGCGGGCGTATTCGTTTATGTCCTGCATAAGGACAACATACAAAAACACAATATACAAAGCCCCGCCGTGAGCATGCTAATCGGTTTAGCGCTAGGCACGATCAGCGCGTTCCTTGGCATCGGCGGCGGCCCCATTAACTTGATTGTTTTGTACCATTTCTTTTCCATGGATACAAAAACGGCCGCCATATGCTCGATTTTCTCCATACTGTTCAGCCAGATGGCCAGCTTGGCTACAACCCTTGCAATGACTGCCGTCCCTCCCATTGATGGCGCCATGCTGCTGGTCATGGTCTTGGGCGGCATAGCGGGCGGCGCAAGCGGCCGAAGCATTTCCAAACGGCTGACCAATAGCCACGTCGACCGCCTTTTTCGCTGCTTGCTGATCATCATCATCTTAATCAGCGCATACAACGTATTCCAATTTTCCATACTTGCGTAAAGCGCCTCTCTCCCAAATCAAAAACCTCCTAACGCAGCGTTTGCCGGCGTTAGGAGGTTGTGTTATATATGCTTTCAATGCCGCCCTATCTTTGTTAAGCCTGCCACGGGAGAAATTCTTTCATATATGCCTCAATCTCGGCGCGTGAAGCTTTGAGCGGGCCGGGCGTTTCCATCTTCAGCGAAACAGCGGCCGTCGCGTACCGCAAGGCGTCGAACATATTTGTCCGCAAGCGTTCTGTGATATACGCGGCGGTCGTTGTATCTCCGCGCCCGCTTCGTCCGGAAAAATTTCTCGCTTTATCGGGCCATACCGCAAAGTCCTTGCCATCATACACCAACATTTCCGTATTGTGCGATACCAGGACTTCCTTCGGGCCCCAACCATGAATAACCTTGGCGGCCTCATACCGGTTGGATAGCCCCGTCAGCACTTCCGCTTCCGCCGCGTCCGCTTTCAAGTAAGTAACATACGGGAAATATCTGGTTTTTTCCGGCCAGTCCCGATAAACCATTTCACCGGTTTCATCCGGGCAGCGAAGCAGCCCTTGCACGTCCAAAGCGAGGGGCCCGCGTTTTGCAAGCTCAATGATCAGCGCCGGATCCGTGTCGCCAAACATCAAAGTAGCAAGATGATACACGCTTGCCGTGGCGTCATCGGGAATATCTTCGATGGTGAACTGGTCCGCCATGCTGACGGCTTCCGTGCGCCGCCGTTCTTTGTCAGGCGTGAAAAACGTGCTGCGCATGGCCATCGTTTTTTTTGACGGACGATAATAGACATCCTCGGGCGCAAGCGGCAGGTCGTCGCACAGCGCTTTATCTTCCGGCGCGTATTTGGTTACCGCGCAAACTTTGTTGCCGGAAGCAACCGCGCTGCCCACGCTAAAGCGCACCGGGCCACCCATTGAGGAAGCTGTTGTGCCATCGTAATACACATGCTCGCTCTTGTTTGGGCACCCGAATATCATAATGTCATACTCTTTCGTCATTTTTCGCCTTCCTTTGTGCAAAAATATCTTGATGGGCCGATTGTTTTTCATCATACCATATTCCTGCACATTTATAAACCCGCACTATGCCCTTTCCATAAGGGCGTGAATCATATTGACAAGCCTAACCCAAAACTATACGCTTAATGTACTTTCCTTGGGTAGCAAAGCCGTCCCTTTTCATGCGGCAATACCGTCATACAGCGAGGCAACAACATGCATCTGTTTTTACAGGGAAATAGACAAATAGGCAAATCAACTTTAATCCACACTGCCCTAAAGCAGGTCGCGTCACGCGTCGCCGGTTTTCAAACCCAGCATCTTATACACGGCGGCAACATAATCGGCCATCGCGCGGTTGCGGTAAGCGGCGCCTTGCCCCCGCTGGAAATACCTTACGACAAAAATTTGGATGGCATATTCTTGCTGTACAAACAGCGGGATACCTCCGTGCTGGAAAAAGTAATCACGCAAGCGAGGGACAGTGCAAAATCGTCCGCCACCCAGCTCATTTTGCTTGATGAAATCGGCGGATTCGAGCTGAATTCTAATGCCTTCATGCAGGCGCTGCACGAAATATTTGCCATCGGCAAGCCTTGCATAGGCGTATTAAAGTCGGCCTCCAATCTTGCGCACACGTCGATGGTGCTCAAGCTGGGCGCGGAATATCCGGCCCTGCATGAGGATTTGGAGCAATTTTTGAGTGAAAATGGAAACGTATTGACCGTAACAGAAGCAAACATATACGATGTGCAATGCGAAATAGAAGCGTTCGTGAGGGAGACGCTTAAAATATAAATTTCTCGTCCAATTGTTTTTGCGCATATGCGCTCACATCCGCATAAATCTCTTTAAACGCTTCCAGCACGTTTTTGCCCTTTGCGGTCAAAGTAGTCATGCCGCGCGTATTCCCCCCTTTTGCGGATGTGACGACGACAAAGCCCAGCTCTTCTTCCATCGTGCGAAGAATGCGCAGCGCCTTGGCATATGACATACCCATTGCTTCGGTCGCTTTTTTTATGGAGGAATACTGCTCAATCTTTTCCAGTAACTCCATAGGGCCTATGGAAAAAAAGGCCCGCTCTTTGCCTATTTTTAAGCGTGTGATAATCCACATACCCTCATCCTCCCTGGTAACAATATACCCAATTTTATCATCATCTGTCAATTTAAATGCACCTGCCCTTGACAGAACATGCTGCCTGTGATAGATTGTGTATTGCCGATATTCGTTTAAAATAACATCGGAATGTATCTCGTATATTTTAACAGGAGAGCAACATGAAAGCATTGAAAAGTCTGACTTGCCTGCTTCTCGCGCTTTGCATTTTTGCGGCATGCGCCGGATGCACAAAAACGCCGGAACCTGCCCCCGCGCCAACGGCAGCGCAGGCAGCAACGCCCGCTCCGGCAGCAACGGATGCGCTCGCGCCTGCCGTGAGCCCAAACGCAACAATCGTATTTACCGATTCCGCCGGCAGGAATGTGGAGCTCCCCGCAAATTTGGAGCGCATAGCGCCATCCGGCCCTATGGCGCAAGTCGTTCTATATACGCTTTGCCCCGATAAGCTGGTAGGCCTTGGCAGCGAACTGTCGGGATCCATGCTGCCATTTATGGATCCACGCTATAAGGATTTACCCGTGTTTGGCAATTTCTATGCCGACACGCTGAACCTGGAAGCAGTCATGTCGGCGAAGCCGCAGGTCGTCATCGACATTGGCGAGATAAAGCCTACCGTCAATGAAGATATGCAAAGCGTGCAGGATAAATCCGGTATACCCGCCGTTTTCATCCATATGGAGATGGGCAACATGGCGGAAGCGTACCGCACGCTTGGCAAACTTGTCGGCGAAGAGGAACAGGCCGAAAAACTTGCGGCCTATGTTGAAAAATCGTTGGCCGAAGCAGCCGATAAAGCGGCTTCCATTCCCGATGACAAGCGCGTGAAGGTATACTATGCGCAGGGCGACGCGGGCTTAACGGCTATGGTCAAGGGCACCGTCCACACGGATATCATCGACATAGTCGGCGCTATCAATGTTGTGGAGGTTGCGGAAAGCATACGCGGCGGCGCCAGCGATATCTCCATGGAACAGCTCATGCTTTGGCAGCCGGATGCCATCTTGTTTGCTCCCCAGAGCATTTACGCGGATGTACAGAGCCGCGCGGAATGGCAAGGCATCAACGCGGTTAAAAACGGCAATGTATACGAAGCGCCTTCCCTGCCCTACAATTGGATGGGACGCCCGCCATGCGTCAACCGCGTCATCGGCATCAAGTGGCTCGGCAATCTGCTCTACCCCGACGTGTATCAATATGATATGATAGCGGAGGCGCAGGAGTTCTACAAACTGTTCTATCATTGCGATCTCTCCGAAGAACAGGCGAAAGAGCTGCTAAAAACCTCCACTTTTCAATAGGGCAGCAAGCATAAAACAATACTGGAAAAGGTCGTAAGTAAGCGGAATATATGAACACCGTTGCAGATAAAAAGAGAAGAAGATATTTAATCGCATTCGCCGCCTTATTTGTAGCGGTGTTCCTAATCAGCTTTATGCTGGGCAAGTATCCCGTTCCCCCGTCGGAGCTTTTCAAAGTATTTTGGGGAAAGCTTTTCGGCCTGGAACAAGCCTGGCCGGACGACATCGAACTCCTGCTCTTCAGAATCCGCATGCCGCGCATTTTGGCCGGCGCGCTGATCGGCGCCGGGCTTTCCGCCGCCGGAGCGGCATTTCAAGGTCTTTTTCGCAATCCCATGGTCTCGCCCGATGTGCTTGGCGCGTCGGCGGGCGCGGGCTTTGGGGCGGCGCTTTCGCTCTACCTCGGCCTCGGTTTCGCGCTGGTCTCTGTAAACGCTTTTATCTGCGGCATACTTGCCGTAAGCATCGCCTACCTCATCAGCACGCGCACGCGGCAAAACCCAACATTGGGCATGGTTTTGGCCGGTATTATGATCGGCTCTCTTTTCACTGCGGGTACGTCATATATCAAACTAATCGCCGACCCAAACAATGCTTTGCCGCTTATCACCTATTGGCTGATGGGGGGCATTTCTTCCATTCGCATAGTCGAGCTCGCTTATGCCAGCATTCCCATTTTTTTGGGCATGATCGTCCTTTTCATATTGCGCTGGAAAATGAACCTGCTTGCGATGGGCGAAGAAGAAGCCCGTTCCATGGGCATACATACCACAATCATCCGTGTACTCGTCGTCGTCGCCGCCACGCTGATCGCTGCCGCTTGCGTATCCATAAGCGGGTTAATCGGCTGGGTTGGCCTGGTAATCCCCCACTTTGCGCGCCTTGCTGTTGGACATGATTACCGCGTCATGTTGCCGACTTCTATGCTGATGGGCGCGAGCTTCCTCATGATCGTGGATAATTTCGCAAGAATGCTGGCAACGCTGGAGATACCGCTTGGCATATTGACCGCGTTTATCGGCGCTCCTTTCTTCCTGTACCTCATTTTGGAGCGAGGGAATAAAGTCTAATGCTTAAAGTAGACACGCTGAAATACGCATACAAAGAGAATACCGTCCTGAACGGCTTGAGCTTCAGCGCCGAAAGCGGCGAGTGCATTTGCGTGCTCGGCGAAAACGGCGCCGGCCAGACAACGCTTTTCCGCTGCATTCTCGGCCTGCTGCGCGGGTACAAAGGCGATATCTATGTGCAGGGCGAAAACTGCAAAAACCTGTCCGTGCTGGAAATGGCGCGGCGCATTTCCTATATCCCGCAGGCGCACGCGCCAACGTTTAACTATTCTGTTTTTCAAACTGTACTCATGGGCACAAATGCCATTATGGAAGCATACGCCCCGCGACACAAGGAGCAGGCCCTTGTGGTAGAAAAACTGCAGCTTCTTGGCATTTCGCACTTGGCGGAGCGCGGGTATGCCGAGCTTTCCGGCGGCGAACGCCAGCTTGTTTTGATCGCACGCGCGCTGGTTCAAAATGCGAAAGTGCTGTTGATGGACGAGCCCACCGCAAATCTCGACTATGGCAACCAGCTGCGCATAATGAGTCAGGTAAAAAACCTGGCGTCGCAAGGATATTTGATACTGCTTTCCACGCACAATCCGGAGCACGCGCTGCGGTTTGCGAACAAAGCCCTCCTTTTGCAGGACGGCATAGCGAAAGCGTATGGCGACCCTGTGCAAATTTTAGATCCAAATACAATCAACAGCATTTACGGCGTCGATGTTGAAATACATTCCATCCACACATCCTGCGGCATGGTACCCATAGTGGTGCCGCTTGGCACCGCGTGCGAAGACGGGCCCTCCACCTCCCCATCCCAAATCTAACAGCGCGTAGACGCAAAAAAGCAGCGCGCCTGCGTTGCCTTCAAATATGGTACATTGAAATGCCGGTTACGTTTCACATTTATGATTTTTCATACGTTTTTTCAATTTCCACAAGGCAGTTATGATACGCCGTCCCAAAGCCAATATCTGTGTCTCTATCCTCATTGAGCACGTTTACGCTGGCCCCGGCTGCCCGCCACTCTCCTTCAAATACGTTGATAACACCGGGCTTTATCTTTTCCCCCACCTGCGCTTTTCGAAACAACTCACCACGCCCGTTGAACACCCGGACCATATCGCCTTCCTGAATATCCCTCACTTGGGCATCCAGGCTGTGCAAATAAACGCGCGTCTCGTTTACCTCCTGCGCCGGTTTCGCCTTCTCAAACTGCGAATTTATCCTGTCCTTTGGGTGCGCGCTCATCAGCTGCAACGGATATTTCGCGAAAAGCTCCGGCTCTGAGTATTTGCTCTCCGGCGGTTCCGTAAATACCGGCAGGGGGTCGACGCCCCAGTCTTCCGCAATCGCCTCTGAATAAAACTCTATTTTACCGCTGCGCGTTGGAAAAACGAGGTCGGAAAACGCAATTTCTTCGAATCCATCAAAAAGATAGGGCTCTTCGCGCAATCTTTCCAAAGAGGTTTTCAGGCCGCTTGCTTTTGTAATCCCGCGCAAAATTTCTTCGTCGTCTTCCGGCAGATAGCGCATGTCAAACCCAAACCGCTGACCCAGTAAGCGAAACATCTCCCTGTCCGTTTTGCACGCGCCGGCGCATTCCACGGCCTTTTGCTTCAGCTGAATATAAGAATGTCCATACGAATACACCATATCGTCGTCTTCCAGGAACATGGCGGCAGGCAAAACGATATCCGCCATCTTCGCCGTATCGGTCAAAAAATGCTCCGCGCATACGACGAAATCCAGCTTGCGAATAGCATCCATGGTCTTATGTTGGTTAGGGTTGCTCACAACCGGATTGGCCTTGCCTATCCAGGCCGCTTTTATCGGCGGGTCGTTTCTGGTTAGAATGGCATCCGCCACACGGCCAATGCTGATATCTTGTCGAATTTTATTCGGCCTTGGGGGATAAAACGGCCATACAAATGCAGGATGCTGCATATCACTGTAAAAAAGGCCGGATCCACTTTTGCCAACAGCCCCCGTAAGCGCCGGAAGCAAACATATAGCCCGCGAAGCCTGCCCGCCATTGCTGCAGCGCTGAAACCCTTTTCCCAATATAAGCGTAAAGCGCGGCGTTTCGCGGATTAATTCATACAGTTTGCTCAGCTGGCCGAATGGTATTTCGGCAAGCTCGCAAATTTCATCCACGCTATAGCCATCCAAAAACGCCTTGTATTCTTCGAAGCCATGCGCGTGCCTTGCTAAAAAAGCGTCGTCGCTTAGCCCTGATTCTATGATAAACTTCGCCAGCGCAATCGCCAGCAGCCCATCCGTTCCGCAGCGGGGAAACAAATGCAACGTACTCTTTGCGCTCGATTCGTTCATGCGGGGGTCTATCGTCACGAGCTTTGCGCCGCGCTCTATGGCCGCATGTATATAGCGCATCGTGTGCACGTTTGTAAACGCCGGGTTTTTCCCCCATAGAATAATCAGCTTGGCGTTTTGAATATCCGCAATAGCGCTGTCTTTGCAAATGCCATATGTGTACCTCACTCCCTCGTTAGCGGCAGGCGCGCAGAGGCTGCCGCGCGTTGCCGAGCAGCCGCCCATCTGATACCAAAATCCCCAGGGATACGCATGCATAGCACTGCCGTGATTGCCCGAAGCCGCGTAATACAGGATCGACTCCGGCCCATATTGCTTGCTGATGGATGTGAACCGCTCATGGATGATGTCTATCGCTTCCTGCCAGGGTATCCGCTCAAAACCGCCGCCCCGCTTCTTTTTCAGCGGATGCAGCAGCCTTTCAGGGCTGGCAAGCAACTGTGGAAAGCGCAAACCCTTTGCGCAAATCTTCCCATAAGTCGCAAGGTTTTGGCAATTGCCCTCTATTTTGACCAGCTTGCCATCTTGGACATGCGCACGCATGCCACAAGCACTGTAGCAATTCATGGGGCAAACAGTATTGATCATTTTCGTTCCATCCATATCAACCTCCGGCATCGGCAAGTCATGTTTGGGGAATAGCAGGCAACACGAAAGCGAGGCCCTCGTCCCTTGACGAGGGCAAGAATGCACCCAAATCAACCGTTTGAGGCGGATGCGGATTATTCTTATTATCCTAGTATAGTTGCGGAAATACAAGTGTGTCAAACAAATCGGCTAAGCAATGCGGAATCATCCGCCGAATACGGCCTCCAACCTTTCGCATCCCCATGTCCTGTATAACTTTGTCCCTATTACCACCAAATCTGACTGAAACGCAAAGGTCACTTTCGCACCGTCAGGCAGCACAAGCGTATAGGTGACATAGTCATCAGAATGCTCCTCGGCTTGCTCAGGGCCAATCCACAATGCCTATAATGCCTATAAAACAGCTGCAACAACTTCTGTGTCTGAGCTGGCCACCGGCTCACCGCCCGCCACGGAAGCTCTTTGGCAAATAACCTCAACCGGAGGATTGTTTCCATTTTATGCAGCAATGCAGGATCTACCAACTCAACAAGCGGAGTACATGCTGTTAATTCCGTATTTTCTCTTATTTTTGCCAGATCATCGCAAACGGCCGCAAACTCTAATTTTGGCGCGAGTGGCATCCAAACGGGAAAAAACGTTGTTTGCGTGTTATAATAATTCCAGGAACGGCAATTGCAAAATTATTGGAGGCACGGTGCAAAAGCAACTTAAAATCAGCGATATATCAAAACTTCTGGGCGTTTCCGCGGAAGGAATTCGCAAATTTGTAAAGCTCGGCGTTGTAGAGGTTCATGCGGATCCGCAGACAAATTATCGAACATTTTATCCCATGGACGTCACTGCGCTTCTGCGGAGCAGAATGTTCAGGGCCATGGGATTTTCTTTGCAGCAAACCGCGGAGCTGATTAACGACTCGGACATAGAAGATGTCACACAGAGCATGAGAAAGCAGGAGAAAGTCCTTGAGCACGAGATTTTGTGGAACAAGCACTTGATTGCGCACATGCGTGGAATACGAAATACCCTGGAACGTTTGAATGAAAATTTATGCCTGTGCGAACTAAGCGTCCGCCCTGCCATGTACCGTTTGGCTCTTGAATATGACGGCGTCTTTCTGGGAAACGCGCATGTGCGAAAAACGATCAGCAAATGGAACGCGCTGAGCGGACTAATCGATATGTCGCTCCTATATAATAAAGACGAATTGCTCGCGGGCAAGAATTCCGGAAAATGGGGCGTCGCTATTCTTGAAGAACACACAGTTTTTCTGAAGCCTGAAGATTACAGGCAGTGCGATTACTACCCTTCGGTTCCATGCGTGCATACCATCGTTTCAGAATCGGGCGGTGAGTTTGACGCGCACAAAAGCCTGTCGCATCTGTTCCTATACATGAAGGAGAAAAACATACATCTCAGCGGCGATATCGTGTCCCGCTCCATTATGGCCATTCATAAAAACAAAGAATACCGGCGATACAGGCAAATATGGGCTCCGTATTTCTAGCTTGACTCTAAACTACGTTGAGAGTTTATAGTGAATGTGTTGTGTTGGTTAAAGATTAGTCAATCCCAGAAATTAGCACAGCACATTCTTAAATATGGAGGAAAGACACATGAAAAAATGGATTGCCTTGGCGCTTGTTTGTATCATGGTATGCGCCGCGTGCATTGCCTGTACCCCACCGGCACCTGTGGCGGCGGAAACACCTGCTCCCACATCAGAGCCGGCGGCGGCGCAGACCCCCGCCCCGGAGCAAGTGAAAGGCTTCACGCCCGGAACGTACACCGGCAAAGCGATGGGGCGCAACGGCGATGTAGAAGTCGAAGTAAGCTTCGACGAAAAGAGCATTCTCTCTGTTGAAATCAAAAAACACGAAGAAACAAAAATGCTTAGCGACGCAGCGATAGAGCGTATTCCCAAAGCCATCGTCGACAACCAGTCGCTGGGAGTCGATGTTGTTTCGTACGCGACGATTACAAGCGGCGCGATTATCGCGGCAGTTACGGATTGCGTCAAACAAGCGGGCGGCGACGTCGACGCTTTGAGGGCGGTTGCCGTGGCGCCTGCTGAGTCCAAGGGCACGGTGGAAATGACGGCGGATGTTATCGTCGTAGGCGGCGGCAGCTCCGGCATGGCCGCGGCAGTTGCGGCGGCGGAAGCGGGATCTTCTGTAATCGTTGTGGAAAAAACAACGGCGCTGGGCGGCAACAGCATGCTTTCGCGCGGCGCGATCAATGCGGCGTACCGCGAAA
Source organism: Eubacteriales bacterium (assembly GCA_031549625.1). GTDB lineage: Bacteria > Bacillota > Clostridia > Christensenellales > CAG-138 > JAISXK01. The sequence goes on from JAVBPK010000067.1 coordinate 18,990, forward strand.
CGCAAAAATCTGTACCCATGACACCCGCGCTTCTGGCAGAGGCCGAACGCATTGCAAACCTTGAGCCACATGACGAATACATGGCAAAATGGCAAAATGCGCTTAAGGACCAGCTGGCGGAGTACAAAAAATCCAAAATGGAATATTTGTTTGACTCACCTGAGCTGCATATGATCCACACATACATGGAAGGCGACTATTTCGGCAACCCCGAACTGATCGAGCACATGTGTACAGAAATACTCAACACGATTCCATGGCTGCAGGAACATGGCGCGGTATTGAATGAAAAGGCCGCCATCGGGCAGGGCACGCTATGGCCCCGCGCGAATGTGGTGTGGAAGTATGTGCACGGCAGCGAAACCGTAGAGTATAAAAGCGGTCAGGCGTTTATCGATGTATTCGCGAAATCCATCACAGAGCGCAATCTTCCCGTGGAATTTGTTTACGAAGTGCGCTGTGACGAATTGCTGATGAAAGACGGCGCGGCAGTAGGCGTTGCAGGCAATAACCCGAATGGCGACCGCGTTGTTTTCCATGCGAATAACGGCGTGGTGCTGGCGACGGGCGGCTTTGGCGCAAACGTTGAAATGCGGCAAAAATACAATACGCAGTGGCCGGATCTTGGGGCCAGCGTTCCGACGACCAACAGCGGCGCTATCCAGGGCGACGGCATGGTTATGGCAGAGAAGGCAGGCGCGCAGCTCATTGACATGGGACTGATCCAGCTGCTGCCGGTTGCCGATCCTACAACGGGCGAGTCGAACACGCGCATCGGTGACGCCACGAACGTATATGTGAACAAAGAGGGCAAGCGCTTTGTCCGCGAGGATGAACGGAGAGACGTGCTGAGCAAAGCTATCCTTTCGCAGACGGATAAGTACATGTTCCTGATCAGTGACAAGAACAACAGCGAACTCGATGAAAAGGGCATCAACGCTTATGGCCTGAAAGAAGAGTCCTTGCTGGAACAGGGCAAAGCGGTGAAAGCGGATACGCTTGAGGAACTGGCCCAAAAAATCGGAGTGGATCCAAAAATATTTATTGAAACGATCAACAAGTATAATGCGGCGGTTGACGCTGGCAAGGATGAAGAGTTCGGACGGCTGGTATTTAATGAGACAGCGCGCATAGACGAAGCGCCGTTTTATGCCTGCAAGCGTTCGCCGGCAGTTCATCATACGATGGGCGGCGTAAGGGTCGACAAAGCAACGCATGCCCTCACGGCTGATGGGCAGGTCATCCCCGGCCTGTATGCCGTCGGCGAAGTGGCAGGCGGATACCATGGCGGCAACCGCATTGGCGGCAACGCAATCAGCGACTGCTTGAACAGCGGGCGCATTGGCGGCGCAAACGCGGCGGCAAAAAAATAAACGTTCTATAAAACGAAGGTCTGAGTTCCGGGCTACAGAGTCTGGGCTCAGGCCTTTTTTCATAAGAAACCCCCGCGTTAATCGCAGGAACCCAAAAAAGCTTACGCGATACAGCCGGCAACAAACCAAGGTCATTATATGTGGCAGTATCACTAAAGAACGCTTGTTGTTGCAGTATCATTGGCAGCGTATCACAGCATCGGTTTATTTTGCCGAAGTGCATTTTTCGCAGTATATCCCGCATGCCGCGCCCTTTTGCATTTCGTTTGCGGCCCACGCCGCGGCCTGACCAATAATCGGAACGACGCTTTTCCCCTTGACGGTAAGGGCATATTCCACCCTTGGGGGCACCTCGTTGTATTGTTCGCGGTGAACAATGCCGGCAATTTCCAAATCTTTCAATGATTGCGTCAGCATCACGTCCGTTATGTTTCCCAGCCTTCTTTTTATGGCGCTATATCGTACCGGCGCGCCTTCGGCCAGCATGCAAATGATCGGCTGCTTCCATTTGCCGCCAAATATATCGAGCATATACCGTATTGGACATTGTAAATCGCCTGTCTCCTGCCCTGTTTCATTTCGTTTCGATTCGCGCATCTCAGTCACCGCCCAATACTATGTTTTATATTAGCATATATGTTTTTTCTTCGTTCTTGCAAATTTCTTATATTATACTACAATCATAGCATTGGCACGTCCGAATTACAAGTTGAATAGGAAAGGGGATTGCAAACCATGAAAGAAGTATTGGATTTTTTGAATAAGGCAGGCGTTTATTTCCTCGCCACCGCTTACGATGACCAGCCCCATGTGCGGCCTATCGGCTTTGTGATGGATTACAACGGCAAGCTCGCTTTCTGCACGGGCAACAACAAGAGCATGTGCAAGCAGCTTGCGGCCAATCCCAAGATCGAAATCGCCTGCTACGACGGCCAGGGCAACACGCTGCGTATTCGTGGCAAGGCCGTTTTCGCCACCTCGGAAGAAACCCAGCGCAGGGCTTTTGAGGTCATGCCTGCTTTGAGCGGTATGTACGCTGTCGGCGACGGCATATTTGAAATATATTATTTGGATGACGCAACAGCGCTCTGCACAAATATGCGGGGCGAACTACAGGAACTGACGATCCAGGTAACCGATGATTAAATAAAGGTGGCGGATTTGCGAGGAGTTTTTTTCTCCGGCAAGAAAGTGGAACGCAGGAATAGCGGCGCTATTTCAAGTTCCGATGACGCTGCCGGAGGGAATAAGAACCGCAAAGACGTCTCCGCCTGCATTAATCAGCGTTTA
>JAVBPK010000108.1:0-6088 GCA_031549625.1 Eubacteriales bacterium
CAAGAAAAAGCTTTCAATCCGTGGGCAAGGACGACATGTGCGTCCGCAGCCCACACCTTGGGCATTTTGCCGCCCGCGAGCCCGGAGGGCGAGAGGTAAAATGCCGTAATCCCGTCGAAAAACAGAGTTTTTCGACGGCCTGGGAGGAGCGGATCATCCGCTCCCCTTTGCTATTTGGCTTTAATAAGGCGCTTTCCCCTTCGCGGGTTAAGCCCTGTTGCTTTTACGCCCAGATTTCTTCCGGCGTGGGGAAATGTGCATCCGGAATGACTCTGGATACGCGTGTGTAGTTCAGCAAGCTCTTGTATGTAAAGTTTTCCGAAGAGCTGTTGCCGCCCCAGAAACCGCAGCTGATCGAAACCGTAGGCGGCAGGCCGTTATCAAATGCTCCGCCGCCGGCAGCCAGCGCCGACTGGTTTACCATAATGCGGCAAGTGGGTATTTGAAACGCCAGGTGGTTGATATTCTCGTCATTATAGGAGAATACGGCGCAAGAATGGCCTTTGCCTTCCTGCAAATAGTTTGTCCTTGCATCCTGAACCGCTTGCTTGAAATCCGTATAGGGGAATATACGCAGCACGGGCGCCATGATTTCACGGCACAGTATCTCTTCTTTGATATTTTTGCTGACGGGCACAACCAATATCTTCGCGTCGCTAGGTATTTCGATACCAAGCATTTCGCCTATTTTGCCAATGGTAGCGCCGACAAATTTTCTATTGATGGCGCCGTCGTCCGTAAACGCGGTATGGCGAAGCTTTTCAATAACCGCCGCGTCGTCCACGTAAAGCGCGCCCTTGCCTTTAAGCGCCGCAATCATATCCTGGCAACGCTCGGCAGGTATAAACAGCGTCTGGTCGCATGTGCAGGGCAAGCCGTTGTCATAGCTGCGTGAATTTACAAAGCTGGCAGCAAGGCCTTCATAGTCTGTATAATCTTTATCCACCACGATCTGCACGTTGCCCTGGCCGCTGCCATACGCCGGCTTGCCGCTTGAATAGGCCGCCTTCACCATGCCCGGTCCGCCGGTCGCCACCACGACATCTGCGGCAGCCATCAGCATTTGGGTAAGTTCGATGGAGGGTTCTTCGATTACCTGAACCAGATCTTCAGGCGCGCCTAGCTTTTTAATGGTGTCGCGAATGAGCTGCACGGCAAAGGCGGACGTTTTCTTCGCCGACGGATGCGGGGCGACAATCATCGCGTTCTTTGCTTTTAAGCAATGCATGCCGTTAGCCAATGGCGTAACGGTAGGATTGGTAACAGGTGTAACGCAGGCAACAACGCCAATGGGCTTCGCAATCGTTACGATCTGCTCCGCAACATTTTCATCAACTATGCCTACCGATTTTTTATCCCGCAGGTAATACCACGTCGTCGAGGTCATTTTCCGGTTCTTGACGATCTTGCTTTCAACTTTGCCCATATGCGTTTCTTCTACGGCCATCGTGGACAAAAGCTCTGCATTGTCGTATCCCGCTTTCCCGATTGCCTTTACGACCGCGTCAATCTGCTCTTGAGAATAGTCCTCGATTGCCGCCTGCGCTTTACGCGCCTTTGCCATCAAGTCGGCAATGATTGCATTTGCTTCCATTTTGTTCTCTCCTTAATTTATAGAATTGCATTTATACCATTTCAGAAACCACAGCCAGGGACGTATACTTTGATATGGTATTGGTACTTCTTGATACCAGCACCATAGGAACCGCCGCCCCGACAACCACACCGACATTGATTGAATTCGCAAAAAGCCTCAGCGCCTTTGCCAGGATATTCGCGGCCGACAGTGTAGGCATGAGCAATACATCGGCATCGCCCGCAACCGGATTGTCATAGCCTTTGATTCCGGAAGCCTCGTGTTCCAACGCAAGATCGGCAGAGATAGGCCCCGCAAAATCACAGCCTGTAATCTGCCCGGCTGCAACCATTCTGCCAAGCTCCGCCGCGTCAACGGTCTCAATCATATCGGGGTTTTCTTTCTCTATCGCGCACAGCGCCGCCACCTTCGGGCGTTCATATCCCAGCTTGCGCATGATATCCACCGCGTTTTGAATCATATCCTTCTTTTTTTCCAAAGTGGGAAGCGCAACAATGGACGGATCCGTAATGCAAAGCAGCTTGTGATAGCTTTCCATCGAGACCAGCGTGATCTGGCTCATTGTACGGCCTGTACGTATGCCCGTTTCCCTGTTTAATATGGCTTTCAAAACGGTAGATGTCTCAGCCAGCCCTTTCATGAGAAAGTCTATTTTCCCTTCCCGCGCGAGGCGCACAGCGATTTGCGCGCTCTCTTCGGGTGTTTCCGTGCCGATTACCGAGTCTTTCAGTTCCGAAGAACCGAGCAGCTCAAAAATCTTTTCCTTTTTGCCAAGCAGGGTAGGGGCAATGATGCCTTCGCGCCATGCCTGCAGCACAGCGTCAATCGTATGCGGTTCACCCGCTTCGATAACCGCTACCCTCTTTCTGCTTTGCTTGGCTTTCGCCTGCTCAATGATGGATTCAAAATTCTTATAAATCATTTTGCCGCCTCGTTACTCCAGTATGATCGCTTTTTCCTGGCCGGACAATACGCGGTACGCGCCAAGCGCAAGCGCCTCATTCTCGCATTCTCCCGGATAAATCATAACCGGCGCAAACGCTTTAACGCGGCGCACAATATTCTCCCGGACAAAATCCGAATACATGATGCCGCCCGTTATGCCGATCGCGTCGATCTGCCCTTCAAGCGCCGCTACGCATCCGCCGATCTCTTTCGCCACCTGGTACGCCATCGCGTCCAGTACGACAGCGGCATATTCATCGCCGGCAGCTATGCGGTTTTGCACTTCTACGATGTTATCGGTGCCCAAGAGCCCAATGAGGCCCGCGTCTCCACGAATTTTACGGTGCGTTTCCTTGCGGCTAAGTCCCTTGTCGTAGCAAAGATCCAACATAACAAATGTCGGCACTGTGCCGGCGCGTTGTGGCGTGAACGGTCCGTCGCCTTCTCCTGTATCGTTAACGTCGATAATTTTGCCATATCTATGCGCGCCGACGCTGATGCCCGCGCCCAGGTGCGCCACTACGAAGCGGCATTCGTTATATGGTTTGCCCAGTTCTTCACACATCTTGCGCGCTGTCGCCTTCTGGCTAAGCGCGTGGAAAGCGGCGCGCCGCTCATATCCTTTCACGCCCATAACGCGCGCTACAGGATCCAGCTCATCCACAGACGGCGGATCGGTGATGTAAACGGGGATGTCCTTATCGCCTATGAGGCCCAATGTGATGGGCGTAATGATGCGATTTCCATGGATAGGCGGCTCATCCGGACAATACATGGCCAAAAGGGCCTCTTTGTATCTACCTGTAAGCAGATAGGTGCCGCCCTTGTTCGCCTCCGCGACCGTACCCGCCATCATCGCCAGGGCTGAAAAGTCTTCGATCTTATAGTTGTTCTCTTCCAGCCAATCCGCGATTAACCCCTTGCGGTAGGCAACTTGCTCTTTTGAGGATTTGTGCTTGTTCATATCCTCAAGCGAATGACGGAAAACGTGATCGAGCAAAAACGTATCATTTTCAAATATGGCGATTTTGGTGGACGTTCCGCCGAAGTTGATAACTAAAATCCTATACAATCGTAATGCCTCCTCGAATTTTTTATACCATGTGCGTTCGCACGATAGTTACGCTGCTTGCCCCTTAGATGCCAAGATAGGCCTTTTTAACCATATCGCTGCTCATCAGCTCTTCGTTTGTGCCATCGAGCGCATTCTGTCCCGTTTCAATAACATAGCCGCGGTTCGCGATTTCCAGGGACGCACTCACATTTTGCTCTACTAGCAATATGGTGACGCCCTGCTTGTTTATTTTTTCTATCGCCATAAACATGGCTTCCACCACGACCGGCGCAAGGCCAAGCGAAGGTTCGTCAAGCATGAGCAGCTTCGGAGACTGCATGAGTCCGCGCGCAATCGCGCACATCTGCTGTTCGCCGCCCGACATGGAACCGGCCAGCTGCTGGCGTCTTTCGTATAGTTTGGGGAAAAGCTCAAAGCAGCGTTCGAGATTCTCTTTGCGATGCACCCTGCTCTTGGGCAAATAGGAACCAACAAGCAGATTGTCGTAAACAGACATATCCGGGAATAATTTACGGCCTTCCGGCACCTGGGTAATCCCGATGGCCGGCCTTTTATGCGTTTCGAGGTGGGAAATATCTTTCCCTTCGAACTCGATAATGCCGCCACTTTGCGGCAAAGCGCCAGAAATGGTATTGATGGTGGTGGTTTTGCCCGCTCCGTTACCGCCAAGCAGCGCAACAATCTCGCCTTCTTCCACATTCAGGCTGATCCCGTGCAAAACCTCAAATGCGCCATACTTGGCGTACAGTTTTTCAACTTTAAGCATTCACTTTTTTCCCCCCCAGATAAGATTCAATCACTTTCTGATTGGTTGAAATTTCAGCCGGCACGCCCTCCGCCAACATCCTGCCTTCACTCAGAACATAAATCCTTTCGCACAATCCCATAACGGCGCGCATAACGTGCTCGATGATGATGATGGATATGCCCGATCGGTTGACTTCACGAATCATCTCCATCACCAGGTCTCTGTCGGTGGGGTTCAAGCCCGCCATAACTTCATCCAGAAGCAAAATGATCGGGTCGGTCGCAAGCGCGCGGGCAACCTCCATGCGCTTCAGGTCGATCAAAGACAAATCCTTGCCCGGCGTGTCCGCTTTATGCGCAAAGTCGAGCAGCTTCAGCACCTGCATGCTCTTTTCCTTTGCTTGCTTCGGATCCTTCGTATGCAGGAACGCGCCTACCATCGTGTTTTCAACCACGGTAAGGTTAGAGAAGGGCTGCACAACCTGGTATGTGCGGCCTATGCCAATGGCGCCCATTTTATGCGCAGCCGGTTTCGCGATCAGTTTGTCATTCACATAGATTTTGCCGGATGTCATGGGAACCGTACCGGAAATCATATTGAACATCGTCGTTTTACCGGCGCCGTTCGGGCCGATCAGGCCCAATATCTCGCCTTTCTTTAGGTAGAGGCTCGCATCATCGATAGCGCGCAAACCGCCATAAAGTTTTGTAATGTTTTCTGCGCGAAGCACTACTTGTTGTTCACTCATATTATTCACCTCGATTCAACTGCCGGGCCGTGTTCTGTTTGCTCTTTTCTGATCTTCTTGGCCAGCTGCCTCTCCGCAATCATGGGAAGCAATCCCTGCGGCATGAATTGGGTGGTAAGCAGCAGGATCAATCCAAACATCGCCATCGGCAACCCGGGCAATGTTGTAGAAAACCACAGCCTTAACAGCGAATAGAGCGGCATCAGTATGACTGCCCCGACTACCGGCCCGAATACGGTCGCGCGCCCGCCCACAAGGCCCATAAGCATGATATTGAATACGATTTCAAAGCTGAAAAGGCTGATCGGTTCAACAGAGGAAATAAACATCATATACACGCCGCCTACAACGCCCATGATGAACGCCGTCAACATCTGCGCGTATTGTTTGTACCGCATGACGCTGACACCCAGCGAGCTTGCCGCCATCTGGTTTGTGTTCAGCGCCTTCAGGTAGAAACCTGTTTTTGATTTTACGAGGCGGGATGTTATGAGCAATGTGATAATCAGCATCACCAGCACAATATAGTAATACCAGCGGTTATCCACGAATTGCATGTTCCAGAACCCACCGATCCAGGGAAGGTGCAAGCCCGCGGTGCCACGGAAATTGATGCCAAACATAACGTCCTTTTGCGTGAACAACAGCTGCAGAATGTAAAGCAGCGCGGATGTGGAAAGGGTAAAATACGTCTTTCGCAGGGAGAAGGTAAGGAAACCCATGCCGACCGCGATGATGGAAACCACGACGCCCGCGATAAGCATGCCAATCCACGGAGAAACTGCGTGCGTAGCAAACAACCCGCCGCAAATATACGTCCCCAGCGCGAAAAACACGCCGCTAAACCCGAACTGCCCCGCATAACCGGAAAGAATGTTCCATGCGGAGGACAACGCGCAGTATATGACGGTAAGCACCAGAATGTTTACAACATAGGAGTTTTTTATAAAAATGGGGATGATCGCGGCAAGTGCC
>JAVBPK010000102.1:0-9571 GCA_031549625.1 Eubacteriales bacterium
GATTTTTTGGAATAATGATTAGACTCATTCAACCTCGGCTACCACATTCCACCCCGCCATTATCTTCTGATCTGGCGAGGTTAGGATAAGGCCTGAAGAGGGGCCGTGCCTGCATATACAATATCTCCGGTTTAATCGGAGGATTTTGTTGAAAAATGATCTACCCGAATGCAGTTTCGTCCTGCGTCTTTTCCCAGATACATCATTCTATCGGCGCGTTGTATGGCTGCTTCCAGCGGCTCGCCGGCCTGGTAGGCGCTGATGCCGATAGTAACTTGAATGTTAAGCTTAATGTCGGCAAATTCAGATTGCAGCGCGCTCAAGTGGGATTGAAAACGCTGCATGAGCATTTCTGCCTGTGTGGTTGTCGTATTATGCAGGCAGATCAGAAATTCTTCACCGCCCCAACGAATGAGGGTATCGTTCTTGCGGAAAGCCTTGTGCATGATATCCGCTAATGCTTTTAACACAGTGTCGCCGATGGTATGGCCATACGTATCGTTGATGGTCTTGAAATGGTCGATGTCCAGCATGGCAATGCTTAGCGGAACTTGTTCGGCGCATTGCGCTTGAAGCGATTTTTCGAATTCTGCAAGTTTACGGCGGTTGCCGAGGCCGGTTAACGCATCCAAGGATGCGGTTTTTGTGCTCTCTTTCAGTAGATTTTCATTTTGCTTATCTATAATAGCTTGTAAAAGAATGCTGGCAAACAACTCAAACAGGCAAATCCCTATGCAAATATTGAGAGTGACATGGCGGTATAGCTCGGAGATGGTACCAGCCGCGATCGGCGGATAGTGATGCTTAAGAAAGAAAATGGCGTTGATCGCAACAACAAGCAGCAAATCGAACAGGAAAATATTGCGCTTTTTTAAGATGGGGAAAAGATGGTTTGCGCATATGGCGGCGGCGGCAATAAACTCTGTGCCGCAATCACCAAAATAGAGCGTAAGGTAATAATGCCATAGAATGACTCCAATGGAGAGCGCGATATAAGCAAGCCGATATGCGCTCATGCGTCCTGTGCGGCACAAAAGAAACAACGCCAAAGAGATACAGGTTTGTATGACACAGAGCCAGGTGAGCGGTATGATGCGCAAATAGCGAAAATAGATGGCGAACACGAAATAAAGGACACATGCGGCGAGACTTAAGAAAGAAATGCCCATTTTTGTCAATGAGAGTTTGCTTTTATCCAATTCTGGCGTGCCGCATAAACGGTATAAAATGTTCAATCGCGCATCCTCTTATTATAAAATTATGACTCTCACTCATCTGCACGTCCATATATGAGCATAAAAAACGGCGACTTCGTCTTTTCAGTCATAACCTAGTCCATTTTTGGGGATCTTTACTCTATCTATAACCCTTATTATAGTGTTAAGAACCAGACCAAACAATATATTAATCGGTAATTGCCATAAAATAAGACATACCAGCGGAATCTATGATTTGAAGCGTGGCATTTGCGCCCATGGGCATGCAAAGAGAAAACGGACATGCAGGTGCGAGTATGCTTGTATGGGGCGTGAATGCGTTGTCCTTATAATAACCGAGCGCGCAATACAGGAGCGTTTGCGGGTTGCTGGCCGAGCCAAAAGATTGGCAGGTACAGCAAAGCGTTCCCTCTTGTTCGCGAGCTGAGGCGCATATTTGCATTTTTTGCGATTCTTCGGGGAAATAAAGTGAAAAACCGCCGTTTGATGGTGAAAGCGCGGATTCGCCTGTGGCCTGCATGATGCGAAGCCGCAAGGCATACAAGGCAAAAGGCGAACTGTCGCAACCGATAAAGGAGCGTGCCATTTTTTGCGCGACGGCGGCAGTAGTGCCGCTTCCGGAGAAGAAATCGGCGACGATATCGCCCGGGCGTGAGGACGCGGTGATGATGCGGCGCAAAAGCGCTTCGGGTTTCTGAGTGGCGTATCCGTTTCGCTCCGGGTCGCGCTGATGGAGATGGGGAATATCCGTCCAGACGTCGCTGGGGTATATGAGTGAATCTTCGCGATAAATGTATTCTTTACCGGCTGAACGGATGCTAAACTGCACGTGCCCTTCATCCGACACGACGCGTTTCATGTGGTTCGTGCGTTCCGGTCCGCGTGGCACGCCAACGCCCTTTAAGTTAAAATACATTTTTTCTGTTTTGCTGTAAAAAAGGATGTTATCGTGTTTTCGGGCGTACTGACGGCGGCTGAGCCCGCCGGATCTGTATGCCCAGATAATTTCGTTTCGAAAATTTTTGGCGCCGAATATTTCATCCATCAATAAACGTAAATGCGCCGACATTCTGAAATCGATGTGCACATAGATGCAGCCTTCAGGCGTGAGCAGTTCACGGCAGACGGTCAAAACTTTCCGCATAAGCGAAAGATACGACGCGTCATCAAGCTTGTCGGAATAAGCTGTGTGCGGCGCCGCGGACGCTTCGGCATGGCTGGGGCGGAAATAAAAAGTATCGCCGGTTTGGAAGGGGGGATCCAAATAAATGAGCTGTACGGCTTCTTTATAGGCGGGAAGTAAAGAAGGCAAAATATCTTCCGCGCCACCTAAATAGAAGGAGCCGGTTCTTTTATTTGGGTAAAATTCCTTTTTGCAACAAATTGGCTGTAGAATCATGCGTCTATCGCAAGCCAGGCGCTTATGGGCACTTGGACTTTTGGGATTGTTTTGCTGTCAGCACATGCGCCTCCATTGTCGCTTTTGCGGCTTCCGCATCGTGCGCAAGCAGGGCGGCGTATATTGCTTTGTGTTCTTCTAAAGATTTGGGAGCGCGTTCGGGGATTGTCAGCGAGCTTTGCCTTGCCACTTTTGCGTTTTGGATGAGCGAAGCAGATATATGCCGCAATGTGCGGCTATTGCTGGCAATGAATATGATGTCGTGGAAAGAGCTGTCTAATTTCGCAAGCTGAGAAAAATCGTTACGGCGTGTATATAATTCCATAAGTTCGATGATTTCCGCAAGCTGGTCTAATTCGTGCTGCTTGATACGCTCTGCCGCCCAAGAAGCGGCTAGCCCTTCTAAGAGGTGGCGGATGGTGAATATATCGCCAATATCTTCGGTTGAAAACCCTTTTACTATGACGCCGCGGTTCGGGATGCTTTCGATAAGGTCTTCCAGCTCAAGCTGCTTCAGGGCCTCGCGGATGGGTGTACGGGATACGCCAAGTTCTTCCGCAAGTTTGGTTTCCACCAAAAAATCGCCCGTTTGGTAGCGGCCATCGAGAATCTCGTTGCGAATATGTTGAAATACCTTTGAGGTAAGCGATTGATTGTCTTTTTGGTCGTAGAGGTTGGCCATAATACCCCCTTAGCAACGGCAAAAATTTCTTAATATAAATCATGCCGTATCATATACGGCAGTTGGAATTTTACTATTGTTCTTCCTTTAGAGTTTATCTTATTTCCCTGATAAACACAAGACGCATGCGACTAAATACTTCTTGTTTATGGCTATATATGTTAAAAAATTTATTCTGAAACGATTTGGTGGATCATACACTGTGAGCAAAGGGGGGACATGCTGAGATGGTTATCATGCAACCGGGTGCCACTTGGAAAGAGGATATCCTTCCGATCATGCCGGAGAAAATATGCGCGATGCTGGCGTGTATTGAACGCGGCGCATTGTTGGAAGAAATACGGATACGAGCAGGACTGCCCATGCAGCTGTGCTTTGACGGGTATGACCGGCTGATTTACGCGCCGGGAGGGAAACCTGCCGCTACCATGGAAGATTGTGCGGAAATTGTCGCGCGGATTACGGAATATTCTGTGTACGCGTGGGAAGATGAAATGAAAAATGGTTTTTTAACAATGCCGGGCGGGTATCGCATGGGGCTATCCGGGCGGGCCATCCGCGAAAGCGGCAGTGGAAAGGTGCTGCGCATTGCGGACTATACGGCTATCAATATCCGAATAGCGCGTGACTGCATAGGCTCTGCCGATGCGGTGACCGGCTATATGAAAAGGCCGGACGGTACGGTTTATCCTACGCTCGTCATTTCGCCGCCAGGTTGTGGAAAAACGACTATGCTGCGCGACATGGCAAGGCAACTTTCCTATGGCGTGGGCAGTCAACGCGGCAGGCGGGTGTGCATCGTGGATGAACGGATGGAAATAGCGGGCGCAGCCCGTGGCGTGGCATGCTATGATGTAGGGCCTCGTACGGATGTATTGTGCGGCTGCGCGAAGCCGGAGGGCATTCGTTTGGCGGTACGGACATTGTCGCCGGAAATCCTTGTGACGGATGAAATAGGCGATAAGGAAGATGCGGATGCCTTGCAGGACGCCGCGTTTTGCGGTGTGGCCGCTATTGCGAGCACACATGCGGCGGACATAAAAGCTTTGAAAAGGCGCGTGACATTGATGGGGTTGCTGTATAGCGGCGCGTTTGAGCGCGTGGTGGTGCTTGGGCGGCAGCGAAACGGGCGCGCGGGAGGGGTTATCGGTGTGTTTGACGGAGATTTGCAGCCGGTTGGGAGCGCAAATGAGGAAAGAGGCGTGCTATGCTTCGAACGTTAGGATTGCTTGGCGTGTTTGGCGGCAGCGCATGGATAGGCGTGCGCGCTGCATGGACACTCAAATTGCGTTATAGCACCATTGCCGCACTGAGCGGTTGTATTCAGCAGCTTACCTTGCGTATGGAATACACGCTCGAGCCGCTTTGCGAACTGTGCATGAAGTGCAAAAATGAAGCGACAGCCCTGTTTTTTGATATGTTTGTGGAGAATCTCGGCAGGCAAATAAACGTGAAACTTGCATGGCAGCAGGCTATGGCCGCTGCGCAAAAGCAGGATGCTGGTTTTGCGGCGTTGAAGGCGGAAGAGGTGCGGGTGCTGGAGGAATACGCGGAAGGGCTGGGCGCAAGCGCGTATAGCGTACAGGCGAAAAGGGCCGAGCTGCTGCGGCAAAGACTGCGCGCAATTGAAGAACAGGCCAAAAGCGAGTGCTTAAAAAAGGGCCGTTTGTATCAATCGATGGGCATGTTATGTGGGATTGCGCTGGCGCTGTTGCTGCTATAACACAAAGAGGGAAAGGAATAAGTTTGGTTATGAATGTGGATATGTTGTTCCGGATAGCGGGCGTGGGTATTCTGGTCGCTGTCATCACGCAATTGCTGAAACAAAGCGGGCGCGATGAGATGGCGACAATTGCCGCGATTGCGGGACTCATAATTGGTTTGCTGATGATGCTGGATTTGATCAATGATTTATTTGAAAGCGTGCGGCAGGTATTCCAGCTTTATTGAGGTACAGAAGATGGGCATTTTCCAATTGGCGGCATTTGCTTTGCTGGCTGCGTCGTTTGTGTTGCTTGTGCGGGTTTACAGGCCGGATATGGCGCTGCAGGTCAGCATCGTGGCTGGACTGTTTATGTTGCTATATATCGTTGGGCAGATGAGCGGCGTTATCGAAAGCATTCAACTATTCGCGCAAAAATTTGGTCTCGATTCTTCTTATATCGGCGTGCTGATAAAGATTATCGGCATTGCGTATGTTGCACAGTTTGCCTACGACATTTGCAAAGACGCGGGGGAGAGCGCCCTTGCCTCCAAAGTGGAATTAGGCGGTAGAATACTTATTTTAGCCGCGGCGCTTCCCGCGGCAATTTCCTTGCTTGATATGGTGGCGGCGCTGCTGCCGGAAGCAAAACCATGAAAAGGGCGCGGGCCGTTATTGCGGCGCTATGTATAACGCTATGCTTTTTTGTTTGCGGGATGCAGGCAAAAGCCGATACGGAAATTGCACCGGAAATTCGCGATGGCGTGCGCGACGCGCTGGATCGCGCCGGGGTTGGCGCGTGGGAGGATGTGTTTTCCGGCCTTCCGGAGGATGTGCGTGCTTTATGGGGCGGAGCCGGGCTTGAAGAGTTGATTGGCGATTACGCGTTAGGGCAGGGCGTATTTCTGGGCAACACGCTTCAAAGTGGACTTACATCGCTTGTAAAAAGCGTGCTGCCAAGCATGTTGCCGCTGCTGATCGCGTTGCTCGCTGTGGCTGTGATAACCGGTTTTTTACGGGCTATGCATGACGCGGGCGCCGCCGGACTAAACGATGTGGCCGGATTCGTGTGCCAGTGTTTTGCCATCGTAATTGCTTTGACGGGCTTTATATCGTTTGCCTCACTGGCTACTGCATGCATAGACCAAACCACGGCGTTTATCGAACTTGCTTTTCCAGTATTGACGACTCTGCTGACGGCGGCAGGCGGCATTGTCTCATCGGGAATATTTCAACCGGCCATGGCTATGCTGTGCAGCGGCGTATCAGTCATTTTGCAGAAGGTGGTCGTACCGGTCATATTGGTTGGCGGAGCGATGGGCGTTTTAAACAATATCACTGGGCGCGTGCAGCTGGGGCAGCTGTTTAATTTGAGCAAAACGGTGGCAAAGTGGTTGATAGGCCTGCTTTTCACCCTGTACTTTGCTATCACCTCTTTGCAGGGGATGGCCGCTTCCGCCTTTGACGGCGTTTCTATACGCACGGCAAAATTTGCGATTGACAAGCTTGTGCCCATCGTTGGTGGAATGGTTTCCGGCACTGTGGATACGGTGCTGGGCTGCGCGCTGCTGGCAAAGAACGCGGTGGGTATGGCGGCAATCATAATTTCGTTTGCGATTGTTTGTATGCCGCTTATTCAAATAGCGGCGGGTATGCTGGCTTTTCGGTTGGCCGCAGCGCTTTGCGAGCCTATCGGCGACCCGCGCCTGCCAAAGATGCTGGCCGCTTTAGCGGATGTATTGACGTATTTGTTTGCGGCTGCTATGTCGCTTTCCGTCATGTTTATTATCACTGTCGGGCTCATTATGGGCACGGGCGGGATAGCTTTTGCGGGAGGGTAACGGTATGCGTGAGCTATATGCATACACGGTTCAGGTAGCGGCGTTGGCCGTACTGTGCGCTTTGTTTGAATGCCTTATTCCGCAGGGGAATTTAAAAAAAGTAGTATTGTTCGCGCTGGGCTTGTTGTTTTTGATAGGTATTTCTGCCCCGCTTTTGACAAAAATGACGGAAATGCCGCTGGATCTTTCTTGGCCGAATACCAGCGCGGCGTCGGAATCTTTTGACGGGGAAGCAAAATCGCATACGGATTTGCTGCAAGAATATTACGATGGCATCGTTTCCGACGCAAATGGGAGGTGAAAGAATATGGATGAAAAAAAGAAACCATTTAAAGCGAAAGAAAGCATTGCAGCCAGAGTCGCGGCAGCGCTGCAAAAAAATAAAAAGTTGGAAATTGGCGTATACGCCTTAATTGTAGCGCTTATAGTGTTGTTGTATTTTTCGACCATAATGCCGGCAAAAAAAGACGCCCGTACTGCAAATGCCGAACAGGATGCGGCAATATCAACCTCCGTTGAGCAGGAAACGGAAACGAGGCTGGCCGGTGTGCTATCAAACATCAAAGGAGCCGGCCACGTTGAAGTAATGATTACATACGAGACAGGGCCAGAGCTGGTGACCGCTATGAGCGTAGATACGAATTCCAACCGTTCCACAACTTCCGACGACGGGCATGAAAGCACTACGGAACATGAAACGGAATCGCGCAAACCCGCTACCGTTTCCGGCGGCGGTGGTTCACAGCCTATCGTTTTGACGGAAATACAGCCGGCTGTTCGCGGCGTGATCGTTGTGGCGGAGGGAGCCGGCGATATCATGGTGCGGTTAAATTTGCAGCGTGCCGTACAAACAGTGCTAAACGTGCCGGTGCAAAGCATAGAGGTGTTTGAGATGCAAAGTGGCCTTGCCACTCAAATTGAATAATAGCTGCAATTTAAAGGAGGAGCATATGAAAAAGTATGGTACATTAATTGGGCTGGTGGCGCTTTTGGTGGTGGCGGTGGTGATTAACGTCCGAACAAACAAGATTTCCGCACAGAAGCTGGCGCCGCAAATGGAGATCGGCGTAAACAACGCAAATGTGGAGCAAGAGGAAACATTTGCCCGCACAGAAGAATACTTTGAGACGTTTCGCGAAAACCGGGAAAATACGAGAGAGAAGGAACTTTCGTATCTGGAAACGATACTCACCCAAAAAGAAGTAGACGCCGAAACGCTGGTGGATGCGCAGCAGCAAAAATTAGCTATCGTTGAGAGCATGGAAAAAGAATTTACGGTGGAAAGCGTGCTCAAAGCAAAAGGATTTGCGGATGCCGCCGTGACATTTCATAAAGGCGCCGTGAATGTAATCATTAAAGCGGAGACGCTTACCAACCAGCAAGTGGCGCAAATATTGGATATCGTTTGCCGGGAAACAGGAGAAAAAGCGGACAATATCAAGATATCGGTGGCGCAAAATTAACGTGGAGTATTTGCGGCGAAATAGTGATTTTTTGGCGGGAGCATTTGCATTGATGGGCGTTTCTGCTATAATGGATAAAACGTACGCAATTAATTGGTTATCGTAATGAAACATAACAGGCTAGGAGGTTTATCATGAGTGACAATAACGAAATGACAACCGAAGTTAAAAAAACAGAAGGCGGTAAGATTGTTTTTGCAACGGACGTCATTGCAACGATTGCCGCATTGGCTGCTGCGGATGTGAAGGGCGTGTCCGGCATGAGCGGCGGCATGGTAGAAGGCATCACCGAGATGCTGGGCCGCAAGAACCTCACGAAGGGCGTTAAAGTAGAAGTCGGCACGGAAGAAGTTGCGGTCGACGTAAGCGTTATCATCCAGTACGGTTTTCGCATTCAAGACGTTTGCATGGAGATACAAAAGGCCATTCGCGGCGCGATAGAAACCATGACAGGGCTTCGCGTTGTGGAAGTAAACGTATTTGTGCAAGCGATTACATTCGAATCAGCGCAGCCGGCAGAGCCCGAAGAAAAACCAGCCAAAAAGGAAAAGCCGGAAAAAGAACCAAAACCGGAAATTCCTCCCCGCGTGAAATAAGGCCTTTTTGGGCGCACATGGTTGTGTGACACAGATTTTATATCCGGTAGGCGAACAGGAAAGGCGCCGGAGGCGCCTTTTTACGATGCAATATAAGTGGACATACCCTTTGGCAGGGGGATTGTCCAGTTAATATTTGGGTATTCTTACTTGCATATGACAGGAAATAATTGCTAGGAGAGAGTTTTCATGAAAGCAAAACTGTTTGATCGAATATTGCTGGCTTTGTTGCTCATTTTATTAGCACTGCTGGGTATCTTTTTTGTGTTGTTGTCTGTGAAGGTGTTTTCCTTAGAAAGCATTCAATATTTTGTACACATTCTCTTTACTGTGCAGCAAAACGTCATCATTTTGGGCGCGTGTGGTTTGATTATATTCATCATCGCGCTCCGCCTGCTGTTTGCAGGCAGCGGTCCTGCAAAAACAAAAGAAGTGACTCCGACTTCAACACTCATCAAGGCCTCCGATATTGGCGCTTCGTTTATCACTTTATCCGCGCTTGATTCAATGGTGCAAAAACATTGCAGGAGCATTAACCGCATCCGCAACGCCGTGAGTACCGTGACGCCTGCGCGCGATGGCGGCGTTACTGTCAGCGTGCGCCTGGCGCTTATGCCGGATACCGAAATCCCTGAATTGACGGTGGAATTGCAACGAACCATGAAAGAATA
>JAVBPK010000104.1:0-6401 GCA_031549625.1 Eubacteriales bacterium
CCCCGTGCCAAGTTTATCTACACCATTCCCGAATTTCAAAACCCGACAGGCGTTACCATGTCTCTAGCCAACAGAAAGAGACTCGTCGAGCTTGCCAACCAATACGATGTCATGATACTTGAAGACAGCCCCTACAGGGAAATACGCTACGAGGGCGAGCCGCTGCCTGCCATAAAGAGCTTTGATACCCAGGAACGCGTCATTCACTTGGGCAGCTTTTCCAAAATATTATGCCCCGGCATACGACTTGGCTGGCTGGTCGCCAAGCCGGAGCTTGCCACAAAGCTTGCGTTGCTCAAGATGGCGGCTGACACGCAGAACTCAACGCTGAACATGTTTATCGTGGATCGCTTCATGGATATGTACGATATCGACGCGCATATCGAAAGCATTCGCAAGATATACAAGACGAAGAAAGACCTTATGCTGGACACCATAAAAAGCGAATTTCCAAAGGAAATCACATATACGAATCCCTCTGGCGGACTGTTTACATGGCTGACAATGCCGGAAAGTTGGGATGCAGGCAAGATCATGGGCGAAGAGCTTCTGCCAAAGGAAAAGGTCGCTTATGTACCGGGCGCACCATTTTACGCGTGCGATGTGGAAGCAAATCATGCCAGAATGAACTATTCCTGTATGAGCAGCGAAAAGATCGTAGAGGGCATAACGAAAATAGGCAACGTCTTCAAAAGCATGCTATAAAAACATACTATCCCGTATTTATGCGTGGATAAACCGCGCATTCATAAAAACAGGCACCATAAAAAAACAGGAGGACTTAATATGGAACAAAAACGTGGCAATTTCTCTGGCAACCTCGGCTTCGTTCTTGCGGCAGCGGGAGCGGCTGTCGGGTTGGGCAACATTTGGAAGTTCCCTCATCTTGCGGGCAGTTCCGGTGGCGGACTCTTTATCATTATTTACCTTGTTTTGCTCGCAGTTATGGGTATCCCTCTGATTCTCGCCGAAACCGCAATCGGCCGCAGAGGCCAAAAAGACGCCATGCATAGCTTTGTTGAGATCGCCCAATCGCGCGGATATAAGAACAAAACGGTTTGGTCTATCGTGGGCGGCATCGGCGTATTAATCAGCTTTATCATCTTTACCTATTATCCTGTTGTCGGCGGCTGGGTTGTTGAATACATGGTTAAGAGCGTGACCGTGCCGCTGGGAACCATCAACATGGATACGTTCGTGGCAATGATTTCTACACCCTGGAGCTCAATCATCTATACTTTCATATTCTTCTTTGCTATGTACATCATCGTTGTGCGCTGAATTTCTGGCGGTATTGAGAAGGCAAACAAGATCATGATGCCTGCTTTGTTTATCATCCTCATCATCGTCGTCATTCGCGCCATCACTTTGCCGGGCGCTATTGAGGGCATCAAATTCCTTTGGGTGCCGAACATGGAGAATGTGAAAAACGCAGGAGGCTTCGGCAAGGTCGCGCTGGCGGCGCTTGGCCAGCTGTTCTTCTCGCTTTCTATCGGCCAGGGCATCATGATTACATATGCATCGTATTTGAAAAAAGACACAAACTTAATGAAGAATGCAACAATGATTCCGATTATGGATACAGGCGTTGCGCTCCTGGCCGGTATGGCTGTGCTCCCCGCCGTGTTTGCGTTTGGCATTGAGCCGAGCTCGGGCGCCGGGCTGATGTTTGGCACACTGCCGCAGGTTTTCCACAACTTTGGCGCGGTATTTGGGCCGATCTTCATGTTCCTGTTCTTCGTGCTCGTGCTGTTCGCGGCGCTTACGTCGGCGATCTCCCTGCTGGAAGTTGTTTCCTGCTTCGTCATTGACACGTTCAAGTGGGAGCGCAAGAAGGCTGTTACAATCATGGCACTTGTCGGCTTCCTCCTGGCGATTATCAACATCATGTCCTATGGGCCCTGGGGCGATTTGATGATCGGCGGCATGGTTCTATTTGATTTCCTGGGCTATTTGACAGATAAAATTCTTATCCCCCTGTGCTCACTGTCTGTTTGTATTTTCATTGGCTATATTTGGAACCCCCAAAATGCTCTCAAAGAAATTACGAACGAAGGCGCACTTACATTCAAACTGTTTTCCGCATGGAGCGTTCTCGTGAAGTACATTATCCCCATATTGATAATCACCATTATGGTAATGGGCTTCGTAAATGCATAGTTTAGATCGGAGAAAAAAGAAACATGCCTAACAAACTAAAAGAGAAAATGGATCGCAACGAAAAAGTAATCGGTTCCTTCACACACCTTGGCAGCGGAACTGTCGTGGAATGCATGGGCCTTAGCGGGCTGGACTTCGCGGTAATCGACACCGAGCACGCGGCATTCCATATACAGGACACGCTGGATTATGTCCGCGCAGCGGAAGTCCGCGGCATGAGTGCTGTCGTGCGCGTGCAGGATCACACCCGCCCCTCGCTCCACAAAGCGCTCAACTGCGGCGCGGATGCACTCATCATCCCCTGCATGGAAACAATGGACGAAGTGCGTCTGCTGCTTGAGCAGGGGAAATTCTACCCCAAAGGAAGGCACTGCTTCCCTTATGCGCGCAATTCCAGCTGGGGATGCGAATCTGCCGGGCACCTGACAGAATTCTTTGAAAGAGAAAACAGAGAAACGCTATTGGTGCCGCAGTGCGAAACCGTTGGATTTTTGAACCACATAGAAGAAATCATGCAACTGGATGGAATCGACGGCGTATTCATTGGTCCATATGATCTTTCAACGGATATGGGGATGCCCGCGCAATTTGACAACCCCGACTTCCAAAAGGCAAGGGCACGCATTTTGAAGGCCTGCAAAGACGCCGGGAAATTTGCATGGATATTCTCGCCAAGCGCGGAAGCCGCCAAAAAGAACCTCGCAGACGGGTTTGACGGCACGGCGGTCAACATGGATACCGCTGTATTCATCAACGCCTACAAAACGCTGGTGGCAGGCATCCGTTCTTATTAACCATCGGGTTCACCGCAAGGATAAAGCCTCCGCATGTCATATTGCGGAGGCTTTTCTGTTAAACGTAGGTTTTGCCTTTAGCCCGGTATGTTGCCAACGCCGTCTAAAACGTACTTGGGCCTGTAAGGGAACTTGACAAGCATTTCACGCGAGGTAACCCCCGAAAGTACGAGGACGGTATCGATTTCCGCTTCTATGCCGGCCATGATATCGGTATCCATTCTATCGCCCACTATGACCGTGTCGCTTTCATCGGCATTGATTTTTTTGAGGGCGTGCCGCATCATCAATGGATTTGGTTTGCCTACAAAATAAGCGCTTACGCCCGATGCCATTTCAATGGGCGCTATCAGCGCACGGCACGCGGGCACCAAGCCGTGTTCTGTGGGGCCCGTAAGGTCGGAATTGCAGCCGATTAAACGGGCGCCCTTAATAACGAGATTGGTCGCGCGCTCGATCGTTTTGAAATTCAACCCTTGATCTTCACCAACCACAACATAGTCCGGATTTATTTCGTTCATCGTGATGCCCGCTTCATATAGCGCGTTGATGAGCCCCGGCTGGCCCAATACGTAGGCGCTACACCCGGGCGCTTGTGATTGCAAAAAGCTTGCCGTCGCCAATGCGCTGGTATAGAAACCGTCTTCATTTACTTCAACGCCAAGGCGTAATAGTTTTTGTTGTAATTCTTTTGGCGTGTATCCGCTGTTGTTTGTGAGAAACAAAAATTTCTTTTTGCTTTTCTTTAACCAGTCTATAAACTCCGGCACCCCCGGCAAGAGTTTATCACCGTGATACAGCACGCCGTCCATATCACAAATGAACGCTTTCTTCTCTCTTAATTCTTTCACATATTTTCTCCAATGCTTTTTATCTTTTCATACACAGTATATCCCATCTTATATCTACGCGCAATGAGAATACACGGCCACTATTTTTTGTCATGCGGGCATCCGCACCCCTTTTTTGCCCCATCGTAAAACGCCGCCTTTTCAGATGTATTTCTATCGGCGTCAAAATATGATATAATGCTTTTAGTTAGCAACCAATAACCTGCGCGTGATACCGATTGGGAGATACTATGCTACGAGAATATAAAATCATAGGCATGACATGCGCGGCATGCTCCGCCTCCGTTGAACGCGTTGTGCGCCGTGTACCCGGCGTGGAGTCCGCTTCTGTCAACCTTGCTACCGAACGGCTGCGCGTTCGCAGCACGGAAATGATGGACGACGCCGTATTTGCCGCCGTGAAAAAGGCGGGTTTTTCCGCCGCCTTGCTGCAAGAGCGAAAAAAGCAGGCCGAGGAGGATCAAAAGCGGCGTGCCGAACAACTTCGCGCGCAAAAACGCAATATGCTTATTGCAGTTTGCTTTGCAGCGCCGTTGCTCTATATCGCCATGGGGCCCATGATCGGCCTGTATTCCCCTATCGACCCTATGAAGCAGCCCCTCTTATTCGCTTTTGTACAGCTCGCTTTGCTCCTTCCCATCGTCGTAACCGGCAAGCATTTTTATGTACGCGGGTTTGGCAATCTTGCCCGTTTGCACCCCAATATGGACTCGCTGATCGCCGTTGGCACCGTCGCCGCCATCGCTTACAGCCTTGTTTCTGTTGCGCGCATCATGAACGGCGAGGCGCATCTGGCGCATGGGGGGCTGTATTTTGAATCTGCCGGCGTTATCATCGCGCTGGTTATGCTTGGCAAATACTTTGAAGCGCTCAGCAAGGGCAGAACCGACGAGGCCGTTCGGCAACTCATGGCGCTCGCACCCGATTCTGCCATTGTTCGCGCCAGCGATGGCTCGGAACGTGTTGTGCTGGCGGATGAATTGTTGCCCGGCGAAATTATCGTCATGAAACCGGGCGAACGCGTGCCCGTGGACGGCATCATCATCGAGGGCAATACCACCGTGGACGAAAGCATGCTGACGGGCGAAAGCCTGCCTGTTGAAAAACAACCGGGCGACGCCGTTACCGGCTGCAGCATCAATGGCTCCGGCGCGTTTCTCTTCCGCGCCACGCGCGTTGGCGAAGAAACAACATTGGCGCAGATGATCCGCCTTGTGGAAGAAGCGCAAGGGAGCAAAGCGCCTATCGCGCGGCTTGCCGACCAGATAAGCGGCATATTTGTGCCTGTGGTTGGGGCGCTTGCCATACTTGCGGCTATATTATGGCTGACCATTGGCAAGAAGGATGTTTCCTTTTCACTGACTATCTTTGTATCCGTTCTGGTTATCGCTTGCCCTTGCGCCTTGGGCCTCGCTACCCCGACCGCCATCATGGTCGGCACCGGCCGCGGCGCAAAGCTTGGAATACTCATCAAAAGCGGCGAGGCTCTTGAAACCGCGCACGCGCTCTCAAGCATCGCTTTGGATAAAACCGGCACCGTCACCGAAGGCAGGCCGGTTGTGACGGATGTGCTTTCATTTGACAGGGATGAACCGGAGATGCTGCGCTTATTTGCCTCGGGTGAACGCAACAGCGAACACCCTCTTGGCAAGGCCATCGTGGACTACGCACTGGAGCGCGGCATGACTTTGCTGAACGCCGCCGACTTTAAAGCCACGCCGGGCAAGGGCGCAACCGCCACCGTAAACGGCCACCGCTTGCTTATGGGCAACGCGGCGCTCTTACAGGAGAACGGCATCACCATTCACGCGAACGCACAGGCGGACGCGCTTGCCTCGCAAGGCAAGACGCCCCTCTTTTTAGCCATCGACGGCAATTTAGCCGGATTGCTCGCTGTTGCGGACACAGTAAAACCGGACAGCAAGGCCGCTATTCGGCTGTTGCATGACATGGGGATTTCCACTTCGCTGATTACCGGCGATAACAGGCACACGGCCGAAGCGATCGCCGCGCAAGTGGGTATTCCGCATGTACTCTACCAGGTTTTGCCCGCCAACAAAGCGGATGAGGTGCGCCGCCTACAGGCGCAAGGCAAACGCGTCGGCATGGTTGGCGACGGCATCAACGACGCCCCCGCCCTCGCGCAGGCCGACGTGGGCATCGCCATCGGCACGGGCACGGATGTGGCCATTGCCTCCGCGGACATCGTGCTTATGAGCGGCAAACTGACGGAAGTTCCCGTGGCCATACAGCTGAGCCGCTGCACCATGCGTATTATCCGGCAAAACCTCTTTTGGGCGTTTGCGTACAATACGCTTGGGATCCCTGTCGCCGCCGGCCTGTTATACGCGTTTGGCGGGCCGCTGCTTTCTCCCATGATCGCGGCGCTTGCCATGAGCCTGTCTTCCGTTACCGTGCTTTCCAACGCGCTTCGCCTAAAACGCATAAAGCTTTCCCTCGGCTAGAATTCAATCAAGAGCGCCATGCCAATAAAAAAGGGCGACATCCCCTTCACGCACAACAAAGCGCGCCGCTTTAGGGGGCGCGCGGCAGTTTGTCAAAAAAGGTTTGTAAGGGAAAGATTTCAAATCGTGGG
>JAVBPK010000098.1:0-15425 GCA_031549625.1 Eubacteriales bacterium
GCGGTATTGCACGATCAGTCCCATGGCTATCAATATGTTCGCGATAATCAGCAAGTAGCGGTCGAGATGCCGGAATATCGACGTGAGCGTGATGTATTGGAAGAGCAGCATGGCGACCAAAATGCCCCCCAGCACAAACGCTGAAAAATCCAGCTTCGCATCCTTAAACGCAAGCAACGAAAAGGCGGACAACTCGAACACAATGATGAGCGTTAGAAGCCCCGCCGCGCTTACACGTTTGAATCTATTCTTCATCGTATTCGCCCTCCGGATCCTCTTCGCCCGCCAAATGTACGCGCAGCACGATATCGCCTACTTTTAGCTCGTCCGCCACAAACAAAAGCGCTTCTTTCTTATGGATGGGCACGCCGTTCAGCAATACGCCCGCGCTGCTGCCATAATCCGCAACAAAAAGCCCGCCTTTTTTTTCGTATACAAAAGCATGCAAAAGCGCAAGCGACGGATGCTGGATGCAGATATCGCAACGCTTGCCACGCCCCAGCGTGTTCTCACGGCGAAGCGGATAGTGCTCCCCTCTTTTTTCTTCCGGGGCGAGTACTTCTAAATAGCCGGGCGACACGCTGCGAACCTGCTTTTTTATTTGCTGTACGGCGCGAAACTCTGTGATGGAATGCAGCACAAGCCGGAGGAGTATGTATAAGATGAGAACCAGAAAGAAATACCGCATGCCTGAAGCCACGATGTCGTAGGCGCTTTCGTACATACTATTCCCCCTGTTCAATGCTTTTATGGGAATTATACTTGCCTGTTTCCCCTATCTTTCATGCATCATATCATAAAGCCGCCCACGATAGTATGGCGGCTTTATGAATTTTATGCTGGTTTTGGTGATTTATTGGCTGTTTGCGTTTGTAAGTATTCTGTTCAGTACTTGTTGCTTCTGCTGCCCGCCAACAAGCGCAAGGCGTTCAATACGCACAGCAGCGCCGTGCCCACATCCGCAAATACCGCCATCCACATGCTTGCAAACCCCAACAAATCCAACGCCATAACGACAACCTTTACACCGATGGCAAACACGATATTTTGGTGCGCGATACGAATTGTGCGGCGGCTGATTGCTACCGCGTCCGGCACGGCCATCAATTCTTTGCTCAGCAGCACGACATCAGCCGCTTCCACCGCCATATCCGTGCCGCCGCCGCCCACCGCTATGCCGACATCCGCGCCCATGAGCACCGGCGCGTCGTTCATGCCATCGCCCACAAACGCCACGCGGCCACGCTCGCTGCGTATTTGCCGCATGTGGGAAAGTTTTTCCTCCGGCAACAGCTTAAAGCGGCAATCCATGGCCCCTGTTTCTTCCGCAACGCGCAGGGCCGGTTCCTCGGCGTCACCTGTGAATATGGCCGTATACCCTACTTGGCTATTCACTGCCCGCATTGCCTGCGCCGCATCCGCTTTTAAAACGTCGGCTATTTCGATTGTGCCGATAAACAAGCCATCGTCCGCCACATACGCGACCGTGCCCTTCACCGTTTCTTCCACGGGAATGCCCGCCTCTTTCAGCAAGCGCGCGTTGCCTACCAGCACGCTTTTCCCCGCCACCCGCGCCCTGATGCCGCGGCCCGAAATCTCTTCCGCCTCTTCAGCTGCCTGATACTGGCCAGCCGCGTCGCGAATGGCTTTCGCCACCGGATGAGGGCTGAAATGTTCCGCCGCCGCCGCGATAGTGATGAGTTCGCCCTCCGTGCGCCCCGCCGACGGGGCCAATTTGCGCACCTCAAACACACCCTGAGTCAGTGTTCCCGTTTTGTCGAACACCACCGCCTTTGCGCCCGCCAAGGCTTCCATGCGGTTTGCCCCCTTAAACAATACGCCCCGTCGCGAAGCCCGCGCAAGGCCCGCAAAAAATGTCATGGGTACGCTTAGCACCAACGCGCACGGGCATGAGATTACAAGGAACATGAGCGCGCGATAAAACCATTCTTTCCACGCTCCCAAACCCAACACCGGCGGCGCTACCGCCACAAGCACAGCCAAACCAACCACGATCGGCGTATACACCTTCGCAAAGCGAGTGATAAAATTTTCAAGCTTTGGTTTACCCGCCGCCGCATCTTCCACAGCGCGCAAAACGCGGCTGCTGGCTGATTCCGACAGAGGACGCAGCACCTTAATCGTGAACGGGCTGCTTTGATTTATCCCACCGGCCAGCACTTCTTTGCCCTGCAATACGTGCTCCGGAACAGATTCTCCCGTTAATGCGCTGTTGTTTACCCTGCTCTCACCTTCCACGACCATGCCGTCCAGCGGGACGCGTTCCCCCGGCTTTATCAGCACGCGCTCACCCACTGCAACTTCGGCAGGATTGAGCTCTATCCAGTCTTCACCGCGCTGTACACGCGCAAATTCCGGACGCAGGTCTATAACATCGCGGATGGAGCGGCGCGACCGATCCACGGCCAGCTCCTGAAAATATTCGCCCACGCGGTAGAATAGCATAACCGCCACCGCTTCCGCATATTCGCCTATGGCGAACGCGCCAATCGTGGCCACTCCCATGAGGAAGCTTTCGCCAAATATCTGACCTTTTTTGATATCCTTTACGGCCTGCAACAAAACCGGCCCGCCCAGTATGATGTATGCCGCGAAAAACAATATGGTACTGACTAACCCTTTGCCCATAAATGCCGCCGCTAACACCGCGCCGCCCAATACGATGGGCAGCCAGCCCTTCGCCGAGCTTAGATCCGCGGCGGCATGTTCATGCCCGCAGCCGCAGCCGTCTCCTTCCCCATGCGACCCTTCGCACTCACACCCGTCCCCCGCGTGCCCGTCCGCGTGAGCGCCTTCGCCGCCGCCGCACCCATCCGCACAGCAGCAGCCCCCTTCATGCGCATGTTCGTGCACATGGCCATGGTCGTTGTGATCGTGCCGCGCATGGCAATGGTGCGCTTCGTATGCATGCCTGCCGTCCGGCGCATGCGTTTTGCCGCATACAGCACAAAAAACCGCTTTGCTTTCCATATTATTGCTCCTCTCCATCGTTGTGTATGACACTTAACATTTGCCGCGCCATGCGGCCACTTTTGCTTTCCGACAGGGAATAAAACGCCCGCTTGCCGTCTTTTTTGAAGCGTACAACGCCGCTCTGGCGCAACATACGCAAGTGATGTGAAACCGCCGGCTGGCTCATACGCAAAATATCGGCCATTTCACACACGCACATCGGCTCCATCGCAAGCATAGACAGCAACCGCACCCGCGTGCTATCTCCCAATTGACTGAACAAATCCGCTATGTCTACCGCGGCGTCTTCATCCGGTATTTGGGCAAGTATGCGCTGCTCATGCGTTTGGTCGATGTGCTGCGGATCTTCACAAACAGGAGTATTTCGATATAATTCAGGCATCTCAAGCGCTCCTTTCATAAATACTTAAATATATAAACATATAAACCATCGTTTATATATACTATACAATGATATTGTTTCTTGTGCAAGTTTTTTCTTTTGTTTGCTTATAGTATTTTTGCAGATTTGGTTTTGCACCTGTGATGAAGATTGCAACGAAAAGGGAAAACAAAGAATGTGGCGCTGACCCATACCCCGCCCACGGAGCTAGTCTATCGAAACTGCTTCCCATACCCACCGCGGCATGATGCTTATTACATACTGCCCGTGCCGTGTTTGCTATTCCCGGCTTTTTTCCACTACAAAATCCATGTTGGTTTCCACGCCGTCCATGGTTTTTGTTTCGCCGTTTTCCTGAAAAAATACTTCCCGGCTTGCAAAAATGTCACGCTTATATGTTACGCGCCAGACCGCATATCCCGCTTCCGCTTCGCCCGTAATTTTCATGATTAACTCTCCGCTTTTCGCTTCCAATTCCAGTTCCTGTCCGCTCGGACCATACAGCACGGCATACAGGCATACCTGCGACCGCGTTTGCTGGGCGGCGTCGTTGTATACCATTACGCCATGCTTGCCGCTTAATGTTTCAAACACAGCCGCCGCTTCCGCCGAAAGCTCTTCCGGGGGCACCCGCTCGCAAGTATCTGCAGCGGGCGCGCACCCGCTGCACAACAGCAGAAACGCAAGTGCCAGCGCCAGATAGCATGCTCGATATGTGGCATGGATAATTGCTCTCATTCTTTTTCCTCCCAAACTGCAATGCCGTCCCAACCCGCGCGCCGCAAAGCCTGCAAAAACCATTCCGGCGGCGGCGCATAGAAGCGCATCTGTTCTCCTGAGAGCGGGTGGCACAGGCACAGGCGGTATGCGTGCAGCGCCTGCCCGTTCAGACCCAGCGCGTTTTTCGCGGGCCCATATACATCGTCACCCGCCACGGGGTGCTTGCCGTAGGCCATATGCACGCGAATTTGATGCGTACGCCCTGTTTCCAGCTCCGCTTCTACAAGCGTATAATCACCCATCCTTGCTAAAACGCGCCAATTCGTCGCCGCTTCGCGGCCATTCTCTGTTACCGCCATGCGCTTTCTATCCGTTGGGTGGCGGCCAATTCTTTCTGCCATACGGCCGCTGTCTTCGCGTATATTTCCTATCACAATGGCCAAGTAAGCGCGCCGCGCCGTATGCGCTTTGATCTGCGCTGCCAGCGACGCGTGCGCAAGATTGTTTTTTGCCACCACCAGCAAGCCGGACGTGTTTTTGTCTAACCGATGCACGATACCCGGGCGCGCCACCCCGCCGATACCGGAAAGATCCTTTAAAGCAAACAGCAGCGCGTTCACCAACGTGTCGCTTTCGTTGCCCGGCGCCGGATGCACAACCATGCCCTGCGCTTTATTTATCACACATATATCGGAATCTTCGTATAGAATGTGCAGCGGGATATCTTCAGCCTGCACCAAAAGGGCGCGAGGCGGCTCTATCTTTAGCAGGATGTCATCGCCCTCGCGAACCCGATGGTTTGCTTTTTTATGTTCGCCATTCACAAAAACGGCCTGCTCGCTGATGAGCTGCTGGATTCTCGAACGGCTTTCGCCGCTTACGCGAGCTGCATACGCATCCAACCGCTCTCCGCTTTGATCCGCTGTGTACGCGAAACATTCAAATTCTTCAGGAAGCTCCATTTGGTTCCTTTATAACATGTTCCTGGCCGCTCGCGCCCGCCTGCTCTTCTTCCACATTGGGCACTTCTTCTGCTTGCTCTTCTTTTGGGGACTCTTTCGTTTTTTGCGGATCTTCCGGCGCGGCGCCCGCCACCTTGCCGGCTTTCACCAGCCTTTCCGCTTCCAGATCATCGATTAACGTTTTGCCTTTGCCAAAAAGCAAATCGAGCATAAACAGCACCGCGCCCACAGAAACCGCGCTATCCGCAACATTGAAAATGGCGAAATGAATGAGCCGGAAATCGAACATATCACGCACGTAGCCGAGCAGCACACGGTCTATGAGATTGCCTACCGCACCGGCTAATATGAGCGCGAGACAGACGCGGAGCAGAATGTGCAAGCGTTTATGAAACTTGACCAGCACGTATATAATGCCCGCGCACGCCGTCACGCTCAGCACCAAAAAGAGCCACCGCCCGCCCGCCAGCATGCCAAACGCGGCGCCTGTGTTATGGGTGCTGGTAAAATGAAAAACGCCTTCCCACAAGGGCACCGATGTGCCCAGCGGCATGAGGTGGATATCCGTGAGATGTTTTACCCATTGATCCAAAATAATGACTGCCGCTACAAGTATGGCTTCCAGCATAGTACCCCCTTACGATTGCGAATACCACGTTACTATATCACAATGTCATCCGTTTTGCACCGTGTTCATATACCACAGCGGCAATGTGCGCAGAATATCCGGGCTGCGAACGCCGCTTACCCCTTGAATATGCGCGCTGTACACGATGCTGTTTAGACGAAAATACAATGTGATGAAGGGCAGATCCTTTACTATCGCGTGCTGCAGCGCCGCCTGCGTGCTGATGATATCGGTTTCACTTACGGCTGAACGCGCCTGATCGACCAGCAGGCTTATCTCTTCGTTATTGAATTTGCCGTAATTCCGCAAGCCGCCCGCCTTTAGCAGTGACGCCAGATTACCGCTTCTTTCTATATTGATGCCAACCAACGCGAGATCGAAATCGCCCGCCTGCAATTTTTGTTCGAATCCGCCATCCGCCTCGCCGATGCTGAGCTTTTCTGTTCCCACCGTGACCTGAATGCCCACGCGCAGCAACTGATCCGCTATCATGTTTGCCGCACCGCGGCGGTATGTGTTTTCTGTGCTTTCGTTTACCAGCAGTTTCAGCGCAAGCATTCTGCCATCTTTTATAAGAATGCCTTCTGCGTTTTTTTCTGTCCAGCCGGCTGAGGCCAGCAACTCTTGCGCCCGGGTGGTGTTATAATCGTATACTTTGGCTGTGGGATCGTAAAAAAACGAATCCGGCGGTACCGGCACATCGGAAATGGCGGCCTTGTTCATGTATACGTTTGCGATGATCGTGCTGCGGTCCAGCGCGCACAAAATGGCCTGGCGTATGGCTAAATCGCGAAGAATGCTATTTGCATGATTGACAAAAAGGATCTCGGCGTCTTGCGTGTAGATATCCAACACGTTTACGATCTGTTCCACCCGATACCTGCCCGCTGATACTGTGGACGTCGGCACCACGTTGAGCTGCCCCGCATCCAGGCTATCCAATGCGACGTCATTGTTTTCTCTCGCCAAGAAACGCACCGTGGGAATAAATGGTTTTTGCCGCCACCATCGCTCGTTTGCCACGAGTTCTACGGATGTTTCAAAGCTTGCGTTTAATTTATACGGCCCTGTGCCGTTTATGACATTCGCCGCGTTCGCTTCACATAATACAGGAAATGTGAGCGCATATAGCCCGCCCATGCCCGGTCTCTTCATGGTTACGGATATGGTTTTTTCATCCAATACTTCTACTTGCTCGATATTTTCTTCTACCAGATACGCGTAATAGCATTCCGCGCCCAGCATGCGGATTAGATCAATCGTATGGGTTACATCCCCAGCGCGGAGCAAGCTACCGCCCTCATGCCACACCACGTTATCACGCAGTTCGATGCGCCAAACCTTGCCGCTGTCATCCGCGGTCCACTTTTCCGCAAGCGCCGGCACAAGCCGGTTGTTCATGTCGCAGCGCAGAAGCGGCTCGTATATCAGCGAATATAGATTGCGCATTTCTTCGGTATTGACAATGAGCGGATTGCCCGCGCTGCCGCCTTCGCTTCTAAACGGGTTTCTGGGCATGGGCAACACGATCTCGCCACCTTCGCCCGGCTGCAAAACCGGCGTGGGCGTTGGCAGCACGATGGGCGTGGCCGTGACCTGCGCCTCTTCGTTTGGCGCGCCGCAACCGGCGCACAGCACGCAGGCAAGCGCTGCGCTAAAAAGCATTTTTATATAATGTTTGGTATTTTTCATGTGCGTGTTGTACCTTTTGGATGTATTTATCCGTTTGTGGGTAGGGGATGTTGACCAATGCGCGCCCTTCCGACACCGCCGGATCACTCAGCCATTTATCCACTGTGCCCTGCCCCGCGTTATATGCCGCCAGCGTCAGCACAACGTCGTGGTCGTAGCGGTCCAGCAAAAAGCGCAAATACCAGCAACCATACCGGATGCTCGTTTCAGGATCAAACAAATCGTCCTGACTATACTTGTTCTCATCCAGTTTTCCCGCTATCCACGCCCCTGTTTCCGGCATGACCTGCATGAGCCCCCGCGCACCCGCCACGCTTGTCACTCCCGGCCTGTTGCTGCTTTCCGTATGGATAACCGCGGCCACCAAATATGGGTCCAACGTATATTGGAGCGCGTATTTTTCTATCAAATCCGCATATGTCAGTTTGTATGTTCGCTTTTCAAGCTCCCGTCCCAGCAGCATGCCTACGATGAGCGCGAGCAAAATGCATACCATGGCCAGAAATATATATTGGTGCGCTTTTTTTGTCTTTTTCATTTTTGCCAAGGCGGTTTTATTCGCTTTCCCATTCCTTTTGCAGCGCCTCTACTTGCGCGCGCAGCTCTTCGAATGTCCCAGAATTTTGTATGACTTTATGTGCATATTTCAGCTTTTCGTCCTGCGGCATCTGGCTTTTCATCCTTGCCAGCGCCTGCCCTTCCGTGCAATGATCCCGCCGCAAAATACGTTGCAGGCGCACCTCGTCATCCGCTACCACGACCCAGACCTCGTCCATTTGCTCGTATAAACCTGCTTCTATCAGGAGCGCCGCATCCCAGACCACGGGCATCGTTGCGTTGATTTGCCTGTGCGCGGCCTCTTTCTCTTGCAGCCATTCACCGATAAGCGGGTGCAGAATAGCGTTTAGCTCTGCCCGTTTTTTTGCGCTTTGGAACGTGATTTTTGCTAACGCGGCGCGATCCAGCGAGCCGTCCGCCTGTATGATTTCCGCGCCGAAATGCGCTTGCAGCGCCCGCAGACCGTTGCTTGCCTTTTCTACGACAGCGCGCGCGGCTTCATCCGCATCCAGCACGCAGACGCCGCTTTCCCGCAGCATGGCGGACACTGCCGACTTGCCCGCACCAATGCCCCCCGTCAATCCTATGCGTTTGCCCTGCCTCTGCATGCTCATTTTGTTTCGTACCAGCTATGCCCGACACGAACATCCGCCTCGAGCGGCACGCACAGCCGCATGGCGTTCTGCATGCAGTCGCGCACCAGCTCCACCGCCTGATCCACTTCTTCGGCCGGGACGTCCAGTATCAATTCGTCATGCACCTGCAGAATGAGTTTTGCCTGCATATTTCTTGCTTGCAGCGCTTCGTCCACATGCACCATGGCAAGCTTAATGATATCCGCCGCCGAACCCTGAATGGGCATATTCATGGCCACCCTCTCGCCAAACGAACGCGTGTTGTACTGGCTGCTGCTCAATTCCGGTAGGCCGCGCCTTCTGCCCAGGATGGTTTTCACATACCCTTGTTCTTTGCCATCCTGCACGCTCTTTTGCATATAAGCGCGCACCCCCGGATATTTGTCTAAATACTTCTGTATGTATTCTCCGGCTTGTTTTTTCCCTATGCCCAAATTGCGCGCAAGCCCAAAATCGCTTATGCCATACACGATGCCAAAATTGACAGCCTTTGCCGCGCTGCGCTGGGATTGTTCCACCTGATCGAGCGGCACGCCAAACACCTCGCTTGCCGTACGCGCGTGGATGTCTCCGCCGTTTAGAAAAGCGTTAATCATGGTTTCGTCGCCGCTGATATGCGCCAACAGGCGCAGCTCGATTTGGGAATAATCCGCGCCAACCAGCACGCAACCCGGACTTGCGACAAACGCTTTACGAATTTCTCTGCCCTGCTGCGTGCGCACCGGAATGTTTTGTAAGTTTGGATCCGTGCTGCTGATGCGGCCCGTCGCCGTCACATTTTGATTGAAGCTGGTGTGCACCCGCCCATCCGCCGGAAAAATCGCCGCCAATAGGCCATCTACAAATGTGCTTTTCAACTTCGTTAAAAAGCGGTATTCCTGCACCAGGTTTACCACCGGGTGCGCATCCGCAAGCGCCTCCAACACTTCCGCATCGGTTGAATATCCTGTTTTTGTTTTCCGCTGCGCAGGCAATTGCAATTTTTCGAATAAAATCGCACCCAATTGCTTGGGAGAGAGAATGTTGAATGTTTCTCCCGCTTGCTCGTAAATATCGGCCGCCAAAGCATCGATCGTCTTGGCAAACTGCGCATTTAATTCGTTCAGCACGGCTGTATCCACCAAAAAACCCTGTTTTTCCATGCGGTATAGCACGCCCGTCAGCGGCAGCTCCATCGTGTTATAAAGCTCGTCCAGGTCTTTTTCTTTTAGCTCTTCCAGCATGGGTGCCGCCAACGCAAACAAATCACACGCGTTCACTTCATTGCTGCCTGTCCGCACATGCAGCAGGCTTTGCAGTTCTGACGCGGGCTGTGTGGCATTTAGCAAGTAGTCCGCAATCATGGCGTCGAATGCGACTCCCGCAAGCGTTATTTTGTAGCTTGCCAGCATATGCATCCATTTCTTTGCGTCGAAAAGCAGCTTTGCTATGCCCGCGTCTTCCAACGACGGGCGCAAGCAAGCAAACACTTCCGCGGGATCCAAGCCCGGCTCCAGCAACGTGCCGGAAAAGCACATCCTGTATTCTTTTTGTGCGTCGCCTGCCACGGCCAATGTATCCCCCGCCATGCACAGCGCCCATTCTTTGGCATTTTTCAGGGCGGCCGCCGCTTCCTCTACGCCATTCATATCTTTTAGAAGCACGCTTTCTTTTCTTCCGCGTTCCGCGCGCGGCGCTTTTTCCTGCATGTTTGCCTCGCCCTCCGGCAATCTTTTCATGATCGCAAACAATTGGTATTGCGCCAACAAACCGCGCCCGCCTGCCAAACGCCCGGCATGGAAGCGGCTGTCTTCCAGCGTGCACTCCACCGGCGCTTTTGTGTCTATCACGCCCAGCCCATAACTCATGCGCGCCAGATCCGCGCTTTCGGCTACCTTTTCACCCAGCTTACCCTTGATATCCGCCGCATGCGCCAGCACGTTTTCCAATGTTTCATATTCCTGCAAAAGCTTTAGCGCCGTCTTTTCTCCCCCGCCCGGTATGCCGGGGATGTTGTCGGAATTGTCGCCCATCAGGCCCTTGAGGTCTTTCATGCGCTCCGGCGTGAGGCCGTATGCTTCCTTGAGCGCAGCTTTATCCATCTCCGCCGTTTCTGTAATGCCCTTTTTAGTAAGCAGCACATGCGTTGTGTCAGAGATCAACTGCAGCGCGTCTTTGTCGCCCGTTACCACCAATGCGTTTATGCCCTGTTCCTCCGCCTTTTTCGCAAATGTGCCCAATATATCGTCCGCTTCGAATGTTTCGCACGTGCAGACGCACACGCCCATTTGCTTTAATATTTCCTGTACAAGCGGAAACTGCGGGCGCAAGTCTTCCGGCGTCTCCCTTCTGCCAGCCTTATAGTCCGCGAATGTTGCATGCCGGAATGTTGGGCCATGCATATCGAACGCCACCAGAAGATAATCCGGCTTACGCTCAAGCACCTTCATCAGCATATTCAGGAAGCCAAAAACCGCTCCCGTTGGCGCGCCTTCCCGGCTTGTCATCGACGGCAGCGCATAATACGCACGATGCATCAGGCTGTTTCCGTCTATTCCGATAAATAATTTTCGCTTTTCCATCCGGTTTTCCTTTAGCTTTATTCTTTGCTCTTGCGCTGACTACATGCATGATTATTGTACGACTTCGTATACCAGTGGGCGAACTTTTTCGCCCGTTTCCTGTTCGCTGATGCACACACCCGCGCGCAGCGCGGAAGTTGCCGCTTCCACCCGCGTTTCGTCATTTACATAAAATGTGCAAAGCGGCGTTTGCAAATCTACATGATCGCCCAACCTTTTATGCATGACCAGGCCAACCGCAGGGTCGATGACATCTTCCTTTTTTGCCCGCCCCGCGCCCAAAATCTGGGCCGCTTGGCCTATTCGCGCCGCGTCCATGTTAATAATTTCCCCTTTTTGCTCGGGAAATATTTCGATTTTTTGTTTTACCTTGCACAGACGTTCCATGCCAGCCGAATCAAGAACGGAAGCGTCCCCGCCCTGCGCTTGCACAAACTCACGCAGTTTTTGAAGCCCGGCGCCGCTGCGCAATGCCTTTTGCAGCTTTTCCCTCGCCTGTGCCTCATCTTTTGCCAAATCACTCAATAGGAGCATGTGGCTCCCCAAAAGCATATTCACTTCATATAAGGGGTCTGTTTCCGGCAGGCTTCCGCTTAGCAATTCCACCGCCTCGCGCACTTCCAACGCGTTTCCCACCGCCAAGCCCAGCGGCTGGTTCATGTCTGTAATGACCGCGACCACGCGGCGGCCAAACGCGCGCCCGATTTCCACCATGCTGCCTGCCAGCAAGCGCGCGTCTTCCATGGTATCTACAAACGCGCCGGATCCCATTTTTACATCGAGAACGATGGCATCCGCACCGGACGCAAGCTTTTTGCTCATTATGCTGGACGCGATCAGCGGCACGCTGTTTACTGTACCCGTTACATCCCTGAGGGCATATAGTTTTTTGTCCGCCGGAACCAGATTCTGCGACTGTCCAACGACGGCAAGCCCTATTTCGTTTATTTGCCGGATAAATTCCTGCATGGAAATTTCCACGCGCATGCCGGGGATGCTTTCGAGCTTATCGATGGTTCCACCCGTATGCCCCAGCCCTCTGCCAGACATTTTTGCCACTTTTCCGCCGCACGCTGCCACCAACGGCGCCACCGCCAACGTGGTTGTGTCGCCCACGCCGCCTGTGGAATGCTTATCTACTTTGACGCCCGCTATGCCGGATAAATCTATAATTTCGCCTGAACGCATCATGGCCAATGTTAAATCCGCCGTTTCCCGCGCGTCCATGCCCTCGTAACACACAGCCATCAAAAAAGCGGACATTTGATAATCCGGCATTTCGCCGTTTACATATCCGCCAATCAGCCAGTTTATTTCCTGTGTGCTCAATGCGTTCCCGCGCTTTTTCTTTTCTATCAAATCTACAACGCGCATGCTTATACCGCCTTTCGCGCCCGCTGGCGTATTGCTAGCTTTGCCACCATAACAGCCGAATATAAAAGGGCTGCCAGCTGCCCGGACGAGCCCCATATTTGTGATATTGTATCATACCGTACAGGTTTGTATCAAGTTCACACCAGCGTACACGCCGTGAATAATCCATGGTAAAATAGTAAAGGGCAGAACGTTATGCCCTGCCGCAGCTTATCAAAAAAGCGTATACTCGCGGTGGCTTATGCCGCCAGCACCGTGATGGGTATCTCTATTTTCAACCACGTATCATCTTTAAAATCGTCATTGTCATCGTAATTAAAATTGGCCACCACTACATACTGGCCGGGGGGCAATGCCAGTTCGCCCGTAGCGGAAAAGTTTTTGCTGATACTATCATCCATCAGCACGAATCCCATATCCAGTATATCAGCGGCCAGAGGCGTATTGCGCTGTAGTCTATGTGTTAGGATATCCAATTTGGATATCCCGCCGATGCTCCAATCGCCTGTTGCGCTCTTTACCGAGCATAATATTTCGTCCCCATAAATGGTGGCGCTGCGTTTGCTGCCCTTGTATGTTACTTTTGCAGTACCAAAACCTCTTTTTATTGTTTCGCCTTTTTTCAGAACCGTTTTGGACAAATATACTTCCAACTGGATATCGCCCTTGCCCATCGTTACTTTACTGGATGACCCGCCCGATACCGAAGTTTGCACATCCGATAAGTCTAAAAACGAAGCCATTGTATAGGCTTTTTCGCCGTTGAATTGTATTTCCGCCCAATCACCCTCGGTTTTTACATATACCACGGAACTGCCCTTTTTTAAGGAGCCTACTTTTTTATACGATGTGCTTGGGCCGCTGCGCACATTGCCGCTTTTTTTTGCCTTGACCGGCCGCGTTTCTTCTTTGGGCGCGTGCCCAACGATATCGGCCGTTTGAATATACCCGGTTTTGTTATTATAGCTTATCGCTGTCCATATGCCGTCGATACCTGTTTTTTCTACACTATCGCCCACTTTTAGTGAGCCCATTGCGCCACCCTTACCACTTGGCAAGGTGTATACTCGTGTGTTTTTTTGCACAAAAACGTATTCTGCAGCCAATGCCGGTGCTGCATATGAGAGCAATACTGCGAGAACAAGTAAGATACCTATCCATTTGTGCGGGCTGGTTTTCATATACGCCTCCTGTACTATCTTATTTGTTCAAACGATTTCCTACACGAAAATCTTAACACAAGCCAATTGGGGATGCAAATGCACGGGTATACTCTTTATAAAAATTTCATTTATTTGAAATATTTTCTTTTGTTATTTTGAGCTAATTCACGTGCCATGGCGGTGTTTTGTTTAGTCTATCTATCAAATGAAAAGGAAACAGAGTCCTTTTTCGAACCCGGAGGCTTTCAATGGGCGGCGGGACCGCTACATACTGGCCGGGAGGCAATGCCGGTTCGCCAGTAGCAAAAAAGTTTTTGATGATACTATCATCCCTCAGCACGAATCCCATATCCAGTATATCAGTTCATGCGTGGCTGCTTCGCAGCAACTCTGCGTGTATCTCTGTTGATTGGCATTTCACCACCAATGGCGCCAGGATCAAGCCCAAAAAGCTTTTCCTGTTTTTTTATTGCTTTCCGGTCAGAGCACTAGGGGCAGTGCGCCCTTTCCGCCGGACGCGGGCGCAATACTCAACAAACCGAATACTTCGTATCCCTTTTCACGTCGTTTTTCGATTTCTTTTCCGCTTTTCGTCACTAATTGCTTTTTTGCTTTTAATCAGTAGTTTTCTAATACAAAGCATAATTAATCATCTTTTACAGCAACAGCGAAGCATTGTTTCCCCATAATTCTCCAAACTATTGGAACCATTAAATACAACTTAATAAAAAAATCATGTTGTGGTAGCTTACTTTTAGTTGTATATGGTAAGAATTGCGGAATCATTACCTTGATTTTAAATCCGCTAATTTCTAATGCTTCTTGTAGACTTCTGTCACTCAATGGCAATACATGATCGATAAAATCCCAATATTCTTTATAAGCAAATCTTATATTGGGCTGGAGAATTAATAACCGTCCTTTATTTTTTAAAATCCGTCTTAGCTCACTTAAAGTTTGGAACAAATTTTCTCTTGAGGGTAAGTGTTCAAAAAAGTTGCTTATAAATGCTACATCTATTGTAGCATCTGAAACTTGTTTCATATCAGTTGACGATGTAAGGTATACCTTGACATCGTCGTTTGCATGCAATAATACATCCTCGTTTAAATCAATAGCATATTTTTCTTTACATGTAATGTTATTTATAAAATCGCAACAGCCTGCCGCCACATCCAATACAATATCACTATTTTTGATATATTTTGAAAAAAATATGTCGCATAGCACAGCCCACATTTTATTTTTTTTCCGCTTTAAATCAGAATCAAAACGGTTATTATATATCTTAGTTAAATCCATATTTTCCCCCCTCATATGTTTAGTGTCTAAACTTATATTTTATAGCATAATTTGGATATTTGCAATGAGAAAAGTTTCTACAAGTGTATCGGCGTTGTACCGGCGTCAAACATAGGTGCTCTCAAGTCAACAAAGAACCACATCCCGTTTGTCAAGGGAAGGGTGGAGATTTGCGAAGCAAATACAACCCGACCTTGACAACATACTCCATGGTATTCGGGATCATCCCCGTGCGGCAGACCTGCCCGCAAGTGAATCCTTACCTCACCGCCAAAGAGTCAGCCAGGACTGCGTTGGGAGAACGCATGTTAAGGCATGTTTTTATGTGGTCGTTGCTCTTGCGCTGGTATACCGCCAATTGCTTGCGGCCATCCGTGAGGCTATACATCCTCAGGCGGGCGTAAAAGCGCATAGCATCCGTTCGGTGCTGCCGCTCAACCACTGGCGGCGCTTC
>JAVBPK010000037.1:0-10190 GCA_031549625.1 Eubacteriales bacterium
TGACGGCAAATGTGTTCCGCGAAGATGTGGAAAAAGCATTTGCCGCCGGAATGAACGCGCATGTTGGCAAACCATTTGAAGAAGAGCAGATCATTCAAACCATTCTCGCGCAGCTGTCACGCGCATAGCACTTGCAAAATGGGCTGTCATATTCTTTTTATTTAGGTGCTCTGGTGTCGGATTGCCGAGCAGGGCAGCCTGCGGGAAACGCACGGTGTATTGCCGGTTCCACAGCTGCGGCTGCGCCGCATCGGTGGGCAAAACACCAAAGGAAGATGGGAAGCTTCTTTTTATTTTAAGTGGGTGCAAAGCCCCCACACACCCATTTGGGAGCCCTTTTGCATGCCTTCGCGGTGTTTTGCATATTGCTCCACCTTGCAATGCGCACAGTGCTTTGCTTGCTCCAGTTTGCGGGAACCGCATGGCGTTTTCGCCAGCCCACCTGTCTGGATATTCTCTTTGCTTAGGCAAAAAAGCAGTAACGCTCAAAGACACGCGTTACTGCCCTTGTTCTTTTATGCTTGGGCATTACTCGCCATACATTACAGTTGGGGCTTTTGCCGCCGGCGCCGCGTTTGCCTCCGTTGCCTTGTTCATCGTTTGGATGAGGTGCGTGGCCCAATATTCCTGATAGGTAGAAAATCCCTTTGCGCGCATATCTGCCGCGACGTTTACTCCCACATACCGCCAGTGCCATGGCTCAAAGCCAAAGCCTGTGAGGGCTGTTTTTTCCTTTGGGTAGCTAAGCACGAAACCAAATTCATGCGCGTGTTCGCACAGCCACGCATATTCATTTGTTTTTTCGTAATGATAGCCGCCAAGCGTTTTTTGCGTTACATTCTTTTTGCGCAAATCAAACGCCAAACCGGTCTGATGTTCCGTATGATTTGGCCACGCATACCATAAACTGTCCGGGCCGCCGCGCTTGCGATTTGTGCGGTAGCCGGATTTGATATACAGCACCAGCCCTTCCTTTTCCATGGCCTGCGCCATGCTCACCATGGCCGTGTTGCAATCTTCACGCAAACGCACACCGCTTTGCGCGTATTTTTTATCCACTGAAACGAGGTTTTCCGGCTTATACCCTTTGGGCAGCCCATAGTGTTTGCTGACGAATACGGTCACACTCTGGGGTGCTTCGCTGATGACTACGTTTTTGTAGTTTTCCTGATCCAGCCCCAAGTTTACTCCCACAAGCACCTGAGCATAGTTTATAAGCGGGTTCTCTTCTGCGTATCGCTGGTACCTGTCCGCATATGCGGGCATATAATTTGGTATCGCATCCGCTAAGGCGATTTGGCCCTGCAACAACAAGCCCACAACGAGCAATATCAACAATACCGACTTTTTCATTTTCACTCCTACGCCAAATACTATTCCCGCACGTATGCGCGCCTGTCAAAAAATCTTCAAGCCTACCCATTTTATGGGCATTATTGTATCAAAAATTCCACAATTTCGCAATTTTTTTCATCATTCGCCAGCTTCCGGCCCATCGAGCCGTTAGAATCACAACCATACTCAAAAGGTGCGGCAAGTTTTGTTTCTTGCCGCACTTTTCCTATTCTTATTGATTTTTAATGTCCTGCCGCTTGTGCCAGGTTTTTCCGCCCTGCCCATGGCAACGGCATTACAGGCTGCTTATTCTTTGCGCCTTCGGGCGGGTCACGGTATTCCTGTTGCGTTGGCGAATACGTATAGAACCGCATCGTTCCCTTTGCCTCATCCACTTCTATGAAGCGCATAAACCCTTTTCCACCACCACCAATATTTTGATAATTCGCGATGCATTGGTACACGGTGCGTTCCTTTATGCCATCCTTATCATCATCAAACTGTGCCGGGATGCAATCTTCCGTGTAGCGGTGTCCGCACAGCACCAAGTATAAATTCGGATTTTTCGCCACCACTTTCTCTTGCAATATCTTGCCCATGCTGCGCAAAGTCGATTCGGAGCCCAGATACTCATGCACGCACAACACGCCTACATGATCCGGGTAAGCGCTGAATATCTGATTTGCCCATGCCATATCTTCTTCTTCCGGACTATAGCTCAAATACACAAACAGGTAATCGGTGTCGCCCATTCTAACCGTATCGTAGTGATCCCGGTTATTCTTATATGAACCTCCATACTGCGTTTGGCCCTGAAACTTATCTTGCCCGAAATATTTTTCATAATTTTCAAATCCATCGCTTACATCGTGGTTCCCCGCCAGCACGCCATAGGGAATACCTGTCAGTTCATCCATAGCTTCTCTTGCCAGCTTCCACTGTGCCCCCTTACCGCCGCTTGCGACGATATCACCCGTGTGCGCCACATATTGCAAGTTCAAATTCTCTTTGTTTTCTTTTAAGTATTTTGTCATGGCCATGTATATCTCCGGATGCTCGGCGCTATAGTGTTGCGTATCCGACATCCAGCCGATGGTATATGGCACAGCCAATATTGGCTCCGCCAATACCGGCTGCCCGTCTACAGGCGCGGGACGTACCTTCGTTGCTTGTTTTTGCGGGCATTGCGCCGCTTGTTCGCGCTCTGCCGCAATGCTCAGCCGATTCTGAGGTTGCGCGGATTCTATTTTTATTTTTGCCGTGCAGGCGGCAGCGCTCAGCAGCATCCATGCCGCCACGCCTACCCCTATAAGCCGGTATAATTTTTTCATATTTTCTCCTTTTCAGCAATTCCTTTCCGTGTTGAAGGCGCTGCTCATCTGCTATTAAGCACCCCTAACATGAAACCAATGTGAAAGCATGGGATTTATTTTGCTCTACTTGCACAATATGCGTGATACGTATAAATGTTCATACTTATAAACTGTAATAAGCGCGCAAAAAAACAGCCGTGTTCACCGGCTGTTTCGCTACCACATATTCCCTACTATTTTCTCATTATTCCGCCACGATTTCCGCGATACGCACACCGTCTACACACACATCGTAGCTTTCTGCTTTCACCAATTCTGGCAAAGAAAGCAACAGCATAGGCACATCCACGCCAGGCACAAACGCAAGCAGCGCCTCGCTTCCCTTTTTCAGCTCCACCACGGAGCCCGCCTTTATCGCCGCCTGCACCTGCGCATAGCTTTGCCGCAGACCCGCCGTTGGCAGCTTGCCTATGCCCGTGCCCCCGGCGGCTATATACCCGCCCGTTATGCTCAAGGCGCGGTCATAATCCAACGCTTTGTTATCGGGCGTGGAGTCGATCAAAACGGTTATCTTGCCGCCGCTTATGTTTATATCGCCATTCGCGTCAATGCCGTCCCCCTTTGCCAGAATCTCGATCTGGCCGCCATCGATGTATATGGCGTGGCTCGCGGCCTGCGCAAATGTATCTTCGCCCGCTTTGCCGCTCGCGATGT
The DNA here is from genome assembly GCA_031549625.1 of Eubacteriales bacterium. GTDB lineage: Bacteria > Bacillota > Clostridia > Christensenellales > CAG-138 > JAISXK01. The sequence goes on from JAVBPK010000037.1 coordinate 3,363, forward strand.
CCTGGCCGCCCGCCACATTCAAGCCGTCGTCCTCCGCAAATACCGTAATTTCTCCGTCTGTAATCCGTATATTTGCGCCTTCCATGCCCTCGTGCGATTGTGTTATCGCGACCGTTCCCGCGGATATGGCAAGTTCATTATCCGCATGTATGCCATCGTCCCCGGTTGAAATGCTTAGCGTAGCCCCGCCGATAGCGACATTCCCGTTTGCGTGTATCCCGTCATCCGCGCAATCCAATGCAAACGTCCCGCCGCCGATTGTTATGTCCGCCTTCGCTTTTAGTCCTTTGCAACTTTCGGAAGGCGTCCCCGCTGCCGCGCCGCCGCCCGTTTTTATCTGGAGCGCGCCGCCCAATATAGTCAGCGCACTTTCCGCCTGTATCCCGTCATGCGCGGCATCTATCTCAACCTGGCCGCCCTCCATAAGAACGGCACCCTTGCCGCCGCCTTCGTCGTTATTCGTCTGTATGCCGTCGTTGCCTGCCGCGATGCGCAGCGTGCCGCCCAGTATCGTCACCGAATCGCGCCCGCGCAAACCATGATTCGCCGCCGCCACATCCAAATCGCCGCTCACGATCAGCAAGTCGTCCTTCGCGCCAATCCCGTTGTTATACGACGCGTTTACCACGAGCTTGCCCGTGCCATTGATGGTGAGGCTATCCTTCACAAACAAAGCGGCATCCGGCTCTTCTTCCGCCGGGATATCGTATTGGAAATATGCGCCCCCGTCCGTCACCGTATTTTCCGTACCATCCGCGAGCGTAAGTATCATTTTTTCACATTGCGGCGCATAAATGGCCGCGCCCTTGTTATTTGTGATTGCCGCACCATTCAGCACCAGCCGTACCACATCGTCCTTCTGCGCATCCACAACGACCTGCCCGTTCGTCAGAACGCCGGACACCACATACGTACCGGCGGAATTGATCACGATTTTGCCACCCTGCGCCCGCGCCCCTCCACCGTGAATCGCCGCCTTTTCGCCGTCCAGCATAATGCTCGTAGCCTTTGTTTCGTCCCACGCGCTCTGCGCGTCTTCTATGCCTGTTTGTGCTGTAGGCGCTTTGGGGGCAGTTGTGCCCGCTGCCGCGCCTTGCTCTGCCCCTTTCGGGGCCGCCGCGCATCCGGTCATGCCAAGCAGCCCAACCAGCAAAAACAGCGCACATGCCGCGCTCCCCCTGGGGCGCAACATAGGCGCTGTTCTGTTTTTATCCGCATGATATATGCCATTCATAGTTCTTTCCTCCTGCCCTTCGTTTCAAGACCGGCACCTGCCGTTATTGTAGCACAATCTTAAAACGCTCGCATGAAAGCCACATGAATCGCCATTCTTTTACGCGTTTACGGCGTTTTTCCTTTTTAGATCGCCCACTTGCGCCGCCAGTTCTTCCAATTCCTTGCGCATACGCGCCAGCTCTATGCTGATCGGATCCGGCATATCCACCTGATCGAGATCTTCCCCCGTTTTTGCCAGCTTTTCCCCCGCTACGGCGCAGATTCCCTCGTTTGCGCATTCTGCGCGCTTTATGCAAAGCGCGGAAGACGCCTCGCCCTCCGGGCAGGCGAACGTGCGCACAACGCGCCCCGGTACGCCCACTATCGTGGAACATGGCGGTACATCCGTCAGGACAACCGCTCCGGCCCCTACCCGCGCATAGTCGCCCACCGTCACAGGCCCCAGTACGCGCGCGCCTGACGCCACCATCACATGGTTGCCGATCGTCGGATGGCGTTTGCCTGTTTCTTTGCCCGTGCCGCCCAGCGTCGCCCCTTGATAGATGGTTACATCGTCGCCTATTTCTGTAGTTTCGCCAATCACCACGCCCATGCCGTGGTCAATGAACAAGCGCTTGCCGATCACAGCTCCCGGATGGATTTCTATGCCCATAAAAAAGCGGCTGATGTTTGACGCAATACGCGCCAAAAGCTTAAATCCGTGCTTATGCAAAAAATACGCGCATCTGTGCGACCGCACCGCGTGAAAACCCGGATAGCAAAGCACGACCTCCAGCGCGTTACGCGCGGCGGGATCCCTGTCGAGTATGCAGCGAATATCGCTGAGCCATGTACGAAACATACGTCACCTCATATATCTTTTTGCAAAATAAAAGCACAACCGCTACAAAGACGGTTGTGCCGTGGTTCCACTTTGTTTGCGACGCCAGCAATGCCGGCGACGCCACTCAACGCTTTAACGCAGCAATACGGTTTAAGATACTCGGCAAACGCCTTTGTCCCAAACGGCGTAGGAAATGCACTTCGCTCTTCGCGCCAAAACCGCGTTTTGGCTGTTCGTGGCAGGAACCATGCGCTTGCATACCCCCCAACCCAGGCAGGCTTTCAGCCGTTTTCGGCCCGCCCTCTCTTTGAGCGCCACGGAGCTACTCTTTTTCCATCATAGCCTATGCTATTTGCAACCGGAATGCGCCATTCCGATTGAGCTTTATGATACAGTATGCGCACACAGGATGTCAAGTGCTTGCGCATCTCAAAAAAATGACGATGTTTTTCCAGCGGTTGTGCAGGTTGTTCGCTGGCATCTCCCAAAACAGCCGGCGCCACGTTTGTTTTCCGCGGCGCCGACGCTTGCCCATGCTTTTCGGTTCCCTCAAGAACCCGTTTACGCGTTGTGCATCATGTAGCCGATCAGGCACATGCCCAGCGCGGCCGCTATGGTTGAAAACGACAACGAGAGCCAGAGTTCGCCGCCAGTAACAAACGCTGTGGCGCTTATGAGAGCTACCGCCAGCAAACCAAGGGAAAGAGCCAGGAATGTCGCCTTTTTAAATACTGCAGGAATGTGTTTCATTTTTGTATACCTCCTGTTGTTTTCATGCCGGAATTTGCTTCCTTACTTTGTATGATAGTGAAATTCATAAAAATTTAACATGCGCATTACATGGCAATATCAGCCGCAGCCTTGCTGTTTCTATGCTTTTCGCATGCGAATGCCTAATATTTTTAAACCCCCCAAATCTCACAGGAAATGCGCGCTTTTTATTCCTGCGCGCCCTTGTCGGCACGTTGTCCCGTTTGTTTTTCGCCAGCCGGCACGGTTTCCCGCCTTCTTTTCGCCCGGTTGACAGAACGCGCGCGCGGCGTTACGCTAATGATAGTTTTGGCATGCCGTCCGCATGCCAGTGTGATAACTGGAGGAATGATGCGATGAAACAAAACCATACGCGCGCATATCTTGCGCTGTTGCTGCTCTGCGCGCTGCTCTTTACATTTGGCTGCGGCAAAACGCCGGAGCCTCCTTTATCAACCCCTGCGCCCGAACCCACCGCCGCGCCGGTAGCTGCCACGCCCCTTCCCACAGACGCCGTGCCCGAAGTGACGATCGACGCCGCTACCAAAGAGGGCCTTTTCGCCATGATGCCCGTGTATGATTCCCTCATGCGCGCCATGCGCGATATGCCGCCCGAATGGCAAAATTACGATAGCCAAAGCCCTGAATTTTTCTGGGGCACGCTGTATTATCTATGCGTGAATTTCTGCTCGGAAGACGCCGGCAACAGCCTGGATGCCGAAATGATCCGCCTGAAAGTACCGCGTGCCCGCATGGAAGAATACGCCTCCGCCTGCTTTGGCGATTTCAGCGGGTTACTCGATTTGCCCGCGGATGCGTATGGCATCGAATACGACCCCACCGAAAGCGTATACTTCCTGCCGCTTTCTGATAAAGGCGAAGACTACGCCGAACCGCAAAGCGCCATGCTAAACGAATACGACAGCTATGATGTGCTGACCGCCTGGCTGGTAGACGACGAAGAATACCCTGATCTTCTGGGGCTGTATTCCTTTATCGTGGAACCAAACCAATACGCGGTAGAAAGCAACATCACGAAGCCCACGTTCCCGTATTCGGTTTACTATGCGTATGAATACAGAGAAACCGTGCTTGTCAAAGACGTTTATGAAAAGGATGGCAACTTCTACGCCGTGCTCGATCATGTGGATAAACAATTCCACAGCGCGCTCGATCTGGACGAAAACGGTAAGCCTTACGGATATGACTGGGAAGGATATATCAATGTGGAGGAAGAAAACGACGAAATGCTGCTTAGCAGGACGGCGGAATTCACATTCGACGATATGAACCTGCTATTTGAAGACCTGAACATGGAAGACGCGCTGGCCAATACCATCGCCTTTTTCGCGAAAAACGCCAAGCTCGAATATGAGGGCGAACACCTGATGTTTTACGTAAACCGCTACAACGGCGTCTTATACAGCGGCTCGTTTGCCGCCGATTATTACTTTGTAGGCTAACCGGCCTATCCCCGCTAGTATGCGAGGCCCCTTTGCACGCCGGCAAAGGGGCCTCGTTATTGCTTTGGCTATTGTTCCATTTGCTTTCCGATAAACCCTGCCGCCGTTTCCGCCACCTTGAGCTCTATATCCCCCATAACCGCGTTTTGCTCGCGTGAAAGCAGTAAAATTGCGCCAATTGCGTCGCCCTCCGCAATTATCGGCACAATCACTTGCGCCGTGTACGGCTGATTCTCCTCGTCGCCCGCCGTGACGCATATCAACCGTTCGTTGCGCGCAAGCGACCGCAGTTCTTTCGAGCGCGTCTGCATGATTTGTTCCACATCTTCATGGATGGCCTTTTCCATTAGCTCGCGCCTGCTGCCGCCTGCCACCGTAATCACCACATCCTTGTCGCAGATCGCCACAATATGCCCCAGGCTCTGATGCATAGCCATCGCGTATTCGCGCGAAAAATCGTTTAGCTCACCGATGGGCGAGTATTTTTTCAAAATCACTTCGCCTTCGCGATCTGTGAATATCTCCAAAGGATCCCCTTCACGGATACGCAGTGTGCGCCGTATTTCCTTTGGAATAACAACGCGCCCCAGCTCGTCTATTCTTCTTACAATACCTGTTGCTTTCAATCCGGAACTCCTCCTGTATGCCATGCAAATTTGGATGCAAGAGTAGTATTTGTTGCTTTTGGGCTTTTATGCGGAAATATGAAAATTTCGGGTTTGCATTCCTGCGCGATTGCGCGCATAGAAAAAGCGCCCCGCTTTCGCGGGGCGCTGTGCTCTACGGTTCCCGGTTTTGAGAGTGATAGAGCGTTTTGATTAAGCGCGAACCTTCTTCGCAACAAACGCGGCGGCCGCAGCCATCACGATCATGACGAAGCCGAGCACGCTTGCGGTTTCACCGGTCTTCGGAGGATCGACAACGATCTGTTCCGGAACCTGCACGTAAGGCGTCCATGGTTCGATGTCAACAGTAACTTTCGCAGCGATGCTGTTCGCCAGCTTTTCGAAGTCGCCCTTCTTCAGCGTGTTTGCCTTGTTGTAAACGCTGAAGCCAAGGATATCTTCTACGACGGAGGTGTAGTTCGCAACCAGTGTGTTGTACAGCGTGTCGCCCTTGGAGACTTTGTCATCGTAAGGAGCAACGTTTGTTTTCCAGAAGATCAGCTCGCCGCCGGAAACTTCCACGCGCCAGTTAAAGCCTTTGATGCCGTACAGGATCAGGCCGTCGCCAACGTTCTTGCTGGTGGTTTCAAATTTGCACAGCAGGTTGAAGTTCGAGTTTGTAAACGGATCGATCGTGCTGTCCAGCACCGCGCCGTTCAGGTTTTCAAACACGGAATAGCCGTGGCCGCCGCTCGCTGTCGTCGTGTGGATAACGCTGTATTCGTCGTCAAGAATGTTCAGCCAATCGCCCACAACGCCTGTCGTGCCGGGCAACCAGGGAGCCGCCGGATTGAGGTTGAACTTCATGCCCGGTGTGATGCCAAAGCTCATGGTCGCGTTGTCGCCCGTTACTTTGCCGAAGCACAGCCAACGGTAGGTCTTCGCGCCGGATACCGAGGGGATGTAGGAATAGTTGTACGCGCCGCCGACTTTGCCGCCAGCCCAGTGATACAGCTTGTCTACGTTGACAACGCCGCCCTGGCCCGCAGTGTCGTCGCCGTCATACCACCATTGGTGCCAGTTTGTGCCCGCTGCATCCGCGCTATCCGGCACGGTTTCGCGCAGCGAGTAGTAAAGGCCCAGGTAGTTGTCAACGACGTTCAGGTTGACATTGCTGCCGGAGAAGTAAACCTGACGGTAGCCTTCGCCATAAAAATCGGCATTGCTGGGCACGTTCAGAGCGCCAACAACCGCAACGACCTGGCCAACTACGTAACCTTCGTTGCTATGGGGCGCTGTAATCCAGCCGGAGAGGTAGTCGCCCGCGTCTGTGTAGCGGACGATGTTGATATCCAGCGTGAACAGGCTGGAGCCTGCAGCCGGTGCGGTGTTGGAGCTGTACGCCAAAGCGGGAGCCGCAAGGCCCAGCGCCATGACCAACACCAGAGCCAGAGTAATAAATTTTTTCATGGTATAACCCCTTTCGTGTATGTGTCCTGTAACAAATAAGACGGGAACCCCTTTGCACATAACTAGCATAACAAAGTATCGTGGAATATGTCAATTATCTAATACGTAATAGTTACAAATTGTTAATTTTATTTACACATATTGTTAATCATTTCTCCCATATTTCATATATATTTAATATATTTTCCATTTTTTACATATATTGTTATTGCGTTTTCCTTTGGTGTTTTGCCTGCCGATGCGGCAAAGCCACAGCGGTGGAATTAGCAAAACACCGTGCGTAATCCGCAAGATGGATTAGGCAAAACACCGCGCGCCTCCCGCTAGCTGGATTAAGCAAAACTCCGTAAAGGCATACGAGCTTCTTAAAAGAAAGGGGGCGTGGGGGCGTTTCCGAGCGCCCGCAGTGCGGGAAGAAGCGAAGAAAATGCCAATGAGCAAGGAAGCAAGTGAGCGCCAGCGAAATCTTGCGCCCATTGCG
>JAVBPK010000045.1:0-25522 GCA_031549625.1 Eubacteriales bacterium
GGCAAGGACGACATGTGCGTCCGCAGCCCACACCTTGGGCATTTTGCCGCCCGCGAGCCCGGAGGGCGAGAGGTAAAATGCCGTAATCCCGTCGAAAAACAGAGTTTTTCGACGGCCTGCCATGCCCACATGTGGGCATGACTCTTTTTAAAACCAAGCTTGTCGCGCTGTATAAAATCCCCCACCGGAATGCCTTGGCATTCCGGCTATGGGTTTCCAAAGGGACTTAGTCCCTTTGGCGGTGGTTTGGAGGCAGAGCCTCCATTAAAACCTGACTGGAGCTTCTGAAAAAAGTTTGGTATGTAAATATTCTGTAAAAGAGTCCAAAGAACGCCATAAAGCACCTAAAGTGGCGGTAACCGCGCTTTCGCGCGTGGGCGGCGTGGCTTGTCAAGGATATGGCTGGCCGTTATAATACATATATGAGGTGATGAAATGTTAAGAACATTGCCGGTCATACCGCTTCGCGGTATGGTCGTTTTGCCCGGTGAAATCGTGCATTGCGACGCGGGCAGAAAAAAAACATTAGCAGCCATTCACGCCGCGGCGGCATCAGACGGCCTGGCGTTTTTCTGTACGCAAAAAACAGCGGCGGTATCGGAACCGGAAACCAGCGAACTCTACACAATTGGCACGATCTGCCATATTCGGCAAGTGTTCCGCCTGCAGGGCGAGGGCATCCACATGCTTGTTTCGGGGCAAACGCGCGCTGTTGTTCGCAGCTATATGTCCGAAGACCCTTACTTCGAAGCGAATGTGCTTGATGTGGCGGATATAGAAGGGGACATGGCCACGGTTGTCGCGTTAAGGAGGCGAGTCAGGGATTGCTTTGCCGAGTACGTGAAGCTCTCCAACAAACTGACGGCCAATCAGCGCGCGACGCTTGAAGAGCACGATGAAGCGGGGCAGTACGCTGACGCGGTAGCGGGACTGGTACTGGAAAGCACGGAGGACAGGCAAGGCTATCTCGAAGAATTGCATATAGACAATCGGCTGATGCGGCTGGCAGCTTTTTTGGAAAATGAACTGCAAATTTTGCGCATAGATCAAGAAATCGCGCAAAAATTGCGCGAAGAAATCGAAAAAACGCAAAAGGAGCATTACCTGCGCGAAAAAATCAAAGTCATCCGAAAGGAATTGGGTGACAACGAAGAAAATGAAGCGGATTTATTTCGGCAGCGCATGGAAAAAAAGGATCTGCCCGAAGTGGTAAGGGAACGCCTCCAGAGAGAAATTGCTCGCCTGAGCGTATTGCCAAGCGGCTCACATGAGGCGCCGATTACGCGCAGCCTCATCGAATGCCTGCTCGATTTGCCGTGGACAGAGCAAACAAAAGATAGTTTATCGCTTGCGCGCGCGCGCAAGATATTGGAAAGGCGCCATTATGGCATGGAAAAGGTCAAAGAGCGCATCATCGAGTATCTTGCCGTGCAAAAACTGACAAACAAACCAAACGGCCAGATTATTTGCCTGATCGGTCCGCCGGGTGTTGGCAAAACGTCCATAGTGGCCTCGATAGCGGAAGCCATGGGCAGGAAATTTGTGCGCATGAGTTTGGGCGGCGTGCGGGACGAAGCGGAGATTCGCGGGCACAGGCGCACATACATCGGGGCCATGCCGGGCCGCGTGATTGCGGCGATGCGGCAGGCGGGGTCGATCAATCCGGTATTGTTGTTTGACGAGATTGACAAGCTGTCGTCCGATGTGCGGGGCGATCCGGCGGCGGCCATGCTGGAAGTATTGGACGGCGCGCAAAATTTCGAATTCAAGGATCATTTCGTAGAATTGCCGTACGATTTGAGCAAGGCCATGCTGCTGACGACGGCAAACGATGAATCAACCATCCCGAAGCCATTGTTGGACAGAATGGAGATTATCCGCGTGCCCAGCTATCTGGCGGAAGAAAAATTGCATATCGCCAAGCGCCACTTGCTTCCCAAGCAGCTGGAAAAGCATGGCCTCAAAAAGGAGAATATCCGCGTCACGGACGGCCAGCTTGCTGCGATCATCCATGGCTATACACGGGAAGCCGGCGTGCGTGAATTGGAACGTATGCTGGCAGGCGTATGCCGCAAGGTTGCGTGCCGCGTGGCGGAGGGGGAAAGCAGGGTCGCGCTCAATACGCGCATGCTTACGGAGTTTTTAGGCCAGCCGAAATACCGCGGCGATGAAATGCGCGAGCAAAATGAAGTCGGTGTGGTGACAGGGCTGGCGTATACGCCGGTAGGCGGCGAAACGATCAGTGTGGAAGCGGTGGCGGTGCCGGGCAGCGGCGCTGTGCAGCTGACGGGTCAGCTGGGTGAAGTGATGCAGGAATCCGGCAAAGCCGCGCTCACATATGTGCGCGCGCATGCAGGGGCATGGGGCTTGGAACAGGAGAAAATCAACAAACTGGATGTGCATGTGCATGTGCCGCAGGGCGCGGTTCCAAAAGATGGGCCCAGCGCAGGTGTAGCGATGGCTGCGGCCATACTAAGCGCGCTCACGGGCATACCGGCTCGCGCGGATGTCGCCATGACGGGCGAAATCACGTTGCGCGGGCGGGTGCTCCCGATAGGCGGCCTGCGTGAAAAATCGCTTGCCGCGCTGCGTGCAGGCATCACGCATGTGCTGATCCCCAAAGAGAACAAAAAGGATATCGAAGAGCTGCCGGCATCGGCGCGTGAGACCATCTTGTTTTCCGAGATTGATACACTGGAGGAGGCGTTTGCTCTTATACTTACAAAAGGGCCGGAAACGGCCGTACAAAGCGATAGCCTGTTCCCGCTGCCGGAAGATATGCGGTATTCCGCGGGGGCGCCGCAATGAGCAAAGAAGCCGTTTACGAGCCGTTTCGCATAAAGCGGGCGGAATTTGTCACAAGCGTCGGTATGGAGACGGAAAAATATCCCGCGCCATTGGCTGCCGAGATCGCCATCGTGGGCAAATCAAATGTCGGGAAGTCCTCTCTCATCAATGCGCTTTGCAACAGGCATAAGCTGGCGAAGACATCCCAGACGCCTGGAAAAACCAGATTGATTAATTATTTCAAAATAAACGATGAAATGTATTTGGTGGATCTGCCGGGGTATGGTTTTGCAAAGGCGCCCAAGGATCAGCAAAAGGCTTGGGGGCTGTTGATGGAAAAATATCTTTCCAGCGGGCGGGTGACGCACTTGCTGCTGTTGCTGGATATCCGCCATGAGCCGACGGCGGAAGATAAGCAAATGTTTGCGTGGATGCTGTATTACGGGGTGGCGTTCACTTTGGTGGCGACAAAAGCGGATAAACTGCCGCGTTCAAAGCGGCAGATAGCTGCAAATGCAGCGGCAAAGGCGTTGGGCGCGCCCCCGGCCGCTATTGCGTATTCCGCCGAGGAAGGCATTGGGAGTGAATTTTTACTGGCGCGCATCGAGCAAATCCTGCTGGATGCCAAACATCTGTCGCAATGATTTGCGTCGACAAAAAAATATGTTAAATATAATGGGCAGCCGCTTGACACGAACGGCTGCCTTTCGCATAATAGGGATGAAACTTGTATATAGTATAGGGGAATTCATACACCCGTTATGCTATTATTCTAGGAGGTTACAATGGTGCTGCAGAAATGCCCGCGTTGCGAATTAAACTACATTCGGGAAGACGAGAAGTATTGTAATGTTTGCCGCCGTGAAATCAAAGGTGAGAAAGACGACACGGAAGAATTGCAGAATCTATGCATGGAATGCGGCGAAAACAATGCGCTCAAGGGGCAGGAGCTGTGTGCGTATTGCCTGGGTGAAAAACGCAGGCGCGAAAAACTCGAAACGCTGATGGAACAACCCACGGCGGAGCTGGATGTCGAGCTGACACAACTCGATGAGATTGACGTACCCACAAACGCGGACATTCCCTCGGAAGATCTCCAGGAAATCCATAAAGAATTTGCGGATGAAGACGACGAACTGGAAGGCGACGAAGAACGGTACGGCGGCGAATTCGAGGAAGCGGACGATTTCGACGATGAATTTAACGACGAAATAGAAGACGAATTAGACGACGATCTGGATGACGAAGAGTGAAACATATCCGGCTCGGGGGCGCAAGATGAAGATATTCGCCATAGGTGATTTGCATTTAGCGGGCGCGGTAGACAAGCCCATGGATATATTTGGCCCGGCGTGGGAAAATCATGCGCGACGCATTGCCGATGCGTGGCGCGCTTTTGTGTCTGACGATGATATCGTGCTGTTGCCCGGCGATTTTAGCTGGGCGATGCGGCTGGAAGATGCTGTGGTAGATATGGCGCTTGTGGATGCGCTGCCGGGCAAAAAAGTGCTGGTGCGCGGCAATCACGATTATTGGTGGAATTCGCTCGCAAAGGTGCGTGGCATATTGCCGCCCTCCATGCGCGTGGTGCAAAACGATTGCTGCTCTGAGGGCGATTTGCATATTGCGGGTACGCGGGGTTGGTCCTGCCCGATGAGCGCCGGCTTTTTACCGGAGGACCAAAAAGTATACGACCGTGAAGTAGCGCGCCTGGGCATGTCGCTGCAAAAAATGCCGCAGCAGGGCATGAGAATAGCCATGCTGCATTTTCCGCCTTTCAACGAAAACAGATCACCCAGCGGCTTTACGGATCTTTTGGAAAGGCACTCCATCAGCTTGGTGGTTTATGCGCATTTGCATGGCAAAAGCTGCCGTTCCGGTTTTGAGGGCATGCGAAACGGCATAGAGTATCATCTCGTATCGGCCGACCATATTGGCTTTCAGCCCAAATTGGTGCTGGAGTTGTCGTAGAAAAGAGCAAAAAGCATATCACGATATGACAAAATACGCCGCAATCCGATAACAATCGATTACAAACATATATATGCGAACCGACGCCGCTATAAAAACCGCGCAACATGCGCGGTTTTGTTCGCATATAAGAAGAACAAATGTTTTATAAATGGGGGAAACTTTTTGAAAATGCTGTGAAAATGAATGGATGTGGGGAAATGGAGCGAAAATTATAAAAAAATTCATAAAAAGACAATAAAAATGGTGACAAGTGTAGCAAAGTGGTTTATAATATGTACATCAGAGTAGGGCAGGATTCTGCTCGCAGATACGGAAGGGGGAACGCGCAGTGCTGATTGGTTCGTACACGCATGGCATCGACGCCAAAGGCCGTGTGTTTGTCCCTTCAAAATGGCGCGAAGATCTCGGCTCTACCGTCATCGTCACGCATGGCATATTCGGCCGTGGCGACGCAAAATATCTTTTTGGCATGTCCGAAGCGGCTTGGAAAGAATTTGCCGCAAAGTTTTCCGCTTTGCCGGAAACGGATATCATGGGCCAGGCTTTCCGGCGTATGCTGTTCAGCAACGCGTCCGATTGCGAGCTGGACAAACAGGGCCGTATACTCATCCCCACCAGCCTGCGCGAACATGCCGGGCTCGACAAAGATGCGGTGTTTGTCGGGGTGGACAGCCGTATCGAAATCTGGAATATGGACGCTTGGAAAAAACACAGCGCAAACATGGAAGATGACTACAATGCTGCACTGATGCAGCTGGCAGAACGCGGCATATGAGCGAAGCGTTTTGCCACATCCCCATCATGGTGGAAGACGTGCTGCGCATGCTGGAACCGCAGCGTGGCGGCGTGTATGTGGATGGCACGCTGGGCGGCGGCGGGCACGCCGAGGAAGTGCTGAAAAGGCTCCCCAAGGGCGGCTTGCTCGTAGGCATCGATCGCGATGGCGCTGCAATACAGGCAGCAAGCGAAAGGCTGGGCAAGTTTGGTGAAAGCTTTCGGGCCATACGGGGAAATTTCTTCGAAATGCCGCAGCTATTGGCGGCGGAAGGAATAGAAGCGGTAGACGGCGTTTTGCTGGACTTGGGCGTATCGTCACACCAGCTGGACGCGGCGGAGAGAGGGTTTTCCTTCCACGCGGAAGCGCCGTTGGACATGCGCATGGACAACAGGCAAGGCAAGACCGCTGAAGAAGTTGTCAACACGTATTCGTTCGAAGACCTGGCGCGCATTTTGCGGGAGTATGGCGAAGAACGCTATGCGGGGAAGCTCGCGTCAGCCATCGTAAACGCCAGAAACAAAAAACGTATTACCACTACTGTGGAACTGGCGGAAATCATAAAGGCGGCGACTCCTCCGGCAAACCGCTATCAGGGTCAGCATCCGGCACGCAGAACATTTCAGGCCGTGCGCATAGAAGTAAACGGGGAGCTGGCCGGGCTGGAAGAAGCATTACGCAAGGCGTTTGCCTGCTTGAGGCAGGGCGGCAAAATGGCGGTCATCTCGTTTCATTCGCTGGAAGACCGTACGGTGAAGCAACTGTTTCGCGAATGGGAACAACCCTGTGTATGCCCGCCGAAAGCGCCGGTGTGCACATGCGGCAGAAAGCCGGAAGGTAAATTGCTAAACAAAAAGCCGATTACAGCGGGCACGGAAGAAACGGAACTAAATCCGCGTTCAAAATCCGCGAAGCTGCGGGGAATAGAAAGAATATAACCGCAACCACAAAAGCAAGACTCGGGCAACTATAAGAAAGCGGCGCATCGTCTGGAGGACATGCGCAAAGCGAGGGAAAGATGGAAGCAAGCGCCGGCAGAAAAATGCAAACGACATACGCGACAATTACGCGCGTGTATTCGCCGACGCATGGTTCTGCTGCGTACGCGTATGCGCAAACGGCGGAGGTGCTGTCGCCGGCCGAAAGGCCGCAGGTGCAGGCGCGGCCAAAAACGCAACCGCGCTCACGCCAACAGGCGGCGATGCGCGTAAAGCCGCGCGTAAGCGCGGGTACCCGTTGGGCGGCTGTGGCGTCTATGCTGGCGCTAAGCGGCGCACTGTTGCTGGTCGTTTTCCGCTATTACAACATTTCGCGGCAATATGCGGTAATAAATACCCTGAACGAAGACATAAATAATACAGAGCTGCGCATTCGCGAACTGAACGTAGGGCTTGAGTGCGCCGTAAACATACAAACCGCGCAAGAGGCGGCAAGCAGGCTGGGCATGACGTATCCCACGAGCAAACAATACGTGCGCGCGGGCGATGCGCTTATGATAGACGGCGCCCAGCCGGAAACGCAAAGCGCGCCGGAACTTCCCCCGGCAGATCCGGCGAAGGGCGTGGGTCCCCCGCAAACGCCCTGACGCCATATTTATCCGGGAGGGCTGGGAACAGGCATAATGGTCTTACATTCCCGGAAGCAGCAGGAGGCAAGCATGGGCGCACCCGATACCGCGAACAAACGAAGACTGTTTAGAATGCTTCAACTCATCGGCGTATTGTTCGTGCTAGTGCTTGCTCGGCTCTTCTATGTACAGGTTGTATGGGGGCCGGAGCTGCAAGAAAAAGCGTTGCAGCAATGGACGATGGACAGCAGCCTTGCGGCGGAACGCGGCAAGATCATGGATAGGGACGGCCAGACGCTGGCCCAAAGCGGCACGGCGTATGTGGTGGAAATAAACCCCACGCAAATAAAAACGCAGGAATTGGTGCGTGTGGCGACGGAACTGGCCGAAACATTGGGCATGGATTATGACTTCGTGCTTGGTCGCATCGGCGACACAAACAAGCAGCAGGTAATACTAAAGCGGCAAGTGGAGCGCGAAGTGGTAGATAAGCTGGCGGCATTAAAATTGGGAGCCGGCGTGACGTTTGGCATTGATACAAAGCGGTACTACCCTATGGGCGGCATGCTCTCGCAAACGCTGGGTTTCACAACGGTGGACGGCGTGGGGCAGGAAGGCCTGGAACGCACGTACAACAAATACCTTGCGGGTGAACCGGGGCGGCTCATCACCGAAAAAGACAGGGATAATAAGCCGCTGGCATACGGAACACAGGAATACATCGAACCGATAAACGGCTGCGGACTCGTGCTTACGACGGATATCGTGGTGCAGTCATTCCTGGAAAAGGCCCTGCAGGAAGCGCTAACCATAAACAAAGCGAAAACGGCGCAAGGCATCGTCTTGGACGTTAAAACCGCGGAAATACTTGCGGTATCCACAAAGCCGGATTACGATCCAAACGCACCGCCGCGAAACGACCTCGCCACCTTGCAGGCATTGGTTAAAAACCGCATCGTATGCGACGCGTATGAACCGGGTTCCACGTTTAAAATAGTGACGCTTTCTTCCGTGCTGGATAGCGGGGCGATCACTATGAATGCCGCATTCGATTGCCCGGGTTACAAAATGGTAAACGGCGAACGAATAAAATGCTGGAAGAACAACCACGGCCACCAAACGCTGGAAGAAGCGGTGCGAAACTCCTGCAATCCCGCCTTCATGACGATGGCACTAGCAATGGGAACGGAAACATTCTATGACTACATCTATCGCTTTGGGTTTGGATCTTCCACAGAAAGCGGGTTGGCAGGCGAAAGCGGCGGCATAGTCATCCACCAGAAATACATTCGCGAAAACAACATCGCACGCATAGGCTTTGGCCAAAGCATAGCGGTGACGCCCATACAGCTGGCAACAGCCGTATCCGCTGCTATAAATGGCGGAGAGCTGATGCAACCGTACATTGTAAAACAAGTAATCGGCGAGCACGGTGAAATTATCAAGCAAACGGAACCCACGCTTGTGCGCCGTGTCATCAAAGAAGAAACATCGGCGGAGGTGCGGGCGCTGCTTGAAAGCGTTGTGGAAAAGGGCAGCGGGCGCAATGCGCAAATCGCGGGCTTCCGTGTAGGGGGCAAAACGGGAACGGCGCAAAAATACGTAGATGGCAAAGTTTCTTCAGGAGCCCTCATCGCTTCCTTCATCGGCTTTGCGCCTGCGGATGATCCGCAGTATCTTGTGCTGATTTTGGTAGACGAACCGCAGGTCGGCGTAATATTCGGCAGCACGGTGGCGGCCCCGTTTGTGAAAGACGTGCTGCAGGAAACGCTCATGCATTATGGCGTAAAGCCTTCCGTCGAGAGCGAAACGGTCTCCGTACCCGATGTGGTTGGCAAAACGGCGGCGGTAGCGGCAGCAGAACTCAAGCAAGCCGGGCTGGAAGGTGACTATCTGGAAACGGAAGCGCAAGCGGAAGTGGTTGCACAGGTGCCTGCCGCAGGTGAAATGGCGGCAAAGGGCAGCGGCGTGCTTATATACACAACAGATACGGCGCAAGATAAAGAAAACCTGAACGTGGATATCATGGTAAAAGTGCCTGATGTCATGGGAAAAACAAGGCTGCAGGCATATGACATACTAAACGGAGCGGGATTGGTGCTGCGCATAGAGCCCGCGGAACAAAGCGGAACGGCGGTACGCCAAAAGCCGGAAGCCGGCGCGGAGGTGCCTATGGGTGAAAGTGTCACGGTGGATTTTTCTCCCGTCACGTAATCTGTCGGATGGCAAGTAGATTTGGCGATCGTAGGCAAAGGGACGTTTCGTGTGGTATACTGTGGTGGGCAAATAGGCGATGGGCCAAATTTGGATGTTTGCCTTCCGCGATGGATAGGCGGAAACAAGGAGTGTAAGATGCTGCTTTCTGAGCTATACAAAGGATTGGAATGCCGCCATATAGGAAAGGACATTGAAATTACGGCGCTGGCATATGACTCGCGCAAAATAGAAACGGGCAGCATGTTTTGCTGCATAGTGGGCACGTTCTCCGACGGACATGAATACGCCGCCCAGGCGGTGGAAAAGGGCGCGATTGCCCTGTTGGTAGAACACGAGCTGCCGTTGGATGTCATACAGCTCATCGTGCCAAACACCCGGATAGCTATGGCGGAAATGGCCGCCACGTTCTACGGTCATCCGGAACGCGAAGTTCGCCTGGTGGGCATCACGGGCACAAACGGTAAAACCACCACTACATACATGCTCAAATCCATAGCGGAACAGGCGGGCATGCGTGTAGGGCTGATCGGCACCATTCGCAACATGATCGGCCAGCAGGAAATAGAGACGGAACGCACCACGCCGGAGTCGGTAGATCTATATCGGCTGCTTCGCAAGATGCGGGATGAACGTGTCGACTTGGTGGTGATGGAAGTATCTTCCCACTCGCTCGATCAGCATCGGGTACATGGTCTTCAGTTCGAAGTGGCGGAATTCACAAACCTTACGCAAGATCACTTGGACTACCACAAGACCATCGAAAACTATGTGGCCGCAAAGCGAAAATTATTCCTGCAAAGCAAGTATGCGGTCATCAATGTGGACGATCCTTACGCAGAGGAAATCATGCAGGGCATCGATTTGCCCACGACCACGTTTGGCATCAGGGAACAGGCGGATGTTGGAGCGGCGGATATCGATATCACCACGCGCGGCGTACAGTTCGATCTGCGCTTTCCCGGCGGTACAACCCGCATGAACATCCCAATACCGGGTTTGTTCAATGTGTTTAACGCCATGGGCGCCATCGCGGCGGCGGTGGCATTGGGGATCTCCATGGCAAACATCAAGCCGGGACTGGAGGATATGCAAAGTGTATCGGGCCGGTTAGAACCGTTGCCGACGGGCGACCTGGGTTTCGCCGTATTTGTAGACTATGCGCACACGCCGGACGCGCTGGAAAACGTGCTTAAAACGGTTCGCGGCTTTTCGAAAAAACGCATCATAACCGTGTTTGGTTGCGGCGGCGACAGGGACCGCGCGAAGCGCCCCATTATGGGCGAGGTGGCTGGCAGATATTCAGACCAACTGGTCATAACCAGCGATAACCCGCGCACGGAAGACCCGTTTGAAATACTACAGGCCATAGAAGAGGGCGTGAAAAAATCCGGTTGCTCCTATGTGGTAATCGAACAGCGGCGTGCGGCGATCATGCACGCGCTGCGGAAAGCGGAAAAAGACGACATCATAGTGGTGGCTGGTAAGGGGCATGAAAACTACCAGGAAATCAATGGCATCAAACACCACTTTGACGATAAAGAAACAGTCATGGAGTTGCTAAAAGAGCTATAGTCCGCCAAAAGGTACGGCAACAAAAGCAAACATGCGTGTAAAGCGGAGGAAGAAATGCAACAACTCATACTGGCTGTATTACTGGGGTTTTTAGCTCCCCTCATTCTGGGGCCGTTCTTGATACCGCTGTTAACGCGGCTAAAGTTTGGACAAACAGAGCGGGAAGACGGCCCCAAAACGCACCTTGTAAAAGCAGGAACACCCACGATGGGCGGCTTGATGATATTGGCGGGTATCCTGGCGGGAACACTCACGTTTTCCATGTCGGGAACAGAATTCGTTCTGCCCGCGTTGCTTTCTACACTGGCGTTTGGCATAGTCGGTTTTTTGGACGATTTCATCAAAATCCGGCGTAAACGCTCACTGGGACTGAGAGCATACCAAAAAATCATCGGGCAGGTAGGCATTTCGTTTGTTGTGGCGCTGTACGCGTTCAACAATCCGGAAATTGGCTCGGTTGTCTACCTTCCGTTTCTGGGCGTGGAATGGGATATGGGCATTTTCTACATTCCCTTCGTCATGTTCGTTATGATCGCGATCGTGAACTCGGTAAACCTCACGGACGGATTAGATGGCTTGGCTTCCGGCGTAACCTTGATCTACTCAATGGCCATGGCGCTGATATTCACGCTGATGGCGACGGCGGCCGCGGAACTGGGCCGGCAGTATTACGGCGTAAACCTAAACGGCATGGCGGTGTTTGCCGCCGCGGTGGCGGGCGCGTGTATGGGCTTCTTGCGTTTCAACACGTATCCGGCACAGGTATTCATGGGCGATACGGGCGCGCTGGCGCTTGGCGGCGCGGTAGGTATGATGGCGATATGCAGCAAGGCTGTGTTCTTATTGCCGGTGATGGGCGCGTGTTTCGTGGCGTCGTCGGTTAGCGTCATACTTCAGGTAGGTTCCTACAAGCTGCGCAAGAAGCGCGTTTTCAAGATGGCGCCGTTGCACCATCATTTCGAACTCAAGGACATACCAGAAACCAAAATTGTGGTGATGTACATGATCGTTACTGTGGTATTGTGCCTATTGTGCCTGTTGGCATATGTATGACTTTTAACCGTTTCCGGGCGGGTTCCAGTTGACTGCGATTCTTGTTGGCGCTTGGCGCGGTACTGGAACGTCGGATGTTTGAGGGAGGACAGCGGCTCTGCTGCCTCAAGCATCTGCCGCCCGAAACGGATTTTTTATAATACGGGCTCGCGCGGCAGCCGGGCTTGCAATATTTAAGTGAATAAAAGGCTTTGGCGCCAATAATGGCTGGTTATACGTCCGCTTGTCGCGCAGGCACCTCGGCGGCGGGACGGGAAAGGAAAACATGAAGGCAGCATTGGTTGTTGGAATGGCGCGCAGCGGAGTAGCGAGTGCGCATCTGCTGTATCGGAATGGCTGGCAAGTCATCATCAATGATTCGCGCGTGGAAATAGACGGTCTCCAGCAGCAGCTCAAGGATATCGAATATATCGACGCGTTAGGCAGGGCTCCGGAAGACTGTTTACAGGGTGTAGAACTCATGGTTCTCAGCCCGGGCGTTTCTATGTTCCAGCCGTTTGTTGAATATGCGCGCGGGCGCGGCGTGGAAGTAATAGGCGAGATCGAGTTGGGTTACCGTTACGCGAAGGGCGCATTCCTGTGCATAACGGGCACAAACGGAAAAACCACCAGCACAGCGCTGACGGGCGAGATATGCAAACGCTCCGGAAAGCGCACGTTCGTGCTGGGAAACATAGGCGAGCCGATTACGCAATATGCGGAACAAACACGGGATGGAGACTGGATCGTGGCGGAAACGGCTGCCCTGCAGCTCGAAGGCAATGTGCAATTTCACGCGCATGTCGCGGCGGTAACAAATATCCAGGAAGACCATCTGGATCGCTTTCTTACAATGGAATACTACACGGCGGTCAAATCAAAGATATTCCTCAATCAGACAAAAGAGGATTTTGCCGTTTTAAACTACGACGATCCGGTAACGCGGGGCATGGCGTCAGGTACGGAGGCGCAAGTGGTGTATTTTTCACGCAAAACGGCTGTAGAGCAGGGCGTGTATTGCAAAGACGGCGAAGTGTTGTATAACATCGGCGGCAAGGCGGGACGTATTTGCCGCGCGGATGAGATACGCATCCCCGGCGTACACAATTTAGAAAACGCCATGCTGTCTTCCGCCATTGGGCTTTGCGCGGGCGTGCCGCCCGAAGAAATAGCGGAAGCCCTGCGGACTTTCCCGGGCGTGGAACACAGGATAGAATATGTTTGCGAGAAAAAAGGCGTGCGCTACATCAACGACAGCAAAGGTACAAATCCGGATTCCACCCGCATGGCAATAGCGGCCATGGATAGGCCTATAGTGCTGCTGCTTGGCGGGTACGACAAACACAGCGCGTTCGATACGCTCATGAAGGAGATCAAAGCAAGCGGCCGCGTGAAGGCCATGGTCATTTTGGGCGAAACGGCAAAAAAATTAATAGGCGCCGCAAACGAGGTCGGCGCAAAGAACGTGCATCTGTGCGAGCATGATTTTAAACAGGCTGTGGACATGGCGCGGGACTTGGCGGAGCCGGGCGATGTCGTACTGCTCTCGCCCGCGTGCGCAAGCTGGGATATGTTCGAAAATTTCGAACAGCGTGGCAGAATTTTTAAAGAAATTGTTGCTGGCTACGAAGAATAACAGCTTTGGCGCGTAGGGCGCCGAAGCGAACTGGAATGAAACAAGGGGCTGGCCGCATAGGATAAAAAGCGGTGGTTTTGCAGAATGCAGGAATCAACACGATTCGAATAGTAAACGGATATGAAAAGGCGAAGGGGCGCTTCGCCGGTTGCTGGAAAGGCGAGAAGCATGGAGGCAATTGCTAAAAAAAAGCAAAAAAAAGAAAAAATCAAGCCGCAAAAGATGGATTTTCCCATCTTTATTGCCATATTGGCGCTATGCATCATAGGGCTGGTTATGGTTTTTTCGGCCAGTTATTATTCCGCCGAGATGAACAAGGGCGACGGCCTGCTTTTTGTGCGCAAGCAAGGGCAGTATTTGCTGATGGCGCTGCCGGTCATGCTGGTTATGACGCGGGTAGATTACCACCTGCTGGAGCGGCTAAAGACGCCGGCGCTTGCATTATCTGTTTTGTTGCTGGTGCTGGTGCTATTCGTGGGCCGGGAAGAAAACGGCGCGAAGCGGTGGCTGATTGTTGCGGGTGTGAGCATACAGCCTTCAGAGCTGGCAAAGTTTGGCTTGATTATATATATGAGCGCGTTTATGGCGCACAGGCAGCATTTGATGCGCGATTTTGTAAAAGGCGTAGTGCCCATGCTGATCGTCATGGGCGTAATCTGCGGGCTGGTTATTGCGCAGCCGAACATGTCCATGTCGGTTATCATCGCCATGATTGGCATCATCATGCTGTATATAGGGGGCGCGCAAGAAAAGCATATCGCCCTGCTGCTCGTCTGTGGCGTGGCGGCTTTTATTTTGTTCGCCATTATTGAGCCATACAGGATGGCCCGATTGACTTCATTCAGGGACCCGTGGCAATACGCCAGAACGACCGGACATCAGCTGATACAATCCTTGTATGCGCTGGGGGCTGGCGGGTTGTTTGGGCAGGGACTGAACAATTCCAGGCAAAAACTGCTGTATCTTACTTACGGCGAAAGCGACTTTGTGTTTTCTATAGTGGGAGAAGAGCTTGGATTTATAGGCGCGGCAGGCATCATACTGGTATATATGTTCATTGTGTACAGAGGTATGCGTGTAGCGATGCGCTGTAAGGATCGCTTTGGCAGCCTGATGGCGGGGGGGATCTCTCTGGTTTTCGCCCTGCAGGTTTTGGTCAATATAGGCGTTGTTACCGGGGCCATGCCGACCACAGGGCAAGCGTTGCCGTTTATCAGTGCAGGCGGCAGTTCCCTGATGATATTCCTGTCCGCCATGGGCATATTGTTGAATATTTCGCGCTATACGGCGGAAATGTAACGGCATAGCCAATATCCGCGGAAAGCGCGGCAGAACAGGAAAGGAATCGGATTACTCTTGTTACCCTGGGCGGTAACGGAAAAGAACGGTCGCGTTGGAACAGGTTGCTATCCGGATGCATAAGATGAAATTGTTCGCGAGCCATCCGGAGGTGAAGTTGATGTCCCTGATTATTGTGGCAGGCAGGTCGCCGTTATGCGGCGAGCTGGCTGTACCGGGCGCAAAAAATGCTGCGCTGCCCATCCTGGCAGCCACGCTGCTTTCAAAGCACACAGTCAAGTTGCTGGGTTGTCCGCATCTGGGCGATGTAGACAATATGATAGAATTGCTTCGCTCGCTGGGTTGTGCGATCAAATGGGAAAGCGACGGCTTACTGGTGGATCCCGGCTGCGCGCAGTGCCATGAGATGCCGGAAGTGTTGAGCAAAGCGTTGCGCTCATCCATCTTTCTTTTAGGGCCAATGATAGCAAAGTTCAGAAGAGCCACCGCCACATTTCCTGGCGGGTGCGATATCGGCATGCGCCCGATCGATTTGCACTTGGCGGCGTTAAACGCGATGGGCGTACGGATAGAAGAAACGCACGGCACGCTGGTATGTGACGGGCGGGAATTGCACGGCGCGCATATTCACTTGGATTACCCAAGCGTAGGGGCTACGGAAAACGCCATGATGGCAGCGGTGGCTGCAAAAGGCGAAACAGTCATATACAATGCGGCCAGAGAGCCGGAAATCGTTGACCTGCAATCGTTTTTGGTAAAACTGGGATATACGGTTGTGGGGGCAGGAAGCTCCGCCATTAGAATCTATGGCGGCATAGGCAGCGAGCACGCGGAACATCGTATCAGCGCCGACAGAATAGTCGCGGGTACATATTTGTGCGGTGCGGCGATTACGGGCGGAGATGTAAATATGACGGGCATTCTGCCGGAGCAGCTGGGCAGCGTAACAAGCAAACTGAAAGAATGCGGCTGCACGGTGCAGCTGGGGCACGACAATGTACGCGTAAAGGGGCCGTCGGCAAGGCCGAAGGAGATAAAACGAATAGAAACCATGCCGCATCCGGGTTTCCCTACGGATATGCAGGCGCAATTCTTTGCGTTGTGCAGTGTGGCAAAGGGTACGAGCATGATCGTGGAAAATGTATTCGAAAATCGGTTTCGCCATGCGGCGGAACTGGCGCGCATGGGCGGCGAAAGCAGCATAAATGGGCGTACAGCCATCATACGCGGCGTAAAGCGGTTGACGGGTGCGCCGGTAACGGCTTGGGATTTGCGTGGAGGAGCGGCATTGATACTCGCCGCGCTGTGCGCGGAAGGCGAAACGGTCGTGCATGGCATTGAACATATCGACCGTGGGTATGAGCGTATAGAGAGGGATTTGGCCGCGTTGGGGGCGAATATCAAGCGCGTGGAAGGATAAAGCCGCCCGCGTAAATGTTGCGAAACAGGCGAAGAATGTCGAGTGTACGCGCAGGTACAGATATATATTTGCATTTGTATGCCGCGCGTGGTATAAGGAAAATACAGGAATAAATTTGGACGTTTGCCTGCGAATGCCGAAAAAAGCGGCGGCGCAAACGCAACGGACAAGCGCAGGAAACAAAGGAAGGGCATCGTTTGGCAGGCAATAAGGCAAGAGGCGGCGATAAATTTGGCGGCACACGCATATACGCGCCCACGCATCAGGGTGAAAAACCGCGTGGGCCTGAAAGTGTGCCCGCAAAATCCCCAAAACCATCACGGCCGAAGCATGTGACGCCCACTAGTCAACTGGACTTGACAGACGATGATACGTTACTGGAATACGTCGGGGCGGGCATCCGCGTGATGGAACGCCAGCCGGGCGACGCGCCGAAAAAAAGCAGTGGCAAGGCGTCTGCAAAGCGCCTGAATTCCACATCGCAGCCGCAGGCCAAAGACCGCCGGCATGCGGCGCCGTCAAAGGCCTCCGCCGCCGGAGTATCCGAGGGCAATGGCGGGCACGCTGCAAACGCTCAAAAGCCCAACGCGAAAAGCAAACAGGCGCAGCCAAAAAAGAAAGCGCCGGCCGGCAAAAAATCGGGCAGTTATGCCAGCATTCACAGGATTGAGCCCATCAAAGATCCTGAAGAGGCCCCAGTGCCGCAAAAACCAAAAGAACCCATGGACGGCAAACGGATAATTGCGCTGGGCATTTTGATTGTCGCACTCATAGGTTTGCTGCTGGCCGCTTATTTTATGTTTCTTGTAGAAAATATCGAAGTGGAAGGCAATGAACGCTATTCTGCGCAAAGCATAGTGGAGATGTCGGGTCTGCTTATGGGCAGGCATATGTTGTTCGTAAATGAAACCAAGGCAAAAGAAGGCATCGAACAAAACCCGTATATCCAGGTGGTGAGCATAGAACGTGAACTGCCGCGCACATTGCGCATAACGGTAGAAGAGCGCAAAGAGATGGCGGTCATATCTGTGCAGGGATATGACGTGGTGATCGACAGCAAAGGCCATGTGCTTTCCATAGGCGCGGCGCAAAGCACGACAGGGCTCATACACATCATAGGCATTTCTCAGCTGGGCTTTCAGGTGAATCAGCCATTGGGACCGGGCAGCGATATGCAGGTCAAGGCGCTGATGGCCTTGCTGGAACAGTTGGACACCCACAACCTAAATGCGGAAGTTTCCGGCATCGACTTATCAAACCCGCTGCGGCTTACCATGCAAACGGTGGAAGGCGTAACGGTCGTGTTGGGGCAGGCGGACAACCTTTCCGACAAGATGGATTGGCTGCGTGAAACGCTGCCATCCCTGCGAGCGGGAAATATAACCAACGGTACTTTGGATGTGAGCGCTAAGGGTGGGGCGATTTATTCGCCGCCCGCTTCTGCCGTGCCGCCTGTGCAGCAAGGAGATGAACGGGATACCGGCTTGGCCGGCCCTGCGGATGGCGGCGCGGGCGGGGAGCCGACAGTCACGCCGGACTCATCACCCGGCCCAACGCCAAACATAACGCCGCCTTCCACGCCGAATGCGACGGCAACGCCAAACAGAGGCGGCGACGGATACAGTGGCTAAAAGGAAAAATAAAGACGAAGGCGCTCCATAAAAATACAGCCGTTTTACATGCTGAAAAGCGCGTGTGAAGCACGTAAAACAGGGGAAAATGCCGTAAACAGCGCAAAAATGGCCTCCATCAGAAGAAAAAAAGGAAAATTTGCAGAAGATGTAGTGTATAGTTGCGTGACACCTACTAAATATGGTATATTATACATAACTATTTTCTTTTTTTAACGAACGTGGAGATGTGGGGGTATGCGAGCTTGAAGCACGCAGTCGTATTGGATATTGGAAGCTCCAAAATAGTGAGCTTATGTGCCGGTCGGGTAGGCGCGGACGGGCTAAAGGTATACGGGGCGGATATTCGCAATTATGCCGGGTACCGGTTTGGCCGGTTTCGCGATATTGAAAATTTGCAGCGCGCTATAGTCGAAAGTTTGCGGGCCACAGAACGCGAATGCGGGTTTCGGTTGCGTGAAGTAACCATTTCCGTGCCGGCCCCGTTTACAGAACTTAAACTTTCGTCTGGCATGATCGAATTTCCAAGCCAGCCAAAACGCATAACTGGCGCAGATATCGACATGCTAATGAATACATCCTTGCATGGCGACGCGATGGATGGTTGCTGCCTCATTCACAGCACGCCCTATTCCTACATGCTGGATGGCATCAAGCGCCCTGATTTGCCGCAAGACGCGGTTACGTCCAGGTTAGAAGCGGATATCTCGCATGTATATGTGCAGAATTTGTTTTTGGAGCCGGTGCGCGAAGCCATCAAACAAGCGGGTATGTATCCGGGGGTTTGCATCAGCGCCGCGTTAGCCCAGGCACTTATGCTCATTCCGGAAAAAGCGAGGCAAACACCGGCGGTGCTGTTAGACGTAGGCTACATGCATACGGATGTGGTAGCGGTGCTGCAGTCGGCCATCATCGGTCAAGATAGCGTGGAGGCCGGCGGCTACCACTTTGCTTCCGATCTCGCGTATGGTCTGAGCGTGCCGGTTTCGGTGGCGGAACAGGCGAAGCGGCGCTACACCTTCCTCGAAGATTATCAGGACAGCGTGGAGTTGCTGCGAACGCCGGATGGCAGCAGGAGCGTGCCGCGTGCCGAAATCCAATATATGCTGGAGGAACGGGCAAAAGAGCTTTGCTTCATGATAGACGATGCCATGCATGAACTCAGAGTCCCACTGGGCAGCGAAACCGTGTTATACTTAACTGGTGGCGGTATTGCGATGATGCGTGGCAGCAGGGAATACCTCGAAGAGATGCTCGGCATGCCGGTAAAAAAAGATATGCCTTGGATGCCTCGCATGAATTCGCCAAACTATGCCAGTGTTTTTGGCACGCTGGAATTCATCCTGCATGCCGGCGGGGAAACAGCGTTGCAACCACTAGAAAGTAGCGTATTGCGGCGCGTTAAAGATTTTTTTGTGAAATAGCGGCTCATCCGAGCGCTCGCTGAAGGGGGATACGAAATGTTTGAAATCGATATCGAGAGCGGCCAATTTGCGCAAATCAAAGTGGTGGGCGTGGGCGGTGCTGGCAACAATGCCGTCAATCGAATGATACAATATGGCTTGCGAGGCGTTGAGTTTATCGCCGTCAATACGGACAAGCAGGCATTATATCTTTCGCGCGCCAATCAGAAAATACAAATTGGCGAAAAGCTGACGAAAGGGCTTGGCGCGGGAGCGGATCCCGAAATCGGCCGCAAGGCAGCTGAAGAAAATCACGACCAAATAGCCGAAGCGCTCAAAGGCGCGGATCTCGTATTCATAACGGCGGGCATGGGTGGTGGCACGGGCACGGGCGCAGCCCCCATCGTGGCGGATTGCGCGAAGCAAATGGGCATCCTGACGGTCGGCGTTGTAACGCGCCCGTTCAAGTTCGAAGGCAAAGTCCGCTCCAGAAACGCCGAAATGGGCATTCAAAACCTCAAACCGGCCGTCGATACGCTCATTACCATTCCAAACGACAGGCTGCTGGACGTAGTAAAATCCTCCAGCCTTATGGACGCGCTGCGGGTGGCGGACGATGTTTTGCGTCAGGGCATACAGGGCATCAGCGATTTAATAGCGGTGCCGAGCATGATAAACCTCGACTTTGCCGATGTCAAGTCTGTCATGAAAGAAAAAGGCATGGCGCACATGGGCATAGGTTCGGCATCGGGAGATAAACGCGCGCTGGAAGCGGCGCGTCAGGCGGTAGAGAGCCCGCTGCTCGAAACCACCATAAATGGCGCAAAGGGCGTGCTCATGAATATCACCGGCGGCCCGGATCTGGGTCTGATGGAGGTCAACGAGGCCGCGGAGCTCATTCAGGCCACCGCCGATCCGGATGCAAACATCATCTGGGGCGCGGGCATAGACGACGAAATGGGCGACAGTTTGCGCATCACGGTTATCGCCACAGGCTTTGACAGTGTGCCTTCGGCGGCGGATATACCGCCGCAGCAACCAAGGCAGCGCCTTACGGTACGCGACGTGCGTGAACCGCTGAACAGCGTGCTGAAAGAGCCGCAAATGCCGCAAATGCCGTGGCAAAACTCTTCACGGCCGCAGGCTGCGCAACCGCAGCCGCAGCCGCAGATGGGCGGCGTAGTATTACAGCCCCATGCGATAGAAGATTTAGAAAACGAAGAGCCGCCGCGCGTATATGTACCGCGGGACAAGCATAGCAACCTTGACGTCCCAAGCTTTTTGCGCAACAGGGACCTTGATTAGTGACTCATAAAGCGCGGTTTAGGTAAACCTGTCGGGGTTTGTGGGATATCTCCCGCAAACCCTTCAAAGCGCCCAGCCCCGCTGGAAGCCCATTCCCATGCCGAATATGGGCATGAACGTTTCTCCAAAAACTTACCTATACCATAGGGGCTTTTTCCATTCTACATGCTTGGAATTATGCCCGTTTTTTGTGCTTCGGGAGGTTATAAGCCTTTCCGGCGCCACACGCATTTTATAGTCATTTGTGTTCTGTCTATTTATGATATACAATTATTACTGTAATTACAGTGTGGCTGCTTATATAAATGGCAGCAATAAAAATCAAAACATAAATCTGAGGTAAATAGTGAAGAAAAAACTGAAAAAAAGTACATATGAAGCACTTTCATCAGTTTTACCTATTGTGATTATTGTTTGTGGCTTGAGCCTGTTTATTTCACCTATGCCGGTAGGAACACTCGTGCTCTTTTTAGCAGGTTCAGTTTTACTGATATTTGGCATGGGGTTATTTACGATGGGCGCCGATATAGCCATGATTCCTCTAGGAGAAGACATTGGCGTGAGTATGACAAAGACCAAGAAACTTCTGCTTGTGGGTATTGTGAGTTTTGCTATGGGGGTTGTTATAACTATAGCCGAGCCGGATTTGCAGGTTCTAGCGCAGCTTGTGCCCGGCGTACCAAATTTCACGCTGGTTTTGGCAGTTGCCGGTGGTGTAGGGATTTTTCTGCTTTTTGCCATATTTCGAATTTTATTTAGAATAAAACTTTCGTATATGCTGATTATCAGCTATTTTATCGCAGTGGCGCTGTCTGTTTTTGCTCCGGCAAATTTTGTGGCAGTTGCATTTGATTCTGGGGGCGTCACTACCGGGCCGATTACCGTTCCATTCATTTTGGCTATGGGCCTTGGGCTTGCGTCAATCCGCAGTGATAAAGAATCAGGAGATGACAGTTTTGGATTGGTAGCTCTATGTAGCATCGGTCCGATTTTAGCAGTGCTGATTTTGGGCATTTGCTATCATCCGGAAAACTTAGACTATGTTCCGCCCGTTATGCCAAATATTGTGATTACCCACGATGTTACCATCGAATTTCTCAATAATATCCCGCATTTTTTTGTAGAGGTTTCGAAGTCTCTTTGGCCAATACTCGTAATGCTGATACTGTTTCAGTTAATTACGAAACGCTACCATAAACTTCAGTTTCTTCGTGTTCTTGTGGGCCTGATTTATACTTTTGTCGGTCTTGTTATGTTTATGACAGGGGTAAATGTCGGATTCATTCCTATGGGGCATATTCTGGGAGCAGATTTGGTTTCCGGATCAGCAAAGTGGCTGTTGATACCGCTTGGCGCTTTAATTGGATACTTTATTGTCGCGGCTGAACCTGCCGTGCATGTTTTAAAAAAGCAGGTTGAGGAAGTTTCGTTTGGCGCTATCCCCGGATCGGTGGTGCAACGGTTCCTGTCAATTGGCGTTGCTTTTGCTTTAGCTATATCAATGCTTAGAGTTCTTACCGGCATCTCGATTTACTGGTTCTTGATTCCAGGTTATATTGCCGCAATAGTGCTAACTAGGTTCGTCCCCAAGCTTTACATAGGGATCGCTTTTGACTCCGGGGGCGTTGTCAGCGGCCCTATGACCTCTACTTTTCTGCTTCCATTTGTGATTGGTGCCTGCATGAATCCTGAAAGAATTATGGTCGACGCGTTTGGCTTGGTTGCGATGGTTGCACTGACTCCATTGATTGCTATACAGCTTATGGGTATATCCTACAAGAAGAAAATGTTACAGACAGCAGAGGTAGATCTGGTGGAAGATCAAAGTGACGAGATTATTGAGTATGGGGAGACGGATGGCAATGAATGATAATGAAAAGACTTTGCATATCGTGCCCAAAATTCTGACCATTATTGTTGATCGGGACAAAAGTGATCAGCTGTTCAACATATTGTATGGGAAGCAAATTATTTTTCAATACAAATGCAATGCGATGGGAACTGCCACCTCCAACATATTGAAAACGTTTGGCTTGTCAGGAACAAAGAAAATAATATGCGTCTGCATAGTTCCATCGTTTAAATCTAGCCAACTGCTTGCCATAATTGCGGAGAGCATGGAAATTGTAAAACCGGGCAATGGCATAGCGTTTCTGATTCCTATTACAAGCGTAGGCGCAGCTGTTTCAAATTCGTTTGATACACTTTTCGCCGATTATATAGAAAGGTTGCAGGAATATATGATAAATAGCATAGAGAAAAGTTATAGCGAAACACAGTTTGAGCTGGTGTTGACCGTGGTGAATCAGGGTTACAGCGATGCTGTTATGGAAGCGGCGCGCTCGTCGGGCGCAAAAGGCGGAACCATTATCAACGCCAGGCAGACAGGTATTGACGAGGCGGTAAAGTTTTTCGGAATTTCACTTCAATCTGAAAAAGAGATTATCTCTATCGTAATTCCGAAAGAGCAAAAGAAAGAACTCATGCAGGCTATCAACAAGAAATGCGGCTTAGCAACAGACGCAAAAGGGATTACTATTTCAATACCTCTTGATGATTGTGTAGGAATTACCTCTACTGAAGCACGTTGACTCCGGATATCGCTATTAATAGCCAATATGAAATACCCACCGGTTTAGCTAAGCCGGTGGATATTTTTTTCAGGAAAATAGCATGAAAACGCAGGCAAGCTTGTGAAAATGCAACATGATAGAAAATAAACGTGATAAAACACGAAAAGCTGCACATCCTATTCAATAAAAGAGGAGGTGAGCAATTTGGTTCGAAAGCGTTTTATTTGGCTTTTGTTCATATTGTTTTTTACCATATTGGCGACTTTGGTGGTGCTGAAAATAGCGGCGGGCACGCCCAAAAAGCAGACAGCATATAAGGGCGCACGGCTGGTAATGGAAAATAAAAGGCAGGAAACATCATGTGTAGTGAGGAGAACGAGGTTATGAGGGCAAATGGATATTTGAATATCCCTGCGGCGGATCTCAACGGCAATGCGGGAAATTTAGGGCCGGGTGAAAAAGAACAGCGTTACTATCCATACAGAGAAAAGCTGAGGCAGCTGCGCAATGCAGGGGAAGGAAAATAAGATTGGAACAGGCGAAAGCAAAGGCCTATCAAAAAATTGTAAAAGAGCGTTCGCCCAAGAGCAAAACTGCCTCCATGTGTTTGAAGGCATTTCTTGTCGGCGGCGCGATCTGCTGCGTGGGGCAGCTCATCCATGATTTTGGCGAAACCATTCTGAAGCTTCCGGAAAAGGATGTGGCGGCTTTCACAAGCATGACGCTGGTGTTTTTGGGTGGTCTGCTGACAGGCATAGGCATATATGACAAGCTCGGCAGCTTTGCCGGAGCAGGCTCCATCGTGCCGATCACGGGTTTCGCAAATTCTATCGTTGCTCCGGCGATGGAATTTCGCCCGGAGGGATTCGTGCTTGGGTTGGGCGCGAAATTGTTCAGCATAGCGGGGCCGGTGCTCGTGTATGGCGTCACCAGTTCGGTGCTGGTGGGCATCCTTAGTTGCCTGTTCAGGTAAAAAGGGGAGGAAAATGATGGCAAATAAAAGGCAGGGTTCGCGGACGGTGCGTTTTGATAATCCGCCCAGTTTGGTGGCGGCGGCGAGTATCGTGGGCGATGTGGAGGGAAGCGGCCCGTTAGGGGCTTCGTTTGATTTGGTGCTGAAAGATGATACGTGGGGTGAAAGCAGCTGGGAAAAAGCGGAATCAAAGATGTTTGAGCAAGCTGTGCGTATGGCGGCAAAAAAGGCGCGCTGGGAGGCAAAGGCGCTGCAATGCCTGATGGGAGGGGATCTTTTAAACCAAATCATCACCGCAAATTACGCGGCGCGGGAATTGGGCGTGCCCTTTTTTGGCATTTATGGGGCATGTTCTACGATGACGGAATCGCTGCTGCTGTCCAGCATGTTGATAGACGGCGGTTTTTTGGAAAACGCTGCGTGTGTGGCAACCAGCCATTTTTGTACAGCCGAGCGGCAGTTTCGTTACCCACTGGAGATGGGAAGCCTCGCAGCGCCGACGGCGCAAAGGACGGTAACGGGCGCGGGCGCTATGCTGCTGAGCGCGCAGGGCGCGGCGGGCATGCCGCTGCAGCGAATAAGAATAGTGGGTGGTACGATTGGTTGCGTGGTGGATATGGGCATATCCGATATCGCCAACATGGGGGCGGCAATGGCGCCGGCGGCGTGCAGCACGATTATGGCGCATTTACAGGATACAGGCAAAGATATTTCCGAGTTTGACGCTGTTGTTACGGGAGATCTTGGTTCGTTCGGCTCGGAGATGCTGGCGCAGTTATGCGCGGATGAAGGAGTGGATATTGAAGAACGGCATTTGGATTGCGGCAATCTAATATTTGCTTCGGAACAAAACGTAAACTGTGGCGGCAGTGGCTGCGGCTGCGCGGCGGTGGTGGGCGCTTCTCATGTGTTGCCGCTGCTGGAAAAGGGAGTATGGCGCCGCGTATTGTTTATGGCGACAGGTGCGCTTATGAGCCCGTCATCCACTATGCAGGGGGAAACGATACCGGGAATTGCGCATGCGGTGGTGCTAGAAAGGGCGGAAGGCGTGCTATGAAATTTATAAACGTATTCGTAGTAGGGGGAATGATTTGTGTGGTCGGCCAGCTGCTGATAAGCCTGACAAATATGACGCCTGCGCGCGTGCTGGTGCTGTTTGTAACGGCAGGCGTTGTTTTAACGGCTTTGGGCGTATATGAGCCGATGGTGAAATTTGGGCAGGCAGGGGCGACGGTGCCGCTAACGGGCTTTGGATATGCGCTGGCAAAGGGCGCCATGGAAGGGGCGAAGGAGAATGGAATCATAGGCGCATTTACAGGCGGAATAAAAAATACTGCGGGCGGCGTGGCGGCAGCGAT
>JAVBPK010000105.1:0-19934 GCA_031549625.1 Eubacteriales bacterium
GCCCCTTTTCCCCTGTCCGCTCTGCGGGGTTCAGTTCAGTGCTGAGGGCGCCCTTTTTTATATTGAAGACAAGTGCCTTTTCTACCTTCCAAACAGGTTTGTAAAGAAGTTGCCGATGGAGGAAAAGAAATTCTTAACGCCGCCGGCAAACTGCGAAAGGGCGTCTCCCGCTTTCTGCGCAGACTGCAATGTACTTGCAAGGCCGGATATCCGCTCTTTAAGCGCGTCTACATCCAGTTTTTCCAGGCTGCGGCACAACTTGAGCAGCTGCTCTACTTGCACATCCGACAACGCGATATTGTATTGCTGCGCGATGGTTTTGATTTCTTTGCGCACATCGTCGTCGCTCATATTTTGCGTTTGATCCAGTATCTTTTTAAGCTCGGTAATGAGCTGCGTCGCTTCCTCGCTGCCAATGTATTCAGCCAGCTCTCCGGTGAGCAGCAGCTCTTCCACACCGGCTGTCTTTGCAATATCCGTCAATGTCGCGCCCGTAATGTCTTCGTAGGCTTTGTAGGCACCCGTCAACGCCGCCGTGCCCGAAACTGCAAACGGCGCGCTCACCATGACCTTTGCGTCCACAATGCCCGCCGTCGTCAGCGCGTTGCGGTACATGTCGGCCGTGCACCAGTTGATGTTGTTTGTGGTTATCTGCAAGCCAGAGCCTTGCTGTAAAGTTTCGATATAAATGCATGACAGCGCCTTGCTGCCTATTTTGCTTTCCGGCACCAAGTTTGCGAGGATCGCCTTTTCGTCAGCGTTTGTGACGGTCAGCTGCTTAACCTGATCTTCGCTTATGCCAAAGTCTTTCAGTATTTGCTGCTTTTGCTCGTTTGTAAGATCCGCGCCCAATGTGACACGCTTATCCCCTACCGCTGTGTAGCCCAAAGCCACCGGCGCCATAATCCCTATGCACATAATCACTGCCAAAACAGCGGAAAGCCATTTCTTCACGTCATTTCCCCCTTTTCAGAATATCCTCGTTAGAGTATATCATACTATTGATCTTGCATTTTAAACGTTTTATTAACATTGCCACATCAAAAAAAGTGGCTTGCGCCACGTTTTTCCGTTTACGGCATTTTTCTGTTTTCTTTGCATGAAACCATGGCCCGCGCCCGCATTTCTCATCTTATTCCGTTATTCATGCGCAAGCAAGTCTTTTAAATTTTCCAGCGCGCAGCGCCTGTGGCTGATGGCGTTCTTTTCTTCTGCACTCATTTCGGCAAACGTTTTCTGCGCGGGTTCATACCAAAACAGCGGATCATATCCGAAACCCGCCGCGCCCTGCTCCGCAAAAAGCAATGTGCCCTCGCAGGCACCTCTGACGCATATAGTGGGCTCGCCCCGCCGCGCCAGCGCCACCGCCGACACAAAGCGGCATGTCCGTGCTTCTTTGGGGATTGCCCGCATATTTTCCAGCAGCTTTGCGTTGTTTGCCTTGTCGTCGTGCCCTTCGCCCGCATACCGCGCGCTGTACACGCCCGGCTCACCGTTTAGCGCATCCACGACCAGGCCGCTATCATCCGCGAGCGCCGCATCAAAACCTTTGGCGGCCAGCAGTGTTTCTTCCGCCTTTTTTATGGCGTTCGCTTCGAATGTATCGCCGTCTTCTTCCACATCCAAGGCAAGCCCTGCTTCCCTTTGCGAAAAAATATCCGGATAATACGCGCCAATTATTTCTTTTATCTCGCGAATTTTGTGCGCATTATTGGACGCGATAATCAGGCGCATGCGCTTTCTCCCCTTATTGCCTTAGTCTAAATTGATCTTGCTGTTTGTGATGCGCAAACGGGCCATCGCCCTTGCCAGCGCAATTTTGCTCCATTGGTATTCCTGCATGCTGCGCTGTTGACGCATGCGCTCACGCGCTCTGTGTTCGGCTTCTTCGGCACGCCTTCTATCGATGTCTTCCGGCCATTCGCACGCCTGCACAAACAATTCCGTGCCATCTTCGTCTACTTCTAAAAAGCCTTCGGACTGAAACGCCTGCTTCCAAACGCCGTTTTGCTTAATTTTGATCTCACCTACGACCAGCGGCGCTGTTATCGGCGCATGGTCTTTTAAAACCGTCAGCTCACCATCCGTGGTTGTGATGGTAAGCGCTTCTACTTCGCCAGCGAAAAACTCGCGTTCCGGCGTGTAAATTTCTAGCATGAATACGCTCACTGCTGGCTTTCCTCCAATTCGGACGCCTTTTTACGCGCTGAATCCAGATCCCCGACCATGAAAAATGCTTCTTCCGGCAAATCATCCGCTTTGCCGTCCACGATATCCTTAAAGCTGCCTATCGTATCCGCCAGCGGAATGGACACGCCCTTCATGCCGGTAAACGCCTCCGCCACATGCAGCGGCTGCGAAAGGAAGCGCTGCAAACGGCGCGCGCGATGCACGCTCTTCCTGTCTTCCAGCGATAATTCGTCCATGCCCAATATAGCTATGATGTCTTTCAGCTCGTTATAGCGCTGCAGGCATTGCTGCACTGCGCGGGCCGTTTCGTAGTGATTTAATCCCAATATTTGCGGATCCAGCATGCGGGAGCTCGAATCCAGCGGGCTTACCGCCGGATAAATGCCCGTCTCCGCCACCTGCCTCGACAGCACCGTCGTCGCGTCCAAATGCGAGAATATCGTCGCCGGAGCAGGGTCGGTTAAGTCGTCTGCCGGCACATAAATAGCCTGCACAGACGTAATGGAGCCGCTTTTTGTGGAAGTAATGCGCTCTTCCAGGTCGCCCAGCTCATTTGCAAGCGTCGGCTGGTAACCCACCGCCGAAGACATACGCCCCAGCATAGCCGATACTTCGTTGCCCGCTTGTACATAACGGAATATATTGTCGATAAACAGCAACACATCCTGGCGCTCTACGTCGCGCATGTATTCCGCCATCGTCAGCCCTGTCAGCGCCACGCGCATACGGCTTCCCGGCGGCTCGTTCATCTGGCCAAAGGCTAATATGGTTTTATCCAACACGCCTGATTCGGTCATGTCGTTGATGAGATCCGCGCCCTCGCGGCTGCGCTCACCAACGCCTGTAAACACAGAATAACCGCCATGGCCGATGGCTATGCTATGTATCAGCTCCATAATCAACACGGTTTTGCCCACGCCCGCGCCGCCAAACAGACCAATCTTACCACCCTTGGCATACGGCGCCAGCAGGTCGATGACCTTTATACCCGTTTCGAACAAATCGGTTGACGGATTCTGCTGCATAAATTCCGGCGCTTTGCGGTGGATGTTCCAGTATTGTTCCGCTTGAATGTCGCCTTTTTTATCGATGGGCTTCCCAAGCACGTTTACAACGCGGCCCAACAACGCGCGGCCGACCGGCACTTCGATGCCATGGCCGGTATCCGTTACTTTTTGCCCGCAATACAGGCCGTCTGCCGCTTCTATCGCAATGCAACGCACGATCCCCGGCGCAGCATGCGCCACCACTTCAATGTGGACGCCGCTTTCCGTTATGAGCAGGTTGTTGATTGCCGGTTCTCCACTTTCAAACGCCACTTCAATCACGGGTCCGCTGATCTTAATCAGCCGGCCCTCGCGTTTATTTTGCATACCCATAGGCCCCCTCCATTGCCAACTGCGCCTGCGCAGTGCCTGTAATTTCCGTTATTTCTTGCGTAATCGCGTTTTGCCGCGCCATATTGTAGGACATATGCAGCTTCTTTAACAATTCGTCCGCGTTGCGCGTGGCGTTTTGCATGGCGTTCATACGCGCGCTGTGCTCGCTTGCGTATCCATGCAGCAACGCGCCAAACAGTATTCCTATCGTGTATTGCGGCACCAACAGATCGAACATGCCTTCTGGTGAAGGGTGATAGATCATGTTTGTACGATGCTCCGCGCGCAGCTCTTCGACCAATTCCCCCGGCTCCACCGGCAGCAACCGCTGTATAACCGGACGGTGGTTTACGGAATTTATGAACTCTGTAAACACAACAAACACCCTGTCTGTTATTCCTTCGTCATAGAAGCGGAATATGTCTTGCGTCATGTGCCGCGCGTGATACAACGAAGGATCCTGCGAGACGCCAATGATTTCGATATCCGGCATGATGCCCTGCTTACGGAAATATTGCGCCGCCGTGATTCCCACCGCGATCAGATGGTTGTTGTCACCTGATGTGAAGTGCTCACGCGCGAAACGCAGCACATCGGAATTGTACGAACCAGCCAGGCCCTTGTCGCCCGCTATTACGATGTAGGTGTTGCGCTCGCTTCCACGGTCGTTCAGATATGGATGCTGAAACCCTTCCGTAGCCGCCAAAATATGCTGCATGGCAGAACGCACGCGTTGAAAATATCTTTTATTGTATTCCACATGCGGCATCACTTTTTTCATGCGCGCTGAAGACACCAGGTGCATGGCGCTGGTAATTTTGCGCGTTTGTTCTACAGCCCGAATATGATGCCGTATTTCGTTCATATCCTGCATAGAGGATCCCTTCCTTGCCGAAATTTACGCTTTCGGCGTTCCGTTTTTTCGGCGCTTAACAGCCGGTTTTATTCTTTCCGCGCGGGCAATGTCTTTTTGAACTCGGCAATCGCGCCTTTCAGCGCGGTCTTGTCCGCTTCCGACAAGTCATCTGTGCGGTCTATGGCGCTCATAAGCCCCTTGTCGTTTTGCCATAGGAATTCGCAAAGCGCGGTCTTTACCGCCACCACATCTTTGACCTCTATCGCGTCAAACAGATGTTCCGCATAGGCGAATAAAATGGCTACCTGCTCGGAAAGCGTGTATATCGTATTCTGATCCTGCTTTAGCAGCTCCGTCAAACGTTCGCCCTGCGCCAGCAGCGCCTTTGTCGCGGTATCGATATCGGAATCAAACTGCGCAAAAACAGCCATTTCACGGTATTGTGCCAGATTCAGCCGCAACTGCCCGCTCACCTTACGCATGGCCGGGGGCTGCGCCGCACGCCCCACGCGCGACACGGACAGACCAACGTTTACAGCCGGGCGCACACCGGAATGGAATAATTCGCTTTCCAGATAAATCTGCCCGTCCGTTATGGAGATGACATTTGTGGGAATATACGCGGAAATATCGCCTGCCATGGTTTCCACGATGGGCAAGGCGGTCATCGACCCTCCGCCCATTTCCGCGCTCAGCTTTGCGGCACGTTCCAGCAGCCTGCTGTGCAGGTAGAACACGTCGCCCGGATATGCTTCACGGCCCGGTGGCCTGCGAAGCAGCAGGGACATTGTACGGTAGCTGGTCGCGTGCTTACTGAGATCATCGTATACGATCAATACATCACGGCCGGCATACATGAACGTTTCCGCTATCGCGCAGCCCGCATACGGCGTAATATACTGCATGGCGGCGCTATCGCTCGCCGTGGATACCACAACGACGCAATTTTCCATAGCGCCGCGCGACGCCAGCGTTTGCATGAATTGCGCTACTGTGGACGCCTTTTGCCCGATGGCGCAATATACGCATATTACGCCCTTCCGGCTTTGATTTAACATAGCGGAAAGCGCGATCACCGACTTGCCCATCTGCCTGTCGCCGATGATGAGCTCACGCTGGCCTTTGCCTATCGGAATCATACTATCTATGGCCAGTATCCCTGTTTGCAGCGACTGGCTCACGGGCGCCCTGTCTACGATGCTTGGCGCCGGACATTCAAGCGGCCTTTGCTGCTTTACCTGCAGCGGCCTGCCGTCCAGGGGACGCCCCAGCGGATCTACCACGCGGCCTAAAAGTTCCTTGCCAACGCCGATATCCAGCACGCGGCCCGTGCCGCGCACGATGGAACCCGCATACACCTCATCCGCACCCGCAAACAGCACCGCGCCCACGCCATGTTCCGTGAGCTCCAAAGCCATGCCAAACGCGTCGTTTTCGAACTCTAAAAGCTCGCCATACAGGCTTTCGGACAGGCCATCCACGCGTACGATGCCATCGGAACAGTTTTGAACCGTGCCATAGGAATACACGCGCGCGCCCGTTTCGACTTCCTTTAGCTTTTGGCGCAGGAACGTGCCGATGGACGACGCCACTTCCGCTTCGGCTGTTTCCCAAGCCTTTTGCGGCGGTTCTTCGCTTCTTTCTTTTGCCGCTTCGTCCACACGCGCTTCTTGCTGCGCTTCCAGCGCTTTTTTGATATCCTGCAGCTTGGTAAGCGCGCTCATATCGTACAGCTTGCCGTCTATATACGCGGCAAACCCTGCGATCAGGCTCGCGTCTTCTTCGTATTCAACCGTTATTTCTTCGCTTAGAAGCGCTTCAAAACGACGCTTTAGTACCGCTTGATCCTGCTCGGAGAGCGGCCCCGCCGTCTTTATTATTGCATGCCGCATTCGCGTTTACCCCACTTGCTCAAAAAAGGTATCAATCACCTTATGATTATCTTGCTCTGTTACTTCGCGCTGCAAAATTTGCGAGGCCAAACCCAGGGACATATCCGTAATTTGTCCCTTTAACGCAGCTACGGCCGCGCGACGTTCTTCTTGCGCCTTTTCACGCGCTTCGCTTAACAATTCGTCGGCGTGTTCCTTTGCGGCGGCAAGTATGGCAGCCGCCTGCTCGTTTGCCTGACGATTGCCGGCTAACAAACGCTTTTGCGCTTCTTCATCGGCATGAGCCAAACGCACGGCATAATCCGCCTTTTCGTCCGCCGCTTCCGCTCGCAGCGCTTCCGCCTGGCGAAGCTCGTTCTCTACCCGCTCAGTGCGCTGGCGCATGAACTTGCTCACCGGCTTATACAATAGCACGCGCAGCAGAATATACAGCACCACTATGTTGATGATATTGATGACAATATCCAGTAAGTTTATTTCCATTCTTTGTCTCCTTGCTGCCCGCGCCCGCTTACGCGCCGAGCGAGAACATCATGATAAGCGCCGTGACGAAACCGTAGATAGCCGTTGATTCTGTCAACGCGAGGCCCAGCAGCAATATGGAGTTGATCTTGCCGGACGCTTCCGGCTGACGGCCAACCGCGTCCACCGCCTTGCCCGTGGCAAGACCCATGGCTACACCGGAACCCACACAAGAAAGCAAGCACAATGCTACACCGATCGGTAATAATGACATTTTAATTTCCTCCTGCCTATTATATATAAATTATTCTGCTTCTATTTCCGCCGCTTCGTTGATGAATGTCAACGTAAGCGTTATGAAGATATATGCCTGTATCAACGGGTGAAACACGTTGAAATACAGCCCTATTACGCTGGGTATGCCCACCGCGTTGCTGCCAAGCGCGTTGTACAGCAGCTCCATGACGATCATGCCGCCCAGCATGTTGCCAAACAAACGGCAGGCCATAGAGATGGGCACCGCTATATCGCTGATTACGCGCAAAGGGAATACCACAGGCGTTGGCTCGGCAAGCGATTTGATGCGGCCGCCCAAGCCCTTGCGTTTGATGCCATAAAAGTTGATGAGCAAAAATGTAACGAATGCCAGCGCAAATGTCATGGTGATATCCGCTGTGGGCGCACGTAAGCCGAACAATTCTACCATGGCAGACGCTACAAGCAGCGCCGCCACGCTAAATAAATATGCGCTCAAATTTTCACCCAGGCCATGCGCCTTGCTTTGCGCGTAGTTGTGTATACCTTCTACCGCGAGTTCCAGTACATTCTGGATGCCTGTGGGCGTGTCTTTCATTTTTGGAATGACCAAAATACGAATGAGCACCGCTCCTACCAGCAAAACGCCCATAGCCAGCCATGTTACGATGACCGTGCTGCTCAGGCTTATGCCCATCAACGTTACGCGTTCCGGAGAAATGGCTACGTGGAAGCCTTCCTTTTCCGGCGCGCCAAACACCAGCGGCAACAGGCGTACAATAAACAACCAAATGCCAAATACGGCCAGCATGGTGCCCAGCTTTTTATTTCGTTTTGCCTTTTTGTCGTCCGGCGTTTCCAGAAGCAGCTTCTTTCCCTTGTTGCGCATGAGTATGCCCAAACCGGCAAGCACAACCGCCGCTCCCATCACCGCAAAACCCATTATCTGTTCTTTGTTCATGCGTTCTTTTCACCTGCCCCATCGGCGCGTTTTTTTGCACCGCGCGTTTGTATTATAAATTTTATAAACGACCCCACTATCAGCACCCCTGCTGTACCTATGCCGGCATATGGCAACTCTTTCGCAAAGAAAAAGCCGCATGGTACGAAGAAAACTACCAATGCCGCCATCTTTGCAGGTATAACCCATAGTGGGATGTTACTTCCATTGGTTATACTCTTTACCAATTTTTGCAGTAATAAAAACTCTACTATGCCACAGCAGAGCCCAAGCGCCAACCCGGTCATACCCTTGCACCTCTCATTTTATACTGCCTCCCGCATGCCTACTGCCATAAAATTGCGCCGTTATTCTAGTTCTTGCGCCAGAAACGACCCCTTACCAGCACATATTGTACTCCTGTCTTTTATGAATATCAACCCAAAAAAGCATGTTTTTCATATCTTTGTGTAAATTTTAGACACCGGCCGCCTATTTCGTTCTAACGCGCTATTTTGCCCGCAAGCTTATGATTGTTTTACCCCTTGCGCGCTTATCGCGCGAGGCAAATAATAACCCAACTATATTTATTGCTTTTCAAGCATTCACTTACGTCGTATAATAAGGCTTAATAAAAACGACCATGCCGGACGCGCAATACCGCGCGGCCGTTAGTATCCAATCCTACAACAATGGAAAGGCGCCTGTAATTGTGAAAAGGCTTCCCACCGCATACCAGCTCATGCGCGCGCGCGCACTGGCGAAGCGGTCCCTGCATCTATCTCCGCCGCAAACGATAACCATCAGCTTTGCCCTCATGATTTTGGTTGGCGCATGCCTGCTTTCTTTGCCCTTTGCCAGCCGCGACGGGCAAAGCATCGGTTTTTTGAATGCGCTTTTCACCGCTACCTCCGCAAACTGCGTGACCGGCCTCGTGGTTGTGAATACACTTGAGCATTGGACGTGGTTTGGGAAGATCGTGATACTGGTGCTTATCCAGCTGGGCGGCCTTGGTTTTATCACCATCATGACGCTATTCATGATTCTCGTACGCAGAAAAATCACGCTAAAAAGCCGCATGGTCATACAGGCTTCCTTTAACCAAAACTCGATTGGCGGCATGGTGCGTCTTGTGCGGCATGTCTTGCAGATTACGCTGATCGTGGAAGCTGCCGGCGCCGCTTTGCTTGCGCTTACCTTTTATTTCAGTTCTCCCGGCATGCGCGCGTTTGAAGCCATATATAAGGGCGTTTTCCATTCGATATCCGCTTTTTGCAACGCGGGTTTTGATATAATAGGCCCTGCCAGCCTTATGCCATACTATAACAATGTGCCTCTCAATCTCATCATCATGGCGCTCATCCTATTGGGCGGCATCGGTTTTGCTGTATGGGAAGATATCATTCTCTTTATCCGCAACCCCAAAGAGCGTTCGCCACGCATCCGGCTTATCCACTTTTCGCTGCACAGCAAGCTGGCGATCTCCGTCACCGGCGCGCTGATACTCATAGGCGCCCTGCTTTTCTTGCAGTTTGAATGGCTCAACCCCGCCACGCTTGGCCCTATGCCCACGTTTGACAAAATACTGACCAGCGTATTTCAATCCGTTACACTTCGTACATGCGGCTTTAACACCATCGATCAAGCCGGACTGACCGAAGCCTCTCAGGCGCTTTCCTGCGTGCTCATGATTATCGGCGGCTCTCCTGCCAGCACGGCTGGCGGCATGAAAACCGTCACTCTTGGCGTGCTTTTTTTCACGATGTTTTCCATGCTGCGCGGCAATTCCCGTATCGAGGCCTTCGGCCGCACGCTCGCGCTGGATATGCTGCAAAAGGCGCTTACGATTGCCGTCATGATGATGCTGGTGGTGTTTATTTCCACCACCATTCTCACATTCACCGAACGTGCCGCCTTCCCGCATAGCTTTCTGGACTTACTCTTTGAAAGCGCCTCTGCCGCCGGCACCGTTGGCGTAAGCACAGGTATTACGCCGCATCTTTCCAATGCCGGCAAGCTGACTCTTATCTTTTGTATGTTTCTAGGCCGTTTGAGCCCTGTAACGGTAGTTGTTGCCCTGGCGTTGAAACAGCACGCGCAAAGCGACACTCTGATTTACCCCGAAGAACGCGTTATCATCGGATAGCAGAAAGGCGCATTTATGTCTATACCGCTTAAAAATTCACAATTTGCCGTGATTGGACTGGGCCGTTTTGGCCTCAGCATCGTCAAAACGCTTTCAGAGTATAACGTCAATATACTTGCCTGCGATAAGGACCCCGGCCAGCTGCACAATGCCGTGGAATACGCTACGCATGTTGTGCAAGCGGATATTTCCGACGAGAGCGCCGTAGAGCGCCTGGGACTTGGCAATTTTGACGTCGTTATCATCGCGCTGGGCATAGAATTCGAAGCCTCCGTGCTTGCCACCATGATGGCGAAAGAACATGGCGCTAAGCATGTGGTTGTAAAGGCGCGCGGTGAGCGGCAAAAGACCATATTGACCAGCATAGGCGCCGATCAAGTCGTATTGCCGGAAGTGGAAATGGGCAGCCGCATTGCGCGCGCTTTGATTTCCCCTAATATCCTCGATGTGCTGGAAGATTCGGAACATTATACCATTTCAGAAATGCGGCCTATGGACGACTGGGTTGATAAATCCCTGCGGCAGGCTGATATTCGCCGCAAACATGATATTATGGTATTGGCGATATTGCGCCACGAAAAAATGATTATACCTGTTTCTCCCGATCATGTTTTGGCAAAGGAAGATGTGCTCATCACTTTGACCGAGCATCAGAAGCATAAATAGCACCCGCTTCCCAATCATTTTAAGGGGCGATGCCATGTACCTGCGTATCAAGCAAAGCGCGGATATTTTCCTCGTTATACTCAGCTGCCCGCTCTGGCTGCCGGTGGCCGGGCTTGTCGCGCTCGCTATTAAACTCACTTCGCCCGGCCCTGTGCTTTTTACGCAAACGCGCGTAGGACGTAACCTTACGCATTTTACCATATTCAAATTCCGCACCATGCGCATCGATACGCCGCACGATACCCCTACGCATTTACTGGAGGATCCCAAAAAACACTTGACGCCCATCGGCGCTTTCCTTCGCAAAACAAGCCTTGACGAACTGCCGCAGGTTTTCAACATCCTTCGCGGTGAACTGTGCTTTATTGGCCCTCGCCCCGCACTTTGGAATCAATACGACCTAATCGCGGAGCGCGAAAAATACGGCGCGAACGCTTTGCTGCCCGGGCTGACCGGCTGGGCGCAGGTGAATGGACGCGACGCGCTCTCTATCGCCGAAAAGGCCGCCTATGATGGCGCATATGCGCAAAAGATCTGTTTCCGCTTTGACCTGAAAATCTTTTTCCTTACAGTTTGCCAAGTGCTGCGC
Source organism: Eubacteriales bacterium (assembly GCA_031549625.1). Classification (GTDB taxonomy): domain Bacteria; phylum Bacillota; class Clostridia; order Christensenellales; family CAG-138; genus JAISXK01. Next base: position 11,376 of record JAVBPK010000105.1, read on the forward strand.
GGCAGCGGCGTGCGCGAGGGCGCGCAAGGCCCCACGAAAGACGAGGCGCCATGATATGCGCGTATTGATCACCGGCGCAAACGGATATGTAGCTACGCAGGCAAAAGCATATTTCGAAGCGAACGGCATCGAAACCATTCTTCTGCCTGTACGCGATAACAGCTGGAAAGACAGGAGCTTCCGTGGCTTTGACATTTTGATACACGCGGCGGCGCTTGTGCACGGCGATTTTTCCTCCGCGGAATACCAGCGGGTAAACGTAGAATTGACGCAAGAGCTTGCCGTCAAAGCACGCGCGGAGGGCATCCGGCATTTCCTTTTCATGAGCTCGCTTTCCGTGTACGCGCAAGAATATCCGCGCGCGTTTTTGAGCCATCCGTTCCTTATTACACAAGCCACGCCAACCGCCCCGCAAACGCTTTACGGCCAAAGCAAGCTGCGGGCCGAGCAATCGCTTGCCGCGCTTTCCCGCGATGATTTTGACGTACTCCTCATACGCAGCCCCATGATATATGGCAAGAGCTGCCCGGGAAATTATCAAACGCTAAGAAAAATAGCGCTTCACGCGCCTTTTTTACCCGCTATTCAAAACGAACGCAGCATGCTCTTTATCGGTACGTTATGCAAATTCCTGCTCGCTTGCTGCCAGCACGCAACACGTGGAATCGTTTGGCCGCAGGACGAGGCATATGTTTGCACGGTGAATATGATGCAGCAAATCGCCTTGCTCAATGGCAAACGCAAACGGCCGCTTTCCCCTTTCGCGCGGCGCGCGCTCGCCCTCCTGCCGCTTGCCTCCGCCGCAAAAGCTTTTGGCAGCCTTACCATCGATCACGCCGCTTCCGTCATGCCGTTTGACTATCAGACCGGGGATTTTTCAGCTTGTATGGCGCAGACCGAACCGCAATGAGCATCAATATTCTACACCGCGTCTGGCTTTTATTCCATTATCAAAGGGATGTTTAACTTTTTTCATTTCGGTAATATAATCTGCGGCTTCTAAAAAATGGGCAGGCGGCGCTTGCCCTGTGAGCACCAGCTCCAGCGCCTCCGGCTTGTTTCTTATGAACGCGTCCAGCAACGCCTGATCGACCGCCTCCAGCTGATACGCGGCGGCAGCTTCATCCAACACCAGAAAATCACACAGGCCCGCTTCCGCCAGCCGGATCGCCTCCCGCAAATGTACGTCGTTTTCCGTTTTTACTTGCTGGCGGATATCCTTCTGCTGCGTCGGAAAAAAGCCATAATCGCGCGCGTTGCGAAGAAGCGTAATGCCTGCTATTCCTTTTAACGCGATTGCTTCACCCGTTTCGCTGCCCTTTAGAAACTGCACAATCACCACGCGCCGGCCTTGCCCCGCCGCGCGAACCGCCGCGCCCATGGCCGCCGTTGTTTTGCCCTTCCCTTCACCGATGTAGGCGTGTATGAGTCCCCGCATGTTTCTGTTTCCTCCGCTTTTCCATCCTCTTCCTGCCTTCATCATATCATATTGGCGGCCTGTGCAAAACAAGCGTATGCAATTGTGCATGCCATGCTTTTCGGATACAAAAAGGAGCCCCTGCGGCACTCTATTTCCACCGAGGAGCTCCTTGCTTTTTAACGCAGCGGCTGCAGAATTGATTCCAGCGCAACTATAAATTCTTCCTGCGTGAGATTGCGCGCCGTTAGCCGGTAGCCCAACCCATCATACAGGAACTCTGCCCGGTATTCCTGCACAACCTTTTCAGTTGGTTGCCCATCTTCCCCCCAAACCGGTACGGCTTCATGGCCGATTGCCAGCGGATTGCCATTGATTTCGGACTTGGTTTGCTCATCTTCCAGATAGCGGATGCATGTCGGCGAAAGCTCCCCTTTTGCAACTGTAATGAATAGCGTCCTGCTTTCTTCCGTCCACTCCCCGGCTGCGGAATACGAAAAGGGAAAGCTGCCATAATTCATCGTACCATCGTTGTTGAGCACCACGAAATACTCCATTTGCTCGTCTAGTGTTAAATCTTGCGGTACGACCGCCGGCATCGGATCTCGTCCCAGGTATTCCAGCATTTGATCGCGTGACCAGACTTCTTCGTGCGTGGTTGCCGGATCGAAATACAACTTCGCCATCATGCCTTCCTCATAGGCTTCGATGATATTGATCCGCATGCTGTTTGCCCCTTTCCCGCCTCCCAACGTAAATATGCCCACGAGCGCGGCCACGCAAACACAAGCGGCCGCCACACCGCATGCCACGGTGCGTTTCTCCCACCGCGTCCTTGTTTTGCCACGCAGCATTTTTTCTTTCGTTTTTTCTATCAGTCCGTTATCCGGCATTATTTGTTCGGCCATTGATTGATATATTCCTTTCAGCATTGTTCGTCCTCCCTTATCTGTTTTCCCAATTTGGCCCGCGCCCGCGTTAGCCATGTGCGCACGGTCGTTTCTTTTTGCCCCATAACATCGGCAATCCGTGCCACCGGCATATCTTCGTAGTAAAACAGATGCAGGGCTATGCGATGGTTTTCCGGCAACTTTTTTAGTTGGCCGGATAAATCGTTTTCCTCTTTTTCCACAAACACAATCTCTTCGTTTAGCGGCACGGTCTTTCGGAACCACGCGGAACGCCACATGTCCTTCGCGCAATTTGCCGTTACCTTTAACAGCCACGCGCGTTCATGCTGCGGGCTTTCGAAAGTCCCCGCTTTTTTCATATAACGAATGAAGACCTCCTGAAAAATATCGTCCGCATCGCTCTTATTCCTCGTCTTTGCGTATGCCAGGCGATATACCATTTGGGCGTATTGAGCAATAGCGCTATCAATTTCGCCGGCGATATCGATATCATATTGAATGATGCTGTTCGCCTCCCTTTAAACCTAATACGCGCGACCCTTGCCAAAAGCTACGCTGCAAATAAAAACTGGCCGGAATAATGCATCCCGGCCTTTTTTTACGGACTGCCCCGTTGCGCATAAGCATCCGCGCAAACCTACCATGTCGTAAACAGCGAGACCGCGCAGTACACAAGCAACAGAGCCATAATGGTGTTCGTTATTTTTGCGTATTTTGTAAATAATGTTTTGAACAGGGAGCCAAAAGCGGCCCAGCAAACCGTGAAGAAAAAGCCGATAAATGCCAGCAACATGGCAAACCCGAACAACGGCCCCGGCTGCCCTGCATAATACGGCAAAATATACGCTTCCATGGAGACGATGCAGTAAATGTACAGCTTGGGATTGACAAACTGAAGCGCAAAGCCCGACCAGAAGCCCATGCTTTTTCCCTCGCTTTTCATTTCGCCGGATGCCCGGAATATCTTCCAGGCCAAATATAGCATATAGGCCGCACCGATGATAACAAGCGGCCGTTCGATCTTCGGCACCAGGCTGGTCAGCGTGCTTAGAAAAAGGGCGCACACGGCGGTAATGATAGAAAAACCCGCCCAAACGCCTAAATTGAACTTCAGCGCGCCTTTAAAGCCTTGCTTGCCCGCCGTCGACAACGCCATGATGTTATTTGGGCCCGGCGTCGCCGCCGTAACAATCGTATATGTAAAAAAGTTTATCCAGCTGAACATAACAATACGCCCTTCCTTTTAATTACAAATTATGGGCTATTATCCGTTTCCAACAACAACTGTCAGGTTGGTTTCACACTCGGTGAATGTCCCTTCCCTCTCGTCCAATAATATGACTGAGATCGGATAACTGCCCGGCGTCATATCCGCCACAGGCATCACCACTTGAAAACCGCACTCCGCAATAGCCGGCTTCTGGAAAAACTCCGCCACATCCCCCCTGGCGCAAGTTTTCGCTTCGAACACCACTTCACCTACGCGAAAATGCACAGCGGTACCGTCCGTGTTCTGGCTGGTATTGTAGCACCACCCATCCAATTCAATCGCATCCGTTGTTTCGCAAGTAATCTGCCCCTCCGCCGCACGAGGGCTTGTGGAATCAAAGCAAATTTCAATGCTTTCCCCTGTTGGTGTTTGCCCCTGAACAAACGCTTTATAATCAATACGGTTCTGAGGCAGCGCCGTCATAACAAACGGCTGTTCCTGCTTGGCCGTCATGTACTTTGAAAAGGCGACGTGGAACTCTTTTTTAAAAAAGCGCCAGCCCGGACCAGAAAACCGAATGCTGCTCACAACCCTTCGTTCCTCACTGTGCGCTTTCCTGCGATTTACAAAATCCGCGGCTTCCCTTTCATTCATTGGGAGCGTATCGATAATCACAGGATTGACCAGCACCTCCGGCAACACGCGTCTCGTTTCTTCGTGTCCATCCGCGTATATAACCGTCATATTCACCGCCGGTATTTGATAAAACGTCTTAACCAGCTTCCCGAAGAGCGATAATTCCGCATTCATCTGCATGAGAATGACCTCTCCGTCATCCCCTTGCGGAACCAAAACCGTGTCGTCTTTACGGACCATTTGGGACTCCACCACTTGTGTGATTGCCGCGTCTTTCGCCGGAATACGCTCCAGTAGCAGCGTAGTCCTATCTTCCGCCGATAGGTATTTTACATAATAATGATCGTAGATCGCTTTCCACGTCAATGGGCACTCGATCATAGGCCAACGATTGTCTATGGTTCCAACGTTAAAGATGATATATGGCGGCGCTGTTTCTTCGGATATGAAGAACGCGGCGTTCTTTTCATCAAGATATGGCGTATATACGCTGTATGCCTGGAGAACAGGCATGGGACGCAGATGAATGGCATTGTACGCGCCATACGCGAGATCAATGGGATAAACCGTTACCGGTTCATCGCCGATTTCTTCCAAGATCGCATTGGGCAATATTGCGCCGCTATCTTCCAGAATGCTATTTGCCTTACCCTGCAGCCACAGTATGTTCTCTTTTATTTTTTGTACAGGATTTACAAACTTTATTTGTGGAAATACCATGACCGCCAGCAGTATCCACGTTGCCATTAAGCACAGGCTTCCCACGCGCCACCAGGATTGCAGCTTTGACGCCGGCTTAACGCTGGATACATCACAAAACAATACAATGATGCTCATATAAATCAGCAGGCTCGAGAAGAAAAAATACGTATGCCCATCTGCCCGCACAAAGCCATGTTTAAAGGCGGTAAATAGCACGCCGGCAAATAATAGCAGGTAAAGCCCCGCTTTTTTGTTATATACCAATGTAATCACCGCCAACGCCGCATAGCTGATACCGATCAGTACGGCGCACCCTAACCGCGCGATATGTCCCTCGTATATACTCATAGCGGAGCTAAAGCCCGATGATATCTCCAACGCCGCTTTTATATAGGCCAGCAAACCGGATAGGGACGGATTATATAGCATGTATAAAACCACGAATACGACCGGCGTCGCTCCCAGGGCAAGCAATAACTCCCTGCGCGGCTTTTTTTCATCCACCCATGTCAGCGCAACAAATAGCAGCAAAGACAACGCGCCGGCTACCGCGCCGCTGAATTTTATGAAGCACAGCACAAGCGTTAGCGCACAAGCCAGACAGAACCACGGCATTTTTCCCTCTTTTTTCCAGGCGATGGATAACGCAAGCAGCACCAAATAGTTCAGGCGATAATCACCCGGTATCGGGATTTGCAGCGCGAGAATAAGCAAGCAAAGCAGGTACCGAAGGAGCTTTCCCTTCCGGTGCTGAGGCGTCTGCGCCAATAAAAAGAAGTGCAGTGCGACTGTTGCCGTCCAAAACACAACGCTGATTAAAACATTTGCCCCTGTTTGCTGTGCCATTGTTAAAAACCCCAATGGGCCAAATGTGAAAAAAATATCCGTACCAAATTTCAAGCCATTTGAACCGGCGGCATTGATCATATACAACCACGAAGCATCAATATCAAATCTGATGACCCCGAAGTAGGACGGAAAGCATATTATCGCGGCGCAGGCCGCGAATACCCAGCGGATCCCCCGCATATCGCATACCTTTTCATTTAGCGCCATGAGCTTATCTGCTATTTTCATCACACATATCCCTCATATTTTCGTTTGCGGTACTTCCCCACAAACCGTTTCTTTTTGCGAACAACAATGCCACGCTGCCCGCCAGTACGCCCAGCCATATCGTGGAAAAACGCGAGACGATCGTCGTTGCGCCGGCAATTGTTTTCGAAGCACCCATGTATAGCAGCAGGCCCAAAATGGTGCCGTCCGCAACCACGAGTCCGCCAGGTGCCATGGACACTGCGCCCGCTATTCCTGAAAACGCCACTACGAATATGGCTTGCTCTATCAGCAGCGCGCCGCGAAGCGCCCCTACCGTCAGGTAGACTACCATGCCTTCGCACAACCAAGCAGCCATGCCCCAGCCAACCGCGACCAGAAGGGGCTTTATGCGGAATATCTCATATGCGCTTTCATAAAACGTACCAAACAGATCGGCATACTTTTTGAATACCCGTATTCTGCCCGCCACGGCCAGCACCTTGTGGCAGAGCGGGCGGCTTTGTACCACCAGCACAAACGCCAGCAGCAACGCGCCCACACAGGCGACCCCCACGAGGCCGTATGCCGTTTGCATCATCGCCAGCGCCGCCACCGCCAGCAGCACCATAGCCAGCCCGTCTGTGAGCCGCTCCGCGAATATGAGCGCCACGGTTGTGCTCATCGGCATATCGTATTTTTTATTGAGCATATAGCCCTTAAGCAGCATTTCACCCACTTTCGCGGGCGTTATCACCATAACGAAGGACGCCAGCAGGGCGATTATTTCATCTTTCAGGCGAACGCGAATGCCCAACACACGCAAGTAATAATGAAACTTGAAATACCGCGTTATATAGTTGACCGGAATGATCAGCAGGATCAGCAGCAGATCGCTTGCCCGCATACTCCTTACCGCCGTCCATAGGGCCTGAAAATCAGAAAACGCCAATATCAGCGCGTATACCACCACGCCTAATAGCACCGCCCATAACGACCGCTTGAAAAGGGTTTGCTTGCGCATGCTCATTTAAAAAACAGTTTTGCAAACTTCAATATACCCTGTTTCCACGGCACGCGGTGGGAAACGCCATGCTTATTCTGAAATTCGCTTTTGTGCGCCAAGTACCATTCATAATTACGCAGCAGCGCATCCTGGTTGGAATAGATGGGCTTCCAGCCCAACCGCGCTTTTGCCTTTTCTATGGATACAAAGGAGTCTTCCGGCGCTGTCTCATAAATCCATTTGTATAGCGGCGAAAGATGCAGTGCTTCCAGCACGCGCAATGTATAGATCAGCGGCTTTGCCGGAAAACCGATGATGCGCTTGCCAAAGCCCGCCTTGTCCAGCACAACCTGATAGTCTTGCTTCATGGTTGTAAATACTTCCGCGCCTATGTTGAACGTGTCGTTGGCCTGCTCCGCGGGCAGCGTTGCGCAGAGATAAATGGCCTCGCACAGATCATACACGTCCAGGAACTGATAGCGATTGTTGCCCTTGCCGATCATTGGAAAGTTGTGTCCCGTCTCCGCCCAATCATAAAACAATGCAAATACGCCCAGCCGCTCGGGGCCAATAAACGATTTGGGCCGGATGATGGGCACAATCATGCCTTCCTTCCGGAAATTGGCGCATACGTTTTCCGCTTCTATTTTGGCCTCGCCGTATGGCCCCACGCCTTGCAGGCGATCCGTTTCCACAAGCGGATGATGATCCGGTATCCCATACACCGCTGTAGAAGAAATTTGGATTACGCGGTTTATGCCGTTTGCCTTTGCCGCAAGCAACACATTTCGGCTGCCTTCGATATCCGTGGAACGGATGTCCTGCTCCGTGTATAACGGCAATGCCGCCGCGCAATGCACCACGATATCGCTTCCCGCCATACCTTCCGTCATAGCATCTACATGCCGGATATCTTCTACTACCACTTGAACGCGTGGGTCATCCTTTTCCGGATAATCATATTCCTCCGCAAAATCATAGGATACCACCGTATGCCCCTTTTCGAGCAAATACCGTGTCAGGTTGATGCCCAGAAAACCCGCGCCGCCTGTGATAAAATACTTTGACATACTCTTTTCGCTCCTTGACAATGATAGATAAATTCAGATTATATTGGCTGCCTCTACCACGGCAGTGCATTGCCGTCTATAATAAAGTAGCTCTTTTCTGCCAAATCGGCCAATGGCATATCGCTGCGTGAATCGGAATAAAAATTTTGCATTTGGCAATCCGGATAAGCCGCATACAGCCGCTTTACCTTTTCCGGCCCCCAGCAGTTTTCGCCTTGCGTTTTGCCGGAATGTTTGTCTATACGCGAGGCCAACAGCCGCACACCCAACCGGCCGCATACCGGCAAAAGCAGAAATTCCGGCGAGGCTGACACGATGATATCCGACGCTTCTTTTTGCTGCAGGTACCAAGGATACAGCCTTTCCTGATGCTTTTCCCAAAAACATTCGACGGCGTGCTCTACCTCTGGAACATGCTTTAAAAAGCGATAGAAGACTTCTTTGAAACGCGTTTTGCTGCACAAACGAAGCTTGTAACCCAGAAAATATATGCCCGCCAGCGGCAACGCCAACAGCACGGAAGGATGGTTGCGCAGGCAATAGCGGTAAAAATCCACGGTGGAATCTCCCGC
>JAVBPK010000024.1:0-10866 GCA_031549625.1 Eubacteriales bacterium
AGCGAAAACACCATTGGCTATGCGCTCGATTACATGAACATCTACGCCGTTGGGACGGTATTTGTACAGCTTGCCCTTGGGTTAAACGTGTTTGTTACGGCGCAGGGTTTTGCAAAAACCAGCATGCTTACGGTGCTGATCGGAGCGGTTACGAATATCATACTCGACCCGATTTTTATATTTGGTTTCGGCATGGGCGTAAAGGGTGCGGCGCTGGCGACTATCATTTCGCAAGCGATTTCGGGCATTTGGGTTGTGAGGTTCCTGCTTGGCAAAAAAACCGACCTCAAGATAAAACGCGAGAATTTGCGGCTAAACCCCAAAATCGCGCTTCCCAGCCTGGCGTTGGGTTTTTCTCCCTTCATCATGCAATCCACAGAAGGGCTCGTCACGATTTGCTTTAACTCTTCGCTTCTTCGCTACGGCGGAGATCTTGCGGTCGGCGCTATGACGATACTCGCAACGTTGATGCAATTTTCCATGCTGCCTCTTGTTGGCCTGACTCAAGGCGCGCAGCCAATCATCAGCTACAATTTTGGCGCAAAAAACGCGAAGCGCGTAAAGGAGACCTTTCGGCTGCTGCTTATTTCCTGTGCGGTGTATTCCACCGCATTCTGGGCGCTGTGTATGTTTGCGCCCAGGCTGCTGGCGGGGATATTCACGACCAACGCGAGCTTGCTGGACTATGCGGCCCATATGCTGCGCATTTATATGGGCGTGAGCCTGCTGATGGGGATTCAATTGGCTTGCCAGCAATCGCTGATTGCGGTGGGCAACGCAAGGGCGTCCGTATTTCTTGCCTGCCTGCGGAAGCTTATCCTTCTTATACCGCTCATTTATGTCCTGCCGCGCCTTATGGCCGATCAGGCGCAGGCGGTGTTTATGGCGGAGCCGGTGGCGGATACGATAGCGGTGGCTACGACAGTGATCGTATTTATATTCCAGTTTAGAAAATGCCTTGCCCATATGGGTGAAAAGGGCGGTGCTGCTCCTGCCAGTCTCATTGCGCAGAATTAGTGGAGACGGTATGCCCCGAAAGCAAAAAAAGCGGGAGAGCCCCGCGGGCTTTAAATTCCTCCTATGCTCTCATTACCTTTCTTCGTAGAATCTTTTGCCGGTAATTTATGATATCGGCTTTGTTTCAATGATATAATGACGATATAAGTAATAGGCAGCGTTTGTAAAATCAGGGAAATATACTTAACCAATGGTTATTGCTTCAAGTTCAGGGTATATTTGTTTTACGACTATAGAGGAGAATACGCATATGATTGAAATGTTTTCAGCCCGCACATCTGAAATTGATGAAATTGAAGACGCTGTCGCAGAAATAAAAAGCCAGATCGACTTTAGTAAACTAAAGAAAAATTCCGGAGGATTGTTGTACTGCAGCCTGGATTTCGTTGAAAGCGGTGTCGCTAAAGCGATATGCAACGAAATGCCGTTCAATGTCATCGGCATGACGACGCTCGCAAGCGCGGATGAACACGGGTTTGGCATCTATGAATTGACGTTGACCATTCTGACAAGTGATGATGTCAGTTTTGTGGCGGGTATGTCGGAGGCCATTGCGCAGGATAATTATCAAGACGAAATCAAACAATTGTTTGAAAACGTTCGTGCCCAAGTGGAAGATGATCCGGCGTTAATACTGTCATTTATCCCACATGTGCGCGATGTGGCAGGGTACGAGATCGTTAACGCGATAGACACGATTTGCGACGGCATTCCGATTTGGGGCGCCACCACAAACAGCGTGGATTTTACCTATGGTACGGTTGCCACCATTTTTAATGGAGAAACGCTGCGCGATGGCGTGGTTATGATGTTGCTAAACGGGCCTGTCAAGCCGCGCTTTGTCGTATATTCGCTTCCGGAGCGCAATGTTACAAATAGCCGCGCTATTATCACCAAGAGCAATGGGCCTGTTTTGCACGAGGTGAACGACATGCCCATCATGGACTACCTGCGGTCTATTGGGCTGGAGGTCGATCGTGAAAACATCACGACGGTGCCTTTGCTCTTATATTATGACAATGCGGAAGAGTATGTCGCGCTTGGATTTTATACGTTGTTTGAAGACGGCTCCGTTTTAACCGGCGGGCCAATGCCGGAAAACACGCCATTTGTCGTTGGATATATCGATGAAACGGGCATCCACGAATCTGCGAACGACGGCATTGAAAAAATTTGCGCGTTTGCGGACAGGCAGGTGACGTTGTTACTGCCATGCATTACGCGCTATATCATGCTTTCGCCAAATCAGGAGGATGAGCTGAAGCTGATTTATAATAAGCTGACAGAATCCGGAAAGCCATTTGCGATGGCCTATTCCGGCGGTGAGATTTGCCCATTGCCCGGTTCGGACGGCAGACTACACAACCGCTTCCACAATTATAGCTTTTGCGCCTGTGTATTATAATGCTGTAAACGGTATACAGGAAGAACGCACCGTGCAGGCGCGATAGTAGATGGCGGGGGAGTCCATGATCGAGAATATCGACAATGCGTACGTCGAGCTGCTGGAAAAATATAAGACGATAGAAAAAGAGAATCGCAAGCTTACCCGCGATAACCAGCACTTGATGACTGCGCTTCAACAAGAAAAAATGTCGGCAAAGGCGACGCTTAACCGGCAGAAAACGGCCACGTTTGCGCAGCGCCAGCGTGACCGCTATCTGGCGTTGGTGCTGGAAAATTTCCCTGGGATCATATTGTTTTTAACGGAAGCCCTGCGTATAGATTTTTGCACCAATTTCGTTGTGGAAAAAACCGGCCATAAAACGCCCATCGAATTAAAAGGGCAAACCTTGTCTGGTCTTTTCGCCAGCTTCTTATCCAAAGAGGAGAATAATGAACTCATAAAGCACTGCAAACAAACCATGCAGACGGGTCAACCCGAATCTTTTGAGATTTCGTTCCGTTTTGAACAAGGAATTGAGGATTTTGCGGGCACGCTGGTTTCGATGAAGGATGAAGAAATCGAATCCAGCGGCCTTATGCTGATGCTGCATAATATAACGGCATTGAAGCATTCGCGTGAACAAGCATTGGCGGCCAGCAAAGCCAAGAGCGATTTTCTTTCTAATATGAGTCATGAAATCCGAACACCCATGAATGCTATCATAGGTATGACCGCAATCGGCCTGCAAGAGGCGGATCCTGTACGCAAGGATTTTGCGCTGCAGCGTATTGAAACGGCCTCCGGGCATCTTTTAAATATTATCAACGATATTCTGGATATTTCTAAAATTGAATCTGGTAAAATGGAGCTTTCGCCCATGGTATTTCATTTTAGGGAAATGCTGAACAGGGTGATGAACGTCATGTCCCAGAAGATCGACGAAAAACAGCAGCTTTTTATCGTCGAGGTGGACCCGGCCATACCGCCTGTATTGTTTGGAGATGACCAGCGACTGGCGCAGGTCATTACCAATATCCTGGCAAACGCTTCAAAATTTACAGATGAACACGGAAAAATTCAATTTGCCGCTTCCGTGGAAAAGAGGAGCGGGGATATTGTCGTGCTTAAGGTGGATATTCGCGATAATGGCATTGGCATGACGCAAGAACAGCAGAGCAAGTTGTTCAACATATTTCAACAAGCAGAGGCGGGTACCGCGCGAAAATACGGCGGGAGCGGCCTGGGACTGGCTATTTCGCGCCGTATTGTAGAGATGATGGGCGGCAAGATTTGGGTGGAATCTGAGCCGGGCGTAGGTACGTGCTTTTCCTTTACAGTGAAGCTTGTGTGCCCCAAAACGGAAGATATGGAAACATTCGGCGAGCAGGAAGCGGCTGGGGAAGCGGCGCTCTATGGAGACGAAAACTTTTCGGCGTACACCATACTCGTCGTGGATGATATTGAAATTAACATCGAAATTGTGCTGGCACTTTTGGGAGCTACCGGCATTAAAATGGATACAGCTTCGAGCGGCAAGGCGGCGGTGGAGCTGTTCGCGGCGGCCCCCGACCGGTATGCGCTGATATTGATGGACTTGCAAATGCCTGAAATAGACGGTTTGCAAGCGACCAGAATGATTCGCGAGCTGAATTTGCCGCGCGCCTCGGAAATACCCATAATCGCCATGACGGCGAATGTGTTTAAAGAAGATATCGAGCTCTGCCGGCAAGCGGGCATGAACGGCCATTTGGGCAAGCCGATTGATATACAGGAAGTGCTCGGTGTGCTGAAACAGTATTTACTGGGCTGATTGAATTGCGGAACAGGCCGGACGCCGCCAATGCGCAGAGGGTGGCGGAATTTGGCGGAAACCGCTTCCGCAGCCCGTGATAGAATTCCCGCACAGGTAAGATGAAAATTATTGACAAACGATAATTTTGATTTATACTTAAATTATCGTAAAACAATAATTGGAGGGATACCTGTGAAACGAAAGCGTTTTTACGCGGCGCTCATAGGCGAGGCGCTTATCTGCGTCCTGTTGTGTATTTGGGGAGGAAGGCCTTCCGGTACGTTTACGTCTATGGTGACAGTGCCATTTGAGCAAATAGGGACTATGCTTCGCTTTTTGTCCCTTTCCGGAAAAATTGGCAATATGGCAGCGCTGGCGCTATATGCGGCTCTTTGCCTGCTGCCCGTGGGGTATCTTCTCGTATTATATAGAAAAAAGAATGGACATGCGGAGGACGGCTTGCTCGTTTTGTTAAGCGCCGTTCTATTTGCCGTGCTTTACTGGATGATTAACCCCGCGGATATCGCGAAGCATTTCAGCGCGGGGGAGCTGGTCGGGGCATATAAGGCGCTGCTGGGCGTGAGCGTTTATTCCATAGCCGCCGGATATCTTTTTTTGCGCGCGCTGCGGCTATTTTCGGCCGGCGATACGGAACACATGCTGCAGTATCTGAAGATGTTGCTTGGCGCCGCAGCCGTCGTTTTTGTATTTGGCATATTTGGTTCCGGCTTTATGGGGCTTATTGGCGCGTTTGAAAAACTGGCGGCGGGGAACACGGAAGGCGGGCAGGCGCTCTTCCTCAGCAATATTTTCCTTGTATTGCAATATTGCGTGGGCATGCTTCCCAATTTGTTTGCGCTGCTGCTGTTATCCCTTGCTTCGCGTTTGGCGGACGTTTTCGGCCAAGACCCCTATAGCGCGGAGGTGGTTACCTTTGCGCAAAGGATAGGGCAAGTTTGCAAAGCTGCCGTTATCAGCATTCTATTGTCGCAAATCGTTATCAATGTTTTGCAGCTTTTGCTGGGCGACCTTGTACGCAGCAGCAACTATACGTTTTCCCTTCCGCTTGTGTCGGTAATACTCATGCTGGTTGCCATGCTGTTTGCCAAACATTTTGAGCGGACCCGGGCCTTAAAAGCAGACAATGACAGCATCATATAAAGGCGGATAAGCGCTATGGCGATCAAAGTGCATTTGGAAGAGATATTGAAACAACGCGGCATGACATCCAAGGAATTGTGCGGGTTGGTGGGCATTACGGAGGCCAATCTTTCTATTTTGCGCAGCGGCAAAGCCAAAGGCATTCGCTTTGGCACGGTCAATAGAATTTGCCATTACCTTGCATGCGATGTGGGGGATATACTAAAGTTTGACGGAAACCTGGAGGAAGAAGACGATGCGTAAAAAAAGGATAACGCTAGGCTGTGCGCTGCTGTTGGCACTTTCGCTTTGTGGCTGCCAGCTCGCGCGGGAAGATACGGCGGCTGCGCAAAATGACCGCTTGATAGGCGCGTATATCACGAAAGAGCATCTCGACCTGTTTGATATGGAAGGGTATTTTAACGATCACGCTTCCTCTTTTTTCAAAGGCGGAGAAGTAATCATTGAGGACCAAAAGCAATATCAAGGGCGGCTATACGCGACCCTTCAGCTGATTTCCCCTGAAACAGGCGAACGATCTGAGACCGGAGAATATGTGTTTGAGGATCTGGATGGCGTTGCCTTTTTCGTGCCGCAACGCACCATGCCCGATGGCGGCAGCTATATAGGCGCAACGACGGACAATGCCGTTTGCGGTGTGCACCTGGCGGTCGGCGACAACAGTACCTCGATTACGGGTACGCTTTATGTGGAGCCCGGAACATTTGCTGTCGCATATGTCAACCCCGTGTATCAGAGCAGCGACGGGCAAGTGTATGTCACAATGGGCTCCGGGGTTAGCTTTTCGGGAGTAGAAGGGGAAGGCATGGCCTTTACGCAGACGATGGACGAAAAAAATACCATCACTGAAAACGGCCAAACACAGGAGCAAAGTTTTAAGATAGCCGTAACGGTGGAAGTGAAAAACAAAATCACGGGCGTGGATATCGTGCAGATGGACGCCGGACACAACCGCCTTGCCGTCGCCCACTACGCGCCCGGCGACCTTCCCGAAATCGTCGCCGCCGAACCGGCCGCCGCGTATATTGTTGTGGAGACGCAATCGATATCGGCGGAAGGGAAGACGGTTGACAGGGAAGTGTTTGGGCGCGAGGATGAAAGTTTTACAGGGTATCACGCGCGCGAAGACGGGATTTTTGAGCCGGTATTTGTACAGCTGCAATGGAAGTGAGCGGGCGTTGGCCATGAAGGAAAACGGATATTTTTCTACGCAAAACGGTTTTGCTGATCAGCAAAACCGTTTTACGTGGGAATGCCTATACGAAAGGATCATGCATTACGGTGAAAGCGGGGCAAGCGATCAACGCATATACAGCCTGGTGAGATCAGGGATATTCAGTGCGGCATACCATAGCACCAGGAACAAAACGCAAATGCGCAGCAGCGGCAATTGTTTGCGGAACAGCCGCACACCGGCCAATATGATCACGCCCGAAATGTAGGAAAGCATCCAAAATGCCTGTATACGCTTGAACGTGAGGCCATATGCCTCTATATACATGCCCAGGCGCGTGAATGAAGACGCCAGAATGATGCCCGTGGCTACCAGCAGCGCGACAAGCAGGCTGCGCAGCAGTTTGTCTTCCTGTATGCGGCAAAGGCACACGGCGAAAACAGCGAGATTGATGGCGGCCACCCAGATAAGCTGGCTAAAGCCTTGCCGCGCATATTCGGCATACGTGAGTTCCGCCGGCAGGCCGTAGCCGCCGAACAAATACAGAAACTGTACCGCGGTGAATACCGCATATATGACGAGCAGTGCGCCGACGACGATGCGCGGAGCCGTCGCCTGCCATTTGGTGATGGCAGTGTCTTTGATTGCGTAGGGCTTTGCAAACGCCGCGCCATACAGAAAACTGTAAAACAGCATCGCAGACAGGAATATGAGGAAACCGCGCAGGAATAGCGTACCCAATTGCAGTATGGAAAAAAGCGAGCTGGCATATGCGTTCATGACCGCGTCTGCCTGCAAGAGCAGCGCAAGCACAACGCCCGCTACGGGAATGGTGATGAGCAGCCCAATCCACACCAAACGGCTTTGGCCCTGCTTTTTAAACAAGCTGCCGATGGCCGCAAAGAAGCGGGCAATATGCACAAAGGGCTGCGCAAAGAAGCCGAAAAAGAACAAAGGGATATAGTTCGCTTCTTTTTCTTTAGGCAGCGGCTGTGTTACTGCCTGCGCATGCAACATAAGCAGGCAGGGGATGGCAAGCAAGTTGATGAAGGAGAGCGCATCGTCGCTGTAACCGTTTGCCTGTGCCACCATCATGCAGCAAAGGAAAGCGGCCGTCACGGCAAGCGGAAGCGCGATGAGGCGGGTTTTGGCCGCGCCCTTGCAGAATATGTGAAACACAAGCAGGTAAGTAAGCCAAATAGCCGCGTAATAGGTGGCTACCAAACTGAAGTCACTATCCACTCCGCAGCAAAAAAGCTGTACGCAGAAGCCTATGGCCAGCGCGCCCAGCAACAGCCAGCGTTGTGGCGTTGTGATGGGAGCGGCCTCTTTTTTTATGATCTGCGATGGCGGCAGCGCCGTTTGGTCGGCATACCATTGTTCGGTAGTGTTCATTGTTTGAATTCCTCCCGTTCTTCATATTCCAATAAGTCGCCCGGCTGGCAATTTAAAGCCTTGCACGCGGCGGAAAGCGTGGTGAAGCGGATAGCCTTTCCATGATTGTTTTTTAAGATGGACAGGTTTGCCGGCGTGATCTCCATTTGTTCCGCGAGCTCAACGAGGCCGATCTTCCGCTTTGCCATCATGATGTCTAAATTTACTCGGATCATGGCGCCCCCCTATATGACCAGGCGGTCTTCGTCGCGGTATTCTACGGCCTTTTTAAACACTTCGCCCAGCACCAGCGCGAGCAAGCCGCAAAAGCCAAGCGCCATCGACAACAATAAAAAGAATGTGCGGAAATTGTTTAGCGCGGTGACTAAAACGGATATTCCCGCAATCACCAACGCCACAAACCCGATGCGGCGCAAGCGGGAAATGTTTTGCGGGACAAACGGGTCGCTGGAAAGAGAACGCATCATGCGGATCAATGTAAGCAAAATAAACAACGCGCCGCCCGCGCCGATATACCAGCAGGCCAGCGTTACGCCCGCCCGCCATCCAACGCCCGCGGGCAATGTGCCCGTGCGCATGATGATAGGCACCGTCCACGGCAGAAGCGCTGTGAAACAGATACCGGCGGCAAACGCGATATACAACAGCAGAAGCACCGCGCGGTTTAAGGGACTTGGTTTCATCCCATCCTCCTCCGTCCAATCCATAATGTGTCGTTTTGCTTAGTATATGCCAACAATCATTGAATATCAATATTTATTTATTGAAAAACAATAAATATTTCACGAATAAAGGAAAAAAGGACGCAAGTGTTTGCGTCCTCAGACTGTCAAAAAGGGTTCATAAGGCAAGGTTTTCAATCCGTGGGTAAGGACGACATGCGCGTTCGCAGCCCACGCCTTTGGCATTTTGCCGCCCGTGAGCCCGGAGGGCGAGAGGTAAAATGCCGTAATACCGGCGAAAAACAGGATTTTCGACTCCTGGAGGACGCAAGTGTTGCGTCCTCCAGGAGTGTGATTGCGTTTTTGAGGAAGAGGACGATGGGGCGCTGCCCCATGCCAGCCCGCGGTACGCCTAATACTCCACTTCGCCGGCATATACCAGCGCGGCGCTGCCTGTGAGGTATATCGTGCCATCCGGCGTATAGCGCACGATCAGATCGCCGCCCTTGAGCTTTACGGTGATATCCGCGTCACGGTCGCAATGACCATTTTCCACCGCTGCTACCACGGCGGCGCATGCCCCCGTGCCGCAGGCCCATGTTTCACCATTGCCGCGCTCCCAAACGCGCATCTTCAGCGTGCGCCGGTTGATGACACGCACAAATTCCGTATTCACGCGCTCCGGGAATGCGGGCGCGTTTTCAAATTGAGGCCCGATTTTTCGGATATCCACCGCGTCTACCCGCTCACAGAACACCACGCAGTGCGGGTTGCCCACGGAAACACAGGTTACCTCATAGTTTTGTCCGGCAATGAACAGTGTCGCGCTGATGACGGTTTCCCCTTCTATAAGCACGGGGATATCTTTTGGCGCCAGCAGCGCGCGGCCCATATCCACCCGCACGGAGCGAACTTTGTTATCAAACAGATACAGCCGCAAATTGCGCAGCCCGCTGCCTGTTTCGATGGTGATGCGTTCTTTCTTTACCAGATTGTTGTCGTACAGGTATTTTCCCAAACAGCGGATAGAGTTGCCCGCCATGTTGGCCTCGCTGCCGTCCTGGTTGAATATGCGCATCTTTGCGTCGGCGATGTTGGAACGCTCCAGCATGACGACGTTTTCCGCGCCAACGCCCACATGGCGGCGCGCCAGCGTAATGGCAAGCGATTCGGGGCAGGGAATGTCGCCGTTGCGGTTATCCAGCACGATGCAGTCGTTGCCTGTGCCCTGCATCTTCCAGAAATGCAGCCTTTGGCGTTCCGCGCGCATGTGGTTGATATCCACAAGCTCCGTGTTGGTCTGGTTGAAGCGGCTGGCGATTATGCCCACGAGCGCGTTTGCGGTATCGAGCGAGGTCAGGCAGAACACGCCAAGCTGCAGCGCGCGGCGGTGCAGGCGGATATAGTCGGCGACTTCGCCCTTTTCTCCGGTGCCCGTATAAATAACGTAGCTAAGCTTGCCGGCTTCCAAAAGTTCGAATATGCTGTCGTCTTCGGAGATGAGGTTGACGCGCTGCACATCTATGCCGGTGGCCTCGATGGCGCGGGCCGTGCCGGGCGTGGCATATATTGTCATGGAAAGATCGTCCAGGCTTTTTGCCAGCTGTACGATTTCCAGCCGGTCTTTTTTGTTAAGCGTAATCAACACGCCGCAATCGCGGGCATCAGCCGCCGAAGGCAAAGAGAAACCGGCTGATATGAGCCCTTTGAACAGCCCTTCTTCGAGCGTTTTGCCTATGCCCAGCACTTCGCCCGTAGACTTCATTTCCGGCCCGAGCACGGCATTGACGTCCGAAAGTTTTTCAAAGGAGAACACAGGCACTTTCACGGCCACATATGGCGGCGTTTTGTATAAGCCTGTGCCATAGCCCAGGTCGCGCAGTTGCTCGCCTATCATGATGCGTGTGCTCAGCTCCACCATGGGCACGCCCGTCACCTTGCTGATATATGGGATGGTGCGCGAAGCGCGCGGATTGACCTCGATTACAAACAACTCGTTTTCGTAGATGAGGTATTGGATGTTGATAAGCCCGCGCGTGTTCATAGCGAGCGCCAGTTTTTCCGAGCAGTTTATCAGCGTGTGGAGCATGCTGTCGTTTACCGTTTGGGGCGGATACACGGCAATGGAGTCGCCGGAATGCACGCCTGCGCGTTCGATATGTTCCATGATGCCGGGGATCAGCACGTCCTTGCCGTCGGAAAGTACATCTACCTCCAATTCGATGCCCATGAGGTATTTATCTACCAGCACGGGGTTGTCTATGCCGTCTTTCAGAAT